>CAZCJB010000234.1:0-2526 GCA_964498795.1 uncultured Rubrivivax sp. | reverse complement strand
CAGACTTCGTCGCTCTCAAAGAACAACACCTGGGCACAGCCCTCACCCGCATAAATCTTGGCGGGCAGTGGTGTGGTGTTGGAGAACTCCAGGGTCACATAGCCTTCCCACTCGGGCTCAAACGGCGTGACGTTGACGATGATGCCGCAGCGTGCGTAGGTGCTCTTGCCCAAGCAAATGGTGAGCACATTGCGCGGAATGCGAAAGTATTCCACCGTGCGCGCCAGCGCAAAGCTGTTGGGCGGGATGATGCACACCTCGCTGTGAATGTCCACGAAGCTGCGCTCATCAAACGCTTTGGGGTCGACCACCGTGCTGTGCACATTGGTGAACACTTTGAACTCTGGTGCACAACGGATGTCGTAGCCGTAACTGCTGGTGCCGTAACTCACGATGCGCTGGCCATCTGGCGATTGCCGCACCTGCCCGGGTTCGAAGGGTTCGATCATGCCGTGCTGCTCGGCCATGCGGCGTATCCATTTGTCACTTTTGATGCTCATGACCGGTCCTTTGCCCTGTGGGCTTGGCTTCCAACCACGCCATTCTAGGAGTAGGATTTGGCGCTTGCCGGAGGACTGCCATGCCCACGCCGTTTCGCCCTGCCATGACGCTGTTGGTTCAGTACGCTGAATACCACCGCGACCCTCGCAACATCCAAACCCATCTCGTGGGGGTACCCTTGATCGTGCTGGCCCTGGGCGTGTTGCTGGCCACACCCCAAGCCCAGGCGGGCGGCCTGTTACTCACGCCGGCTTGGGTGATTTTTGGTCTGACCACCCTGTGGTACGTCACCCGGGGCATGTGGGGCCTGGGCGTAGCCGTTTCAGGGGTCGTGGGGGCCTTGCTGTGGGCAGGTCAAGAAATCGCCACCACCACGGCCTCGGACCGCTGGATTTGGGGCGTGGGTTTGTTCGTGGTGGGATGGATCATCCAGTTCGTGGGTCACTACTACGAAGGGCGTAAACCGGCTTTTGCCGATGACTTGGTGGGCTTGTTGGTCGGGCCAATGTTCGTGGTGCTGGAATTGCTAGCCAAGTTGGGCCTGTTTGGCGCCGTGATGCGGCATATCGAGTCGCAGGCAGGGCCCACCCGCTTGCGCGATTTGGCGCAGCCGGCGGGTTGAGGGGCAAAGATTGCCGCGGGCCCAATGGGCCCTCGCAATGACATCGGTGGCACCGGGCCTCGCAATGACATCGGTGGCACCGGGCCCTCTCAATGACCTCCAGCGTCATTGCGAGGCCCGCAGGGCCGCGGCAATCTCCCGCCCACTCGAGGATCTAGCGTCCGCCTAAGGTCGCGCCGCGTTCGGAAAGAACAGGCTCTCCCCGCCCACTTTGTACGCAGCGATCGCGGTTTGGCCGGCCGGTGACACCACCCACTGCGCAAAAGCTTGAGCCTCTTTGACCTTGACGTGTGGATGTTTGGCAGGGCTCACCACCATCACGCCATATTGGTTGAACAGACCCTTGTCACCTTCGACCAAGATCTTCAAGTCACCGCGGTTTTTAAAAGCCAACCAAGTGCCTCGATCGGCCAACACATAGCCATTCAGCGCCGAGGCCATGTTCAGAGCCGGCCCCATGCCGCAGCCGCACTCCCTGTAGCCGGCGGGCTTGCGTGCGCTGAGGTCGACACCCACACGCTTCCAGAGGCGCAGTTCGGCCGCATGGGTGCCGCTTTTGTCGCCGCGAGAGATGAACGCAGCGGAGGACGCGGCCAGCTTGGACAGGGCCGCTGCGATGTCCTGCCCTTGTGTCTTGGCCGGATCGTGGGCCGGGCCGACGAGCACAAAATCGTTGTACATCACGTCCTGTCGTCTGGGCGAATAGCCTTCGGCCACAAACTTTTCTTCGGCGGCCGTGTCGTGGACGAACACTACGTCGGCATCTCCCCGCCGAGCCATGTCCAAGGCCTGCCCTGTGCCCACGGCGACAACCCGCACCTCGATGCCCGTGGCTTGCTTGAAGGCCGGCAACAACTGGCCAAACAGGCCTGATTGTTCGGTGGAGGTGGTAGACGCCATCACGATGGACGGCGTTTGGGCCAAGGCCTGCATTGGCCACCCTGTGAGCGCGGCCGACACGCAGGCCCATGCCCACATGAGCGCTCGCACCCACGCCACCGCACGGCCCACGAGACGACCCAAGGTCACCTCCACACCAGTTCTCCTCGAAGAAATTGGGCCGCTTGCGCCGGCACCGGCCCATTGAAAAACTGATCTACCGTGCAGTCCACCAACAGTTGTCCACCTTCCAAATAGGCGACCCGATGAGCCAAGCGTTTCACCTGGCCCAGATTGTGGGTGCTCATCACCACGGTCAACCCTTCGGCGGCGAATTCGGCAATCAGACTTTCCACCTCGCGCTTGGCGCCAGGGTCGAGACTGGCCGTGGGCTCGTCCAAGAAGAGCACGTCGGGCCGGGTGGCCCAAGCACGTGCCAATGCAAGGCGCTGCTGTTGACCCCCCGACAAAGTTCGGGCGAATCGATGCGCCCGACCGCTCAAACCCACGCGCGCCAGCGCCTC
>CAZCJB010000233.1:0-2533 GCA_964498795.1 uncultured Rubrivivax sp. | reverse complement strand
ACTCTCAATTTCATCCGAGAGTTGGCGGCGGTTGGACTGCACGCCATCAAGATCGGTCTTGCCGATCACGCTGCGCACGGTGCCGTTCACGATGGTCATGATGGCATCGTCCACATTGGCAATGCGGTACATGGTCTTGGAGGCATCCACAATCCGATAGAGCACGGCCAATGACACTGAGATCGTCACGTTATCCAACGTGATGGCGTTGATCGGCTTCGGGGGCAGCTGCCGCTCTTGGATGGGGACCTTGTAGCGAACAGCCTCAAAGAACGGGATGATCAAATGCAAACCCGCTTCGAGCTTGCGGTTGAATTTGCCCAACCGTTCCACCAACCAGTTCTCCGATTGCGGAACGATCTTCACGCCCAATTTGAGCGCAATAAGCACCAACGCAACAAAGACCAAGAGCACGAAATTAGAGGCCACCATGGACTCACCCATCAAGCTTCTCCTCAAGATCTCCAGCCGCAACCGCCCGTAAGGGGCGTGCCTGCTGAGGATGACCGCAACAATCAGAGTTAGGATAGATTGTTTTCACTTCAAATACTACAGGAGCGCGGACGACCCGCCTAGCCTTCGTCAAGTTTGGCTTGCCATGCCCACCCCAAACCCCCGCCACTCCCAAATCGTCCACAAAGCCCTCAAAGTGGTCAAGCCGCAGTTTCGGCTCGCCTTCCATCACGGGGTACATGGGGTGTCGCACTGGAGCCGGGTGTGGTTTCACGGCCGGCAATTGGCGCATAGGGAGGACGTTAACCCGGCCATCTTGGCTTGGTTTGCTTATCTGCACGACTCGCAGCGGCATAACGAGTACCAAGACCCTTTGCATGGCTCGCGGGCGGCCGACTTTGCGGTGCAACTCAAGCGCGAGCGCGTGATCACCGAACTGAGCGATTCAGAGTTTGAGCGCCTGTGCGAGGCCATGCGGCTGCACAGCGATGGCCACACGCAGGGCGATGCAGCGCTCAGGGCCTGTTGGGATGCCGACCGCTTGGATTTGCTGCGGGTAGGGATCGAGCCCGACCCGGCCCGCCTTTGTACCGATCACGCTTGTCAAAAGCAGGTGTTGGAGCGTGCCAATCGCCTGGCCCAAGCCGCGCGTGATCGTCGCAGACGTGAACGCCGTTAGCCTCACCCCTGCACAAAGTGCCGGCCAGGGCGCCGTGTGGGGCGCCCTGGTGGGAGACGCTGCGGGGGCGGTTCTGGAATTTTGTGACGGCACGCCTTCTGACCGCGACGTGGCGCATGCCCTTCAGATGCCCGGCGGCGGCGTCTTTGGCGTGGCGCCAGGCCAAGTCACCGACGATGGTGAGTTGGCCATCGCCTTGGCTCAGGCCTTGGCCGCGAACGGGGGCCGCTATGTGGCCAGCACAGTGTCGGCCGCCTATGTGGACTGGGCCGAATCCAACCCCTTTGACATGGGCTCAGCTTGCCGGGCTGCCTTTGGACACGGACGCACCGGCCGAGCGCTGACCAAGATGTGTCAACAAGAGGCCCTTGCATTCAATGCTGCATCCCAAGCCAATGGCGCACTCATGCGGGTGACACCTCTGGCCGTGGCCGCTGCCGCATGGACCGCACAGGCCGCAGCCCGGTGGGCGGCGTTTGATGCCGCGTTGAGCCACCCGCACCCCACTTGTCAGCAGGCCAACGCGGCCTATGTTCTGGCCATCCGGCATTTGGTGCGTGCACCCAAAGACCATGCCGGGGCCATCAACGCCTCGCGCGAGTATTTGCAAAGTGTGCAGAGCGAAGTGGCCCACTGGCTCCACGATGCGCTGCACGGCCGATTGCCCGATGCCAAGTGGCAGATGGGCTTTGTGCGCCACGGTTTCACCCGCGCGTTTTTCCACCTGCACCAGGGCTCGAGCTTTCATGGGGCCATCGGCCACACCTTGTCTGCCGGTGGCGACACCGACACCAATGCCTGCATCGTGGGTGGACTGATGGGTGCCTATTGGGGTGCCACGCAACTTCTGCAAGATGAGCTCACCCAAGGCATGTTCAAAAGCGTCATGCAGTGCGATACGCGCCAAGGCCAATTACGGCCCCACAAGTTTCATCCCGCGCGCATGTGGCAGCACTTGCTGCAGTTCAAGGCAACTCAACTTGCACCGCCACCAGCCAGTCTCTAAGCTCGCGCGCCACCCGGTCGCACAAGCCCGTGGTGGGGTTGCACCAGAGCACTTCCGCACATCCTTTGGGGAACTCTAGCCGCGCGTCATCCAACGCGCGCCAGGGCGCAAGGGGCGAATGCCCATGGCGCCAAGCGTTGATTTCTTCATACCGGGCCCACCGGCCCACATAAGCCGCACCTGTGGTGCCCACCACCCGCTGTCTTAGGGCCGCAGGTAGCCCTTGGGTCAAGGCCGAGGGGCTGCGGTGAAAACGCCAACTCGATGAAATGACGATGTCACAAGACAACCCTTGCAAGCTCAGTGCCAGTCGCTCGGCACAGCAGAACTCTTCAAACGGCTGGCTGGCTGGGTGCAGTACGCCGTCGTAGTCTAAAAAGAGCAGAGGGGTGAGC
>CAZCJB010000232.1:0-2549 GCA_964498795.1 uncultured Rubrivivax sp. | reverse complement strand
GGCAAGGGCCTGTCCAAGATCATGTCCAAGATGGGCGTGAGCACCTACATGTCCTACTGCGGGGCCCAGCTCTTTGAAGCCATTGGCCTGGAAAAGCGTTTCGTGGACAAGTATTTCCGCGGTACCGCCTCGCAGGTGGAAGGCATAGGCATTTTCGAGGTGGCCGAAGAAGCCCTGCGCATGCACCGGGCAGCTTTTGGCGACGATCCGGTGTTGGCCAAGTCGCTCGATGCGGGGGGCGAGTACGCATGGCGGGTCCGTGGTGAAGAGCACATGTGGACGCCTGACGCCATCGCCAAGCTGCAACACAGCACCCGCTCCGGCAAGTTTGACACCTACAAAGAGTACGCCCAGATCATCAACGATCAGAGCAAGCGCCACATGACGCTGCGAGGCTTGTTCGAGTTCAAGGTGGACCCGACCAAAGCCATCTCACTGGACGAGGTCGAGCCGGCCAGCGAGATCGTCAAGCGTTTTGCCACGGGCGCCATGTCGCTCGGATCCATCTCCACCGAGGCGCATGCCACGCTGGCGGTGGCCATGAATCGAATTGGCGGCAAGAGCAACACCGGCGAAGGGGGCGAGGATCCAGCCCGCTATCGCAACGAACTCAAAGGCATCAAGATCGCATCGGGCACAAAAGTGAGCGATGTCATCGGCAAGCGAGTGGTCGAAGCCGACATTGAGCTGCAAGAAGGCGACAGCCTGCGCAGCAAGATCAAGCAAGTGGCCTCGGGGCGTTTTGGCGTGACGGCCGAGTACCTGGTCAGTGCAGACCAAATCCAGATCAAGATGGCGCAAGGTGCCAAGCCGGGCGAAGGGGGCCAACTGCCTGGGGGCAAGGTCAGCGAATACATCGGCTTTTTGCGTTACTCGGTGCCGGGTGTGGGCTTGATCAGCCCGCCGCCGCACCATGACATTTACTCGATTGAGGACCTCGCACAGCTCATCCATGACCTCAAGAACGTCAACCCGCGTGCGGACATCAGCGTCAAGCTGGTCAGCGAGGTGGGGGTGGGCACCATTGCCGCGGGCGTGGCCAAGTGCAAAGCCGACCATGTGGTCATTGCCGGCCACGATGGCGGCACGGGGGCCTCACCCTGGTCGTCTATCAAGCACGCGGGCACGCCCTGGGAATTGGGGCTGGCCGAGACGCAGCAAACGTTGGTGCTCAACCGCTTGCGCAGTCGGATCCGCGTGCAGGCCGACGGGCAAATGAAGACAGGCCGTGACGTGGTCATAGGCGCCTTGTTGGGTGCCGATGAGTTCGGATTCGCCACGGCGCCTCTGGTGGTGGAAGGCTGCATCATGATGCGCAAGTGCCATCTCAACACCTGTCCTGTGGGCGTGGCCACTCAAGATCCGGTCCTGCGCAAGAAGTTCAGCGGCAAGCCCGAGCACGTCGTGAACTACTTTTTCTTCGTCGCCGAAGAGGCGCGGCAGATCATGGCGCAGTTGGGCATTCGCAAATTTGATGACTTGGTGGGGCGTGCCGATCTGCTGGACACGCGCAAAGGCGTCGAGCATTGGAAGGCGCGTGGCTTGGACTTCGGCCGGGTCTTCCACCTGCCGGCCGTCGGACCTGAAGTGCCGAGGTTTCAAATCGAAACCCAAGACCATGGACTTGATCGGGCGCTGGATTTGAAGCTGATCGAGCGATGCCGTCCGGCCATCGGGCGGGGTGAGAAAGTGCACTTCATGGAAGATGTGCGCAACGTCAATCGCTCGGTGGGGGCCATGCTGTCGGGCGAGTTGGTGCGACATCGTCCCGAAGGCTTGCCTGACCATACGATCTTCATGCAGATGGAGGGCACTGGAGGGCAGAGTTTTGGGGCCTTCTTGGCCAATGGCATCACGCAGTACCTGATTGGGGACGCCAACGACTACACCGGCAAGGGTTTGTCGGGTGGGCGCGTGGTGGTGCGCCCGAGCATTGAGTTCCGTGGCGACGCGACCCGCAACATCATCATTGGCAATACGGCGCTGATGGGGGCCACCAGTGGTGAGGCCTACTTCCGAGGGGTGGCCGGTGAGCGCTTTGCGGTTCGTTTGTCAGGCGCCATGGCGGTGGTCGAAGGCACGGGCGACCATGGCTGCGAATACATGACGGGTGGTACCGTGGTGGTGCTGGGCCACACGGGTCGAAACTTTGCGGCGGGCATGAGCGGGGGTGTGGCCTACGTCTACGATGAAGATGGCAGTTTCGCCACCCGCTGCAACCCCGCCATGGTGGCGCTGGACAAGGTGCTGACGCAAGAAGAGCAGGCCGCGGCTGGCAACGTCGAGGCCTGGCACCGGGGTCAAGCTGACGAGGTGCAGCTCAAAAAGCTCATCGAGGATCACCACAAGTGGACGGGTTCCTTGCGTGCTCGCGAGATCCTCGACCAATGGGCGGTGGCGCGTGGGCGCTTCGTCAAGGTATTCCCGCACGAGTACAAACGCGCGCTGGGTCAATCGGCTGTTGCGCGTGCTCCGGCGAAGGCCCCCCACGCCGCGGAGGGGGAGGCTGCATCTCCCGCATCCCCTTCATCCTCGAAGAAGCGCGCCAC
>CAZCJB010000231.1:1276-2552 GCA_964498795.1 uncultured Rubrivivax sp. | reverse complement strand
CTCTGGCCCACCGCCGGTCCATCACCTTGAGGGAATTGGCAGAGCAGGATCTTGTCTTGGCCTCGCATGGCTTCAGGTCTCGCGAGTTGCTGGAGCGCGCTGCCCGGGAGGAGAAGGTGGTGCTCGATCCCGTGATGACCTGTGCCTCAATTCCTCTGGTGCTGGACTGCGTGCTCAGCGGTTTGGGAGTGGCGGTTCTTAATGACCTTTATGTCAGGGAAGCGATGGCGCAGGGTCGACTCACAGTCGTGCCGCTTGAGCACCCTCTTCTCGGTCGAGTGGAGGTGCACGGAGTAGCGCGCGCCGGGCGCCGCCTGCCAAGAAGCGCGGCGACCTTGTTGGATTTGTTGGCCCTAGAGGGCCGGTCATGAAGGGGTAAGGGTTTGCACTAGGTGCCCTTATTTCTTGCGTAAATCGCAACAAACTTCGTCACCGATGTTATTGTGGAGGGCATGCGGGTCCTCCTAGCATGCGCCCATCTCCACTTCATCCGTTCATCGCAGGACGGTACGCGACAGAGGACGATTTGTGACGCATGACCCCCGCAAGAAGAAAACATTGAACGACCACGGATCCCGCATGGCGTTGGCGTGGGATCAGTGGGTCGTTCCCGCCATCTTCGTGGCCACGCTGATATTTTTCCAGGTACTGGACAGCAAGATGTTGTCTCCGGCCAATGTGTCCAACATCCTCAACCAGGTGTCGATCCTGGCGGTGGTCACGGTGGGAGCCAGCTTTGTCATCTTTGTTGGCGGATTTGATCTTTCGGCCGGTGCGGTGGTGGCGCTATCGGGCGTCTTGGCCGCCACCGTCGTCGACCGGACTGGCCACGTGGCCCTGGGGGTGGCGACTGGCCTCGGATGTGGTTGTCTCATCGGCATCATCAACGGAATCTTTGTGGGCTACTTCAACGTGTCCCCGTTGATCGTGACCTTGGGCGCACTGAACATTTGTCGTGGTTTGGCGCTGATCGTGGCCGATGGTGGTGCTGTCTACAGTTTTCCTGCCAGCTACACCGAATGGGGAACGGCCAAGGTCGCAGGCATACCGGTGCTGTTCATGCTGGCAGCCACAGTCTTTCTGGTGGGCGCCTGGGTGTTGCGATTCACGACCTTCGGTCTCAACGTCTACGCGGTGGGAGGCAATGCAACCGCCGCACGCTTATCGGGGGTGCATGTGCCCTTGGTTCGAGTTGCGGCGTTCGGTGTTTCTGGGTTGACTTGTGGTATCGCAGGCATGCTGCTTTGCGCGCGCACGGGTGGAGGAGAACCCATGG
>CAZCJB010000231.1:0-1266 GCA_964498795.1 uncultured Rubrivivax sp. | reverse complement strand
TTTAGGCGCCGCCGCCCGCGCGGTGGGTCCCATCATGGCGGGGTTTCTCTACGAACTGGAAGCCATTGCTGCCGTGGTACTCGGAGGCGCTGCATTGAGCGGCGGGCACGGCTATCTGTGGCGCTCCATGCTGGGGATTCTGCTGCTCATGGTGCTTGGCAATGGGTTGAACATCATTGGTGTGCATCCCCATTGGAAGGGTGTTTTTATCGGGGCCGTATTGATTCTGGCGGCCTCGTTGGATGCAGTGAAGAAGAAGTGACTGAACTCGTCGACGACCCACAAACCAGCGATAGGAGAACTCTCATGCAAAAGCAAAGACGTGGACTGATTGCATTGGCCGGCTCAACGGCCTTTCTGAGTGGCATGACTTGGGCGCAAGGCCGCCGGTTCAAAGTGGGTGTGTCTCTTCCAGAGGCACAAAACCCCTTTTATGTCGCCATGGGTAAAGCCATTGTCCAAAAGTTCAATGAGATGCAGGTCGATGTGACCTTGCTTTCGGCCAACGCCGATGTCAATGAACAGATCAACAATATCAATGACTTGGTCGCATCCAAAGTGGATGCCCTGCTGTTATCGCCATTGAACACGGAAGGGCCCGCCATGGCGGTTCAAAAAGCCAAAGCAGCGGGCATCCCGGTGTTCATGGTGGCGCGGGCATTGGACGACAAGTATTCGTCGCTGTGGGAATCCTTTGTCGGCATCGACTTCAAATTGGTCGGGGCAGCCAAAGGTAAGTGGGCAGTGGAGTCCCTCAAGCCCGGCAAGGTGGCCATGCTGTTAGGGCCTGCGGGTGCATTGGTCATGGTGGATCAAGAGCGCAGTTTCCGCAATGTTGTTGAGCCCGCAGGCTTCAAAGTGGTGTTTGCTCAAAATTCCACTCAAACGCGCGAGAACGGCCTGAAATTGGCGGAAGATGCGTTGGTCGCCCACCGCGACCTGACCTGCATTTATGCCTCCAACGACGATTTGGCGTTGGGTGCGGCCCAAGCGGTTAAAGCCGCAGGTTTGACGGGCAAAGTGGCCATCACCGGGCTCAATGGCTCTCCCCCGGCCCTTGCGGCCGTGCACAACGGCGACATGGCATCGACCGTTTTGTTGGACCCGTCAGGCTGGGGTGCGTTGTCGGCCAGTGTCGTCGGTGACTTTCTCAAAAGCAAAAAGAAGCCGCCTCGCTTTGTGTCGCTGGAGTTCAACATGGTCACACAAAAGAATGCGTTTGACCTGATCCCACCACCGCTGCGCGAACGTCAGGGGGTCAAGCCA
>CAZCJB010000230.1:979-2558 GCA_964498795.1 uncultured Rubrivivax sp. | reverse complement strand
GGCCATGCACGGGAGTCGGCGCCCAGCCCAAAAGCGATCTTCAACCAACTCGCTCAGTTTTCGACCCGCTGTTTGGCGCGGAGTTGGAGACTCAAACTGGCAGCTTGAAAGGAGTCAAAGTTGACGCGCCTTGTCTCGGTCGCTCGGATGCTGACGCTTGCAGCACTGGCGTTTCCCGCTCTCATGCAAGCGCAAGAACTCCGTCCCTTGACTGGAGCCACCGCTGGGAAAATCGAATTCACTTCAGTCGCACGAGCCTCCAGCACCGCTCAGGCGGTGAGTAGAACCCTCAAGTTCACTGACTTGATCTCGGGCGACCTGCAGTTTCCGGACAGGCATGGTCAGGTGGCTGCCATGGTGGTTCTTCACGGCAGCGGGGGGCCCAATCGCACCACGGCCACAGAGTGGGCGCTGTGGCTGAGGTCCCTGGGAATAGCCACCTTCACAGTCGATTCATTTACCTCGCGTGGGATTGCCAATACTGTGGCGGATCA
Source organism: uncultured Rubrivivax sp. (assembly GCA_964498795.1). Classification (GTDB taxonomy): domain Bacteria; phylum Pseudomonadota; class Gammaproteobacteria; order Burkholderiales; family Burkholderiaceae_C; genus Rubrivivax. The sequence continues at coordinate 2,064 of CAZCJB010000230.1, read as the reverse complement.
ATCCCAGATCTCCTACCCGGCGTCGGCGCTGGATGCGCTTGTGGCGCTCAAGGTCATTGCCAAGCACCCGCGGATCGACCGCAACCGCATCGGCGTGATCGGATTTTCAAGAGGGGGGGCGGCCACCCAAATGGCCGCTATCGACACCTTCCGCAAAGGGGTCATCGACGATGACCTGAAGTTCGCAGTGCACCTGGCTTTTTATGGGTCGTGCTCTCGCGTTGGAAAGACAACCGGATCTCCCATCGTTCACTTTTTCGGCGCCGAGGACGATCAATTCAACGAGGTCGGATGCAAAGAGGCCACCGAATTCATCAAGAGCCTAGGGGGACAGATTGATCTTGTGATTTACAGAGGGGCGCGCCACGGTTTCGACAGCAACCAGGGCGCCCCTCACCTTGAGCGCAACATGGTCACCGTAGGCAAGTGCCGCCAAATGTTCGACATGGACAAAAACCAGTTTTTTGTGGAGGGACGATCGGTCACAGCGGCTGAGTACAACGACTACGGGAAGACCTGTGCGAAGAACGGGATGTGGTATCAGATGCACGCATCCGCAAAGGACGCCTCGCGCACCCGTGTCCGGGAAGAGGTTGAGCGGATCCTCAAGCCCTAGTCAGTCTTGCCCCGGGCAGCGAACTCTCATCCATGTTCGTGCGCCCGAATGTTGATTTCCAATTTCCGACCGAAGACATACGACTCCATCGCGAGCACCCCGTGGCGGATTCCGCCGTTGAGGACTGTCACCAGGCTGAGGGCCGTAGCTGCACCTGCACCTGCCCCCACCAGCAGCGGCAGAAAGTGCTCCGACGTCGGGTGCGCACGACCGGCATGCGGCGCCAACGCCAGGGTCTGGACCAGCCGCGTCATGTCCCCTTCAAGCACGGCCTGGCGAACCCAGGCGGAGAAGGCTTGCACATAGGGCGCAGCCTCGGCCTCATCCGCACGGAACTCGTGGAGGTTGTGGGTGAGGCTGCCCGAGCCGACGATCAGCACTCCATCCTGCGCCAGCGGGGCCAGAGCCTGGCCGAGGGCGAAGGCCTTGGCCTCGTCGGTGTCGAAGGGCAGCGAGACTTGAACCACCG
>CAZCJB010000230.1:0-969 GCA_964498795.1 uncultured Rubrivivax sp. | reverse complement strand
AGAGATGCATCAAGGGCACCCACGCGCCGTGGTCCAGACCGCGCCGGGCATCCAGCTTGGCCGAAATGCCCTGCCGGGCCAGTTGTTGCCGGATCTCAACCGCCACCTCGGGAGACCCTCGCACGGAGTACCGCAGCGCGTACAGAATCGCCGGAAAGCCTCCGAAATCATGGACAGTTTCGGGCTGTTCCGTCGCCGTGATCTCCACGCTCCGCGTCATCCAATGCGGCGAGACCACCACCACCGCGCGAGGCTTGTCCAGGGCCACACCCAAGGCGCGCAGTTGAGCACCAGCCAAGCCCGGCTCAACGGCAAACGTCGGTGCGCCGTGCGAGACTGCCCCCGCTCCCCGCCCGCCATACCGCTCTTGAGAAGACCCGGCAGGGGCAAGACACCTTTGCGCCTTGATGACATCTCGCTACCGAGGCAGCCACTCCTCAAGCTTGTCGAAGCTGCCACTCCAGCCGCCTGTCATGCTGGCCATTTGGGCTGCAAACATGGCCAGTGCTGCCTCGTCATATTCGATGGGGGCCCAGGTCAGCGTCAGCCATGTGCCGCCATCGCGCGGTTGCAGGCTCACCTCGGTGAGCAGCTTGCGTGGCCAATCGTCGAAGAACGGCGGCGGGCACTGAGCCCCCTCGCGGGTGCAAAAACTCTGCTCCCACACCAGGCGATGATGAGGTGTGAGGTCGCGCCACAGACACAAGCTGAACATCTCCGGCCCACCTGGAAATGTGGTGCGGGTGATGGTGGTTCTGCCTACGGTCTGCGATCCTTGGACAATCTCCACCGAGGAACCCTTGGGTCCAGACCACTGCGCCAGTTTCGCTGGATCAGCCCAGGCGTCATAAACCTGTTCGGGCGAAGCTGTGAACTGACGGGAAATGACAAAGATCGGCACGTTGGGGTTTGTCATGGCGGGGTCTGATTCGGCGGGTCGGTCAGGATAGCAGCGGCCTCTCAACAACG
>CAZCJB010000229.1:0-2561 GCA_964498795.1 uncultured Rubrivivax sp. | reverse complement strand
GCATCGTTGCAAGCCATCGTCGAATCCTGTCGAGATCAGGATGTGGCAGTGCTTTGTTACACCTCGGGCACCACCGGCAAGCCTAAAGGGGTGGTCCTGACCCACCGTTACCTCACCGACAACGCTTATCGTTTGGTGAGCAGCTTCAACATCGACCAAGAGATTGCCTACCTGAGCTACATCTCACCGGCTTGGGCGGCGGAGCAAATCACTGGACTCGCCTTGGCCTTGTTGGCACCCTCGGTGGTGCACTTCAGTGAAAAAGCCGAAACTGTGCAGTCTGACCTGCGTGAAATCGGACCGCAGTTCTTGTTGTTCACGCCACGGCAGTGGGAAATGATGGCCTCGGCGGTCGATGCCGCCATGCTCGACTCCGCTGCGTGGCGACAAAAGCTGGTCGCTTGGGCGTTGGGCCCCCAGGCCCGGACGGGATGGAAAGGATGGCTGGCCGAGCGCTTGGTCAAGCGAGCCCTGCGCGACAACCTGGGGCTCAAGCAAGCGCAGGTGGCTTTGTCGGCAGGCTCGGGCATGTCTGCGGACGTTTTTCGCCGCTTTCACGCCATGGGCGTTCCCTTGCGCAATCTGTATGGATCCACCGAGTACGGATTGGTCTCGGCGCACTGGGGTGGGTCGTTTGACCCCGACACCATGGGCCGATTGTTGCAAGTAGATCCCAAGGTGGGCCCGCCCCTGCAAGCCAGCGTCGATGACAACGGACAGTTGCTGATGAATGGCGCCAGCGGGTTCGGCGGCTACTTTCACGACGACGACGCCACCCAAGCCGTGATGAGTGATCGCGGGTTTGTCACCGGGGACGCAGTGCGCTTCGGCCCTCAGCAAGAATTCATCTTCCTTGATCGCGTCAAGGACTTGCGCCAATTGTCCAATGGCAAACGGTTCCCACCGCAGTACATCGAAAACCAGTTGCGGTCCTCTCCTTACATTCGCGATGCCATTGCCATTGGCGATACAAGCCGCACGCACGTGGTGGTGCTCATCAACATCGACTCACAAATTGTCGGGCGCTTTGCCGAAAATCAGGGGCTGACTTGGGGCACTTTCGCCGACCTCAGCCAGCATCCCAAGGTCCACGAGCTGCTGCAGCAGACCTTGTTGAGCATCAACGCGCGACTCGATGAGCATGCTCGAGTGATCACCTTTGCGTCCTTCCCGAAAGAACTGGATGCCGACGATGAAGAATTAACCCGCTCGCGAAAGCTTCGACGCGATGTCATCGAGCAGCGTTATGCCCGCTTGATCGATGCGATGTATGCGGGTGAGTCCGGTCTTCCCGTGGAGGTGCTGGTTCGCTATCGTGATGGCACGCAAGCACAGATTCGACAACAGGTCCGAATTACAAAGCTATAGATGGAACTGCTACAGACCGTCATCAATGGAGTCCTCACGGGGCTGGTCTACGGCGTGGTAGCGCTGTCATTCGTCGTGATTTACCGAGCCTCGCGCATCGTCAACCTGGCCCAGGGTCAGATTGTCATGGCCAGCGCTTTCTTTGTCTGGCTGTATGTGCTCAAACTGGAGTGGCCGCTGGCCCTGGGTTTGATCGCTGCGTTGTTGACCAGCATGGCCTTTGGGGCATTGATCGAGCGTGCGATCTTTCGGCGACTGATCGGCCAACCCGTTTTCAGCGTGGTGATGGCCAGCATTGGGCTGCTCATCTTGGTTCAAGGGGCCGCACAACTCTTTTTTGGCGCACAGACTCGACCTTTTCCGCAGGTATTGCCCGCTGGCGCCTGGCAGGTGGGGCCTTTGCTGTTGAACAAGGCCCTGACTCTGGGAGCGTTCCTCACGCTGGTGACGTGCGAAGCCTTGCATCGTTTCTTCACCCACACCCGGTCTGGCTTGCGGCTCGCCGCAGTGGCCGAGGACCATGTCACAGCCCTGTCGCTGGGCATCTCCGTGAGAAAAGCCACCGGCGTGGCCTGGATGTTGGGCACCGCGTTGGCCATGCTGGCGGCGGTGATCCTGCTGTCGGGCACCGTGTTGGGACTTCAGGCGGCAGAAATCGGACTGCGCGCGCTCCCCGTGGCCCTGCTGGGTGGACTGGAGAGCGTTCGAGGCGCCAGCCTGGCCGGTGTGTTGATCGGCGTGGGTGAAGCTCTGGCGTCTCGATTCTTGGACCCTTACACGGCCGGTGCCGCCTCGATGGTGTTTCCCTATGTGCTCATGATCATTGTCCTGCTGATTCGACCCCAGGGTCTGTTCGGTTGGAAAAAGATCGAAAGGCTCTGACGCGCGATGTTGCCTTCAGGAGTTTTCTTCCAAACCTATGCCAGCGAGAGGGCTTGGTTGCGCACCGGTCCGCAGCGGTGGTGGTGTGCTGGCTTTCTTGTGGCTTTGTGCATCGCACCGTGGTCCCTCAACGAGTACGTGATAGGGGTCTTGACCCAAGCGGGGATCACGCTGCTGGCCGTCTTGGGTCTGCAAATCACTGTCGGCATGGCCGGCTTGTTGAACCTGGGGCAGTCGGCCTTTGTCGGGATTGGAGCCTTCACAGCAGCAGCCCTCGCCTCGCGCGGATGGAGCTTGTGGGTGTGCATTCC
>CAZCJB010000228.1:0-2574 GCA_964498795.1 uncultured Rubrivivax sp. | reverse complement strand
AGCGATAGCCAGGTTTCTTGTTGTGGAGCTTCTCCAGTCCATCACACCGAAAAATGACGTTCGTGGTGTAGGTGAGCACCGCATCACCCTTCATGCCGATGCCGAGCGCCTGCCTCACGCCACTGTTGCCTCCGTCACAGCCCACCAAGTACTGCGCGTGAATCTGGCGCACCTGGGACGTCTGGATATCACGGACTTGAGCTACAACGCCTTGCGAGTCCTGCTCAAAAGACAGCAATTCGGTTTCGTAGTGAAGGCTCGCCAACCCCGTTTGCCGGGCAAAGCGAGCGAGCACGGGATCGAAGAAATTTTGCGGACAACGCTCTCGCTTTTGCGGGCTCTGCGGCGGGCACTTCTCGGCGGCTGGCGAGGGAAACGGCTCACGGCCGAATTCATAGCCGTTCAGCGTGGTCACCCATGCGCAATCTTGGGCGTAGTCGCGGTTGTACCCAGCACTTTCGACCCAGGGCACGATGCCCCAGCGCCGACAAAACTCCATGGTCCGAATACCGACCATGTCCATTCGCGGCTGGGTGATCGATCCATCGCTGCGCTCGATCAAGGTGCAAGGCACACCCCGCCAAGCCAGGTCTCCGATCAGGGCAAGCCCCACGGGCCCACCACCCACCACCAACACTGGCGTCTTTTCCATCGATTTCTTTCAACGTCTCGAGTTGCGTCACTCAACGAGTCAGTGTGCGCCCGATGATCATTCGGTGAATTTCGTTGGTCCCTTCAATGATCTGATTCACCTTGGCATCTCGCATCATTCGCTCCAGTGGGTAATCCTTGGAATAACCCGCAGCCCCGAAGATTTGGACCGCCTCCACCGTGATGTCCATGGCCACATCCGTGACATAGCACTTCGACATCGATGCGATCATCTGCAGCCGGCTGTGGTCTCCCGCATCAATCTCGGCACAGATGCCATAGAGCATTTGACGCGCCGCTTCCAGCTTCATGGCCATGTCAGCGAGCTTGAATTGCATGCCTTGAAATTGACCAATCGCCTTGCCATAGACCTTGCGGTCCTTGCACCACTGCACGCACAGATCGAAAGCCCCTTGCGCGACACCCAACGAAGACGCAGCGATGGTGGGCCGGTTCAGATCCAGGATCTTCATGCACGCAGTGAATCCTTTGCCTTCTTCGCCCACCAGTGCGTGGGGCGGTAACACCATGTCATCGAAGAAGATTTCGTGATTGGGCGCTCCGTTGCGCCCCATCTTGCGCTCGGCCCGGCCTAGGCGGAATCCCGGCAGGTGGGTCTCCACCAAAAAGCAGCTGATATTGGCGTGGGAAGGACCTTCACCGGTCTTCGCAAACACCAAAATCACATCGGCCACCGCCGCCCACGTGATCCAAGACTTTTGTCCATTGAGCACCCATTCACCGTTCGGACGTTGAACTGCCCGGGTCTTGATGCTGGACACGTCAGAGCCGGTACCGGGCTCGGTCATCGCCACGGCGGTGATCAACTCGCCACGCGCCGACCGAGGCAGCCATTTGCGCTTTTGCTCCTCCGTGCCGAAGTGCAACAAAGGCAAGATCAGACCGATGGAGTTGTTGCAGCACAGGGTTGAGGCCGTCAAGGAGCCCTTGCCCGTTTCTTCTTTGGCAATGCACACGCTTGTCAGGTCACCACCGGGTCCGCCATACGCCTCAGGCACCCACATCTGCAACAGCCCGAGCTCGCCAAACGTCTTTCGCCACTCCACCGGGAACCGATCGGTGTCATCGATTTCAGCGGCCAATGGCAGGATTTCTTTTTCCACCATTTTTCGCAGGGAGTCTTGCAACGCCAATTGATCTTCGTTGAATCGCATATGAAAGCCTTTGAGTCAGGGTACGGGTGATCGGTCGATTCAGGGTCCGTGGGGGTCATCCCCCAAGGGCCTCTTGACGCAAAGCGGGTCGCGTGCCGGGCGTGAGGCCTGTGCGTCCACCGTCGACCGGCAATACCACGCCCGTGATGTAGGAAGCTTGTTCAGAGGCCAAGAATCGTACCGCCGCTGCCACCTCCTCGGGATACGCCGGACGGCCGAGTGGCGTGTGGGGGATCAAAGGCTTGAACATCGGATTCAAGGTGGAGGCATCACGTGGCGACATCATGCCGCGGGCCACGCAATTCACGCGAATTCCCAAGGGCGCGAATTCATCGGCCATGACATGGGTCAGCGGGATGAGTCCACCCTTGGCCACTGAGTAGGCGGGAATCTGGGGATTCCCTTGGATGCCATCGATCGATCCCAGGTGAATCACCGCTGCATCTCCGGCCTTCTCCAACAGGGGGAGAAATGCGCGCGTGGCACGGATCGGACCCAGCAAATCAAAATCAATGACCCGTTCCCATGCTTCATCGGAGGTCTCGCGCACCGAGGCCAGTTCGGTGTCATGGTGACAGTTGAGCAAGGCGTGCACGACGCCGTGACGTTTCTCGCAAGCCGCGGCAGCCTGCGCCAGAGATTCGGGGCGACTGGGATCGCCGACGAAGGTCTCCAGATGCCCTTCGAGAGGTTCAGCCTCGCGCGCCAAAGCAGCCAAAGCCGCCTCGTGGGTGTCGATGGCCCAGAC
>CAZCJB010000227.1:0-2617 GCA_964498795.1 uncultured Rubrivivax sp. | reverse complement strand
GGCGTGATCTGCCAGGACAAGCCCCACTTGTCTTTGCACCAGCCGCAGGCACTTTCTTGACCGCCATGGCCGACGATGGCGTTCCACAGGCGGTCTGTCTCGGTTTGATCGTCGGTGGCCACCTGGAAAGAAAATGCTTCGCTGTGCTTGGCGTAAGGCCCCCCGTTGAGGCCCAGACACTTCACGCCCATGACAGTGAACTCCACCGTCAAGACATCGCCTTGGTGCCCGGCCGGGTAGTCGCCCGGCGCCAAATGCACCGCATCGACATGGCTGTCGGGAAAGGTCTGGGCATAAAACTGCGCCGCTTCGAGAGCGGTGCCATCAAACCAGAGGCAGATGGTGTTTTTGATCTTCATTGCTGTGCATCTCTTCCAGAAAGGCGGACGGGTGAAAAGCGGGGCTGCCGCTGGCCTTCGTGCTCAATCGTCTCTAAAAACATGTCAAACGGCCGGACCCACATTCCTGTGGCGTTGTACAGAGGGCGGTACAGGACCAATGGCTCCAGCGTCTCGCTGTGCCGCACCACACCGAGAACTTCGTACTCACCGCCTTTGTAATGACGGTAGCGGCCTAAAGGAATGGAGGGGAGTGGAGGCAGATCGCTCATGAGTGGGCCTCAGGCGACCGGGTACAGGCCCCGCACTTGCCCCATCAAACGGGTCAGGCCCAACAAGGCATCGACATTGGGCGTGGCCACTCCCAATCGTTGGCCGATTTCGCGCACCGCACCCACGATGGCATCCAGCTCGATCGCTCGGCCCGCCTCCACGTCTTGCAGCATGGAGGTTTTGAAGGCACCCAACTTGGCCGTGATGGCATGGCGCTCCTCAGGGCTCTGCGCGATGGGGCAGCCAATGCGAGCACCGATGGCCTGAGCCTCGGACATGGCCTCCGAACAAAAGGATCGCACCAAGGGGTCGGACAAGATGCGATCGGCCGTGGCGCCTGTCAAGGCGCTGACCGGGTTCATGGTCATATTGCCCCACAGCTTGTACCAAATGTCGTAGCGAATGTTGGCGCTGGCGGTGGCGTCAAAGCCTGCACCTTGGAGCAAGTTCACCAGATGTTCCACGCGGTCGCTGGTCTGCCCTCGAGGTTCTCCCAAGATCACCCCTTGCCCCATGCGATGCTCCACCAACCCAGGTTCGGACGTGGACGCACTGGCGTGCACCACGCAGCCCACCACCTGACTGGGTGCAATCGTGGCCGCGATGTGGCCGGTGGGGTCCACACTCGACAAGGTCGCGCCAAACCCGGGCTGATCTGAGCAGAACCACCAAGGCACGCCGTTCATGGCGGGGATCACCACGGTCCGAGGCCCCAACAGCGGCGGCAATTGCCGCGCCACGTCGGTGAGGGCGGGCCCTTTGACGGCGATGATCACCACATCTTGCACGCCCAGCAAGGCGGGATCGGATTCAGCGCGTGCAGGAGTCTGCAGCAAGGCTCCTGCACTGCAAAGGCGCCACCCCTGCGAGCGCAAAGCCTGCAGCGTGGCGCCTCGCGCCAAGGCGCTGACTTCGCAGCGACCCAACGCAGCCAGCCGGCTACCCAGGAAGCCTCCGATGGCGCCAGCGCCGACGATGCAGATCTTGGTCATGATGGGCCTTGTCGACGCTCTGAGTGGCGATCAGCCTCTCAAGCGGTTGAACCAGTCCACCACATTGTCCTTACCTCCCAAGGTGGAGGCATCGCCATACAGGGCCGCCATGAAGGTGCCGCGGTGGCTCGCACCCGCCACCGGAATGCCGACGGCTTGAGCCCCGCCCGCAGCCAGCGCACGTCCAGCCATGACCGGATGGATCGCCTCATCAGCCAGACCGTGGTAGAAGCGGATGGGTGAATCGTAGAGGTGATAGGTGGTCGTGTTGCTGGCCATGCGGCGAATGAATGCGCTGTTGCGCTCGTCGGTGAATCGGCTGAAGAACCCTGGCACCAACAGGTTGCGGCCTGTGGGGAAGGGTTTGGTGGGATCAAAGTCCAACTTGTAGTCGTTCCAAAATTTCAAACTGACGTCATAAAACTCGGGCCGGATGGCACTCTTCATCAGACCCGTGAGCTTGTAATTCACCTCGTAGCTGCCCAAGGCCACGATCATGCACAAGGAGATCCAGTCGGGCAGGTCAGGGTAAGAGGACACGCCCTCGGGCAGCGGAAACGTCTGGTTTCCCGACCAAAAACGCCAGGCTTCAGACAGGTCATTGAATGGACTGTCGACGGCGGTGGCGACCACCTGGTGACCTCGGCGACGAAGCTCAGGGTGCAGCCATTGGGTGTTCAACGCCCCCTGCGACCAGCCATGCAAAAAAATCGGGCCTGGCGTCAATTTCAGCGCTCTCATGGCCGCCCTGCCAATGTCCAACATGCGCACGCAGGTCTGCGTGGTGACATCCTGGACCGCGTACGCTTCGGAGCGGCCATTACGCAGGGGCCCCTTGCCCACATAGTCTGCGGCCACCACGGCATATCCTTGACCGGCCAAGCGTTGCACGTTGAACAAGGTCTCCAGCGAATCCTCGCTGTCACTGACTTGGTAGCTGGGGTCTTTCAACTTCAATAGATTCGAGGGCACCTGACCAAAGGACAAGATCGTGCCGTGCTGCCACGAGACCAC
>CAZCJB010000226.1:0-2749 GCA_964498795.1 uncultured Rubrivivax sp. | reverse complement strand
AAATAGGGGGGAAGACCCACCTCATCATGAGCGACCGATTTGACGGCCATTGATTTCAAGACCAACAGTGCATGGGTGACTCGAGCGTGGGAGAATGGCTGTCATCATCCCACGCTAAAAACCTCAGCCCTCAGCCCCTGCAGAACCGCAATGATTCATCAGTGGGCAAGCTTTGCAGTCATCATCGCCTTCTTAGTTGGCATCGTGACGGCGTTGAACTTGGCGCTTCGATCCGATGGCGAGCAGCCTGACGAATAGCGCACTTCAGGGCGACCACCATTTCCATCATCGCGTTTCTCGTTGCGGCCACTCTTCTGGCCATTACGCCTGGGCCCGGCATCGCGCTCTCCAGACTGTGCTGTATTCTCAAGGCATCGGTCCCACGAGAAAGTTGGACACACCTTGTTTCGCCATTCATCTCGGCGTCCCCAGAGCGGCGGGCGCCTTCTCAATGAGCGCCCGTTCTGGTTGGCTCAGGCGCTGAAGACCGAGGATGGGGCGTCGGCGCCCCCCTTGCTCGGCGAGGCCCGGACTGGGTTGTGCGTGGTTGGCGGAGGCTTCACGGGGCTGTGGACGGCCATTCTTGCCAAGCAGATGCGTCCGGAGCTGGATATCGTGCTGGTGGAGGCCGATGTCTGCGGGGGTGGCGCCAGCGGACCAAATGGCGGATGCGTGTCGACCTGGTCGACCAAGTTTTTGACGCTGCAGCGCCTCTTGGGTGACGAGGAAGCCATTCGGCTGGTCTTGGCCTGCGAGAAGGCAGTGAGCGACATCGAGCAATTCTGTGTGGATCACCACATCGACTGTGAATGGCGGCGCGATGGAACGCTTTTCACTGCCACGTCCCATGCTCAGATGGGCGCCTCCGATGCGGTCATGGAGGCGCTGTCCCAACGAGACATCTGCTCTTGGACCCGGTTGCACGCCGACGAGGTCAAGCGCCGTGCGGGCTCGAATGCGCACTTGGAAGGGTGGTTTTCTCCGGTGGCGGCCACCCTGCATCCGGGCAAGCTGGTTCGCGGCCTGAGGCGCGTTGCCATGAGCCTGGGCGTGCGGGTGCATGAGCACACGCCCATGCTCCAGATTGAGCACGGGGCCGTTGCCACTGTCAAGACGCCGCAGGGCACTGTGCGTGCTGACACGGTGGTGATTGCGATCAATGCCTGGATGGCATCGACGTTCCGCGAGTTCGCGCGCTCGATCGTGATTGTGTCCAGCGATATGGTGATCACCGACCCCGCGCCCGCGCAGTTGGCCGCCACGCAGATCGATGGCGGAATTTCGGTCATGGATTCGCGCACCTTCGTCCATTACTACCGCAGCACGGTCGATGGCCGCTTGATGCTGGGCAAGGGAGGCAACACCTTTGCGTTTGGTGGTCACATGTTGCGGGTCTTCGACGAACCGAGCCCCTACCGGGAGCTGCTGGCGGCACGGTTGCGAGACTTCATGCCGCCCTTGGCAGAGGTGCCCATTGCCGCGAGCTGGAATGGGGCCTCCGATCGGTCGGTGAGTGGCTTGCCATTCTTTGGTCGCTTGAGAGGTGCGCCCAATGTGTTCTACGGCTTCGGCTATTCAGGCAACGGCGTGGGGCCGAGTCACATCGGCGGCACTCTCCTCGCGTCGCTGGCGTTGGGGCAGGACAATGCCTGGACCCGCAGCCGACTCGCACGAGGCCCGCTCGGGCAGTTCCCGCCCGAGCCCATCCGCTATGCCGGCAGCCTGATGGTGCGCAACGCCATTCGCCGCGTAGAGCGTGCTCAAGATACCGGGGTGGCGCCGTCTGCTTTCGATACTAGGCTGAGCAAGTTCGCAGCCGCGGCGGGAAAGGCCGATAAAGGGTGAGGGATGGTGAGCAGCGCTGCCTGGGGCATGGACCCATGAACACCAAAACCGACTTCAAAGGCAACAAGCGTGCATTGCCGAGCAAGCCTTGCGCCGTGTGTCAGCGCGCCATGACCTGGCGAAAGTCTTGGGCCAAGAACTGGCAAGACGTGAAGTACTGCTCGGAGGCCTGTCGCAAGCTCTCCAAGGCCACGGCGAAGACAAGCCCCGATTGAGTCAGGGTCATGCCATGGCGAGCGCCCATCCTGCGGCCGCCGCCATCGCCACCACCCACACGGGCGACAGACGGGCCCACATGAGCAGCCCCAAGGCGACGACTGCCAAGCCCAGGTCAGTGGGCGCGTGGAGCGCACTGGTCCCGATCGGGTGTATCAATGCAGCGCCGAGGACACCCACCACCGCTGCGTTGACACCGGCCATGGCTCGTCGCATGGGGTCACAGGTCCGCATCCACTCCCAAAATGGCAGCATGCCGACCAGCAGCAAGAAGCCAGGCACGAAGATGACCACAAGCAGCGCCAGCCCGCCCGTCCATCCGCCCAAAGGCAGTGGCATGACGGTGCCAAGGAACGCCGCGAAGGTGAACAAAGGCCCAGGCACGGCCTGGGCTGCTGCGTAGCCTGCCAAGAACGTGTCCTGGCTGATCCAGCCTGGAGGCACCACACCCGCTTGCAGCAAAGGCAAGACCACATGCCCCCCGCCGAACACCAGCGCGCCGGATTGGTAGACCACCGCCACCGCCTGAAGCCAAAGTGATGGCGACGCCATGACCAGCGCTGGCAGCACGATCAAGAGCAGCACGTAAAGAACCCCACACGCCAGGCCGATGCGCGGTCTCACACCGCCGAGAAGGTGCGGGTTGGGTTGGACAGGCTCCAACTTCAATGCCCAGTGCCCGATGCAA
>CAZCJB010000225.1:2482-2750 GCA_964498795.1 uncultured Rubrivivax sp. | reverse complement strand
CACGGCGCTTTTCATGGGGTTTCTGGGCATCATCCAGAACGACATCAAGCGGGTTGTCGCCTATTCCACCTTGTCGCAGTTGGGCTACATGACGGTTGCCTTGGGGGCGTCTGCCTATTCGGTGGCTGTCTTCCATCTGATGACGCACGCATTCTTCAAGGCTCTGCTGTTTCTTGCTGCGGGCTCCGTGATCATCGGAATGCATCACGATCAGGACATTCGCAACATGGGCGGCCTGCGCCGACACATGCCGATCACATGGGTGACC
>CAZCJB010000225.1:0-2472 GCA_964498795.1 uncultured Rubrivivax sp. | reverse complement strand
ATGGGCTGTCGTCATGGGCGTTTTCGTCACTGCGTTCTACAGCTTCAGGATGTACTTCCTCGTCTTCCATGGCCAGGAGCGCTTCCACCACAAGCCGCATCCGGGCGAACACGATGGACACCCTGAGGATGAGACCCATGCTCCGCGGGAGTCTGCCTGGGTGGTGACTGCGCCGCTGGTGCTGTTGGCCATTCCATCGGTGCTGATCGGATACATGACGATTGAGCCCATGCTGTTTGGAGAGTTTCTCAAGGACGCCATTGCGGTGGACACAGCCCGGCACCCCGCGATGGCAGCGCTGGCTGCCCAGTACCACGGTGCGCTGGCCATGTCGTTGCACGGGCTCCAGACGCTGCCCTTCTGGCTGGCCTTCGCCGGCGTGGGCCTGGCCTGGTGGCTCTACCTCAAGAGGCCAGACATTCCCAGGACGATTGGCCAGTCTCTCGCCCCTGTGGTTCGAGTCCTTGAGAACAAGTACTACATCGATGCCTTCAATGAGAGGGTGTTGGCTGCAGGAGCAAGGCTCGTTGGCAAAGGCCTTTGGAAGGGCGGGGACGCGGCGGTCATCGACGGGGTGTTGGTGGACGGATCCGCCCGGGCCGTTGGCGCGCTCGCCCGATGGATGCGGCTGCTGCAGGCGGGGCGTCTCTATGGCTACGCGCTGGTCATGCTGCTGGGGGTTTTCGGGTTCATGACTTGGCGTTTGTGGCCACACCTCAGCGGCCTCTTCGGTCATTGACCTTCAGTGGTTGATCCGGTCAACAGGCAAGAGGCGGAGAGCGAGAAATGGGATTGTTGAGCGTTGCCATCTGGCTTCCCGTGCTGGTTGGAGTTCTGCTGTTGGCAGTGGGCCGAGACGAACACTCGCGGGTGGTGCGCTGGATGGCACTGGCCGGCGCCTTGCTGTCGCTTCTTGTCACCATTCCGCTGATCACCGGGTTCGATGTCAACGCCACAGGCATGCAGTTTGTGGAGAACCTTCCTTGGGTCGAGCGGTTCAATGTGCGCTATCACTTGGGCGTCGACGGCCTTTCGGTCTGGTTCATCCTGTTGACAGCCTTCATCACCGTCATCGTGGTCATCGCAGCCTGGGAGGTGATTGAGGACCGCGTGGGCATGTACATGGGATCTTTTCTGATCCTTTCAGGCCTGATGGTGGGCGTCTTCAGTGCGCTTGACGGCATTTAGTTCTACGTCTTCTTCGAAGCCACCCTCATCCCGATGTACATCATCATCGGCGTTTGGGGCGGTCCACGGCGCGTCTACGCGGCCTTCAAGTTTTTCCTCTACACGCTGCTGGGCTCGCTGTTGATGCTCATCGCGCTGCTTTATCTGTACTTCAAGTCTGGAGGGAGTTTCGATATCCAGGCCTGGCATCAGTTGCCTTTGGCGATGGAGGCGCAGACTCTGCTGTTCTTTGCGTTCTTTGCCGCCTTTTCAGTCAAGGTCCCGATGTGGCCCGTCCACACCTGGCTGCCGGATGCGCACGTGGAGGCGCCCACGGGAGGCTCGGTTGTGCTGGCGGCCATCATGCTCAAGCTCGGTGCCTATGGCTTTCTCCGTTTCTCCATGCCCATCGCGCCGGATGCTGCACATGAGTTCGACTGGTTGATGATCGCGCTGAGCCTTGTGGCCGTGATCTACATCGGGCTTGTGGCTCTCGTGCAGCAGGACATGAAGAAGCTGGTGGCCTACTCGTCGATTGCGCACATGGGTTTCGTCACACTGGGCTTCTTCATCTTCAGCGATCTTGGCGTGGGCGGGGCCATCGTCCAGATGATCAGCCACGGATTTGTTTCAGGCGCGATGTTTCTCTGCATCGGCGTCCTCTACGATCGCTTGCATTCTCGGGAGATCGCGGCCTATGGAGGCGTGGCCAACACCATGCCGAAGTTCGCCGCCTTTGCAGTCTTCTTTGCCATGGCCAATTGCGGATTGCCCGGCACGGGCGGGTTCGTGGGCGAGTGGATGGTGATCCTGGGCGCCGTCAAGTTCGACTTTTGGATTGCCGCGGCTGCCGCCACGACTTTGGTTTTTGGCGCCGCCTACACGCTTTGGATGGTCAAGCGCGTCTACTTTGGAGACGTGGCCAATGAAAATGTGCGAGAGCTGTCCGACATCAACGCCCGTGAGTTCTTCGTCCTGGGCACCTTGGCTCTGGCCGTGCTTTGGATGGGTGTCTACCCGAGGCCCTTCACCGATGTGATGCAGACTTCAATCACCGAATTTCTGCGACATGTGGCGCTGTCGAAGCTGCCCACCTGAGCCCATGGAGGACGCCAACATGATCCTGCTCAACTGGGCCACGCTGACCCCGGAGATCTTCCTTCTTGCGGCCATTTGCGTGATTGCGATCGCTGACCTTTTCATCGCGGGTCCAAGCCGACTCCACACCCACCGGATAAGCCAAGCGGCGCTTGCAGTCGTGGCTGCGCTTCATTTCATGCAGTTCGACGCTGGCCTGACCCTCTA
>CAZCJB010000224.1:0-2783 GCA_964498795.1 uncultured Rubrivivax sp. | reverse complement strand
ATCGATCGAAGCGCGCCCCCGCGCTGGCTCGGTCGAGCAAAGACGGGTGGGTGTGCACCACGCCCTTGGGGTTGCCGGTGGTGCCGGAGGTGAAGAACATCGCAGCCACATCATTGGGCTTGCAACGTTGCACCGCCTCATCAAAAAAGCTTGGGTGGCGTTCGACATGCTGCTGCCCCTGGGCCTGCAAGTCATCCATCGAAGCCAAACCCGGCTCCTCATAATTGCGCAAACCCCGAGGGTCGTCGAACCAAATCTTTTCGAGCTGAGGACACTGGTCTCGAATCTCCAGCAACTTGTCGACCTGCTCTTGGTCCTCTACCACCGCAAAGCGCACGTCGGCATTGTTGATGGGGTAGACAAATTCGGCGCTGACCGCATCTTGGTACAGCGGAATGGGCACCGCACCCAAAGATTGCGCTGCCAGCATGGCGGCGTACAGGCGTGGCCGGTTCTCGCCGACCACCACCAAGTGGTCATCTCGCTGAACGCCCGCGGCCGCCATGCCACCGGCCATTTGACGCACCTGATCGGCCAAGTCGGCCCAACTGGTGGTCTGCCAGATCCCATACTCTTTAACGCGCAAGGCGGGCTGCGCCGAACGGCGCGCGGCGTGCTCGAGCAGCAATTGAGGAAATGTGGAACTCAAAGTTGTCTCCGGAGGACCCATGGCGAGCAGCGTGCCCGGCACCTTTCTCGATCGAGGTGCGTGACATCAGACACTCACGAGATTCTCCGCACTCATTTGACGCCAATCTGTCACTTCGGCGACAATTAGAGGGTTCACCCTATCAGGCTTTTCCCCTGAATGAGGTTCATATGAGATGAAGGTGGCATTGGATTCCAAGGCTCGAGCCCCGGCCTCGATGGCGCTGTTGGCGCGGTCGCGTTCGGCCACGCGCGATGAGGTGGCAGGAGTTCCATGGATGGGCGTGCTCAAACCTGAGGAAGCGCAGCGTGCCGCGCTCGACCTGCGCGTGGTTGAGGTGCACTCAGGGGAATACGTCTGCCGCATTGGCCGCGCGCCCACTTTCTGGTTTGGCGTGATTGATGGCCTGCTCAAGATGACGGGGGAGAACGCACAGGGCTTGCCCATGACTTTCATGGGGGTGCCGCCAGGTGGTTGGTTCGGAGAAGGCACGGTGCTCAAGCACGAGCCTTACCGGTACAACATTCAAGCCTTGCGGGCCAGCGTGGTGGCAGGCATCACCGTCGAGACCTTTGACTGGCTCTTGGACCACAGCATCGGCTTCAATCGATTTGTGATGCTCCAACTCAATGAGCGATTGGGCCAATTCATTGCTGCACGCGAGACCGACCGACTGAGTGACCCAGAACATCAGGTGGCCCGCAGTTTGGCCGCGCTGTTTCACCCCACACTGTATCCAAGGGTTGGCCGCCACCTGCGCATCACGCAACAAGAACTCGCCTATCTGGTGGGCCTGTCACGCCAACGGGTCAACCGAGCTCTCGGTTCTCTAGAGCACGAAGCCATCATTCGGGTCGAATACGGCGGAGTGCGCGTGCTGGATCTGGACCGCCTGCGTGGTTTTGGACGCTGAGCGAAATGCTCAGCCCTGCGAATTGGCCACGCCGGCTGCGACGTGACCGGCGGGCACGTGAGCGGCGGCGGAATCCACATGACCCGTCTGGTCGTCAAAGAAAAAATCGGGCTCAAATTCGCGCAAAAACTCACCCTTGGACAGACCCCCCAAAAACATCGCCTCGTCCACCTGAATCTGCCAGTCCATGAGCGTTCGAATCGCACGCTCGTGAGCCGGCGCACTGCGCGCCGTCACCAGAGCCGTGCGCACGCGCATGGACTCCGAGCCTTGCAACTGCAGTTGTTGAAGAGCCTCCAACAAGGGTTTGAACGGGCCTGGAGCCAAGGGGGTGTGCGACAAGGCATGTTCGTGGTCTTGGAAGGCACTGAGCCCACCCGATCGATAGACCCGCTCGGCCTCATCAGAAAACAGCACCGCATCACCGTCGAACGCAATGCGCACCTCGAACGGATGACGATCCGTGGCCCGCGCGCTGTGCGGGTAGACCCGCGCGGCCGGAACTCCAGCCCCCAAGGCACTGCGCACGTCGGTCTCGTTGGTGGACAAAAACAGGTGCGCATTGAGCGGCTTTAGATAGCGCCAGGGGCTCTCGCCTCGTGTGAAGACACCCCGCTCGATGGGCAGTCCGTAGTGTTGACATGACCGAAAGACACGCATGCCCGACACCGGGTCATTGCGGGACAAAATCACCACCTGCACCCGAGGCACGTCCTGGTTGAAGGCCAACAATTTGTGCACCAACGAAAACGCCACGCCCGGCCGCGCCGGCGTGTCCAATCGCTCGAGCTGCAATTGCATGTAGGCGCGGTCGTTTTGCGCTTCGAAGAGGCGGTTCTCTTCTTCGAAATCAAACAGCGCCCGCGAGGAGATCGCGACAACCAGTTGGCCATGGAGGGTGGTTGGCATGAGCCAATCTTACGCGGCATTCTCCCCGTCATTGCAAGCCGTCATTGCGAGGGCCCGCAGGGCCCGCGGCAACCTTCCTCCACGAGCCAATACCTCGCGACGCCCCCTGCCCCAGGCCGGTGGTGGCTCATGCCGCTCGGGTGCCGCTTGCAGCGGCACTTCCCTGCGATGCTCAGGCCGGCCAGGTGTCTTGCGGAACCTGCCCGCCCTTGCGCTTCTCGGCCGAGCAGAAATCGCCCCCACCGGCCTGGCGCAGTGGGCTCCACGTTGCTTGAGCAGCACTCCCGTCTCGAGCCTGCCCCACCACCCCCT
>CAZCJB010000223.1:0-2799 GCA_964498795.1 uncultured Rubrivivax sp. | reverse complement strand
CCTAAGCGCTCGGCCAAGCCGGACAGCAACTCTCGGGCCAAGGTGATGTGGCTCATGCCTGGCTCCCGAAGGAATTGCGATCAGCGACTGCATCGCTGGCTGCGTTGGTGCACCACTGAACCACTTTATCTTTGAAGTCTTTGATGCGGGGCTGCAGCACATGATCGATGATGTCTCGAGCCATGCGGGCTCGGATGCCGAGCATTTCCGACGAGTCCTGGACCTGCGGCCCATCTCCGCTTGGCGGGCTTCGCCCGTCGCGTTCGATTTCACCCATGGTGCGATCGATGTCGGCCACGGTCTGTCCTTCAAGCAATCGGCGGGTGAAATCTTGAGTGAAGGCAATGCAGTCGTTGGCACCTTGCTGCTTGGCGTTGGAGAGCATGGCCATCCCGGTGGAGGGATTCCAGTCGGAGCCAAACACGGATTTCCCCAGGCGCTCCAGGGCTTCCTGCAGGCCCTGCGTGTTGCTGTAATTGCGCTCGGCCGCTCGAGGGCTCTCCCCTTTTGCATCCAGGTACAACACTCGGCGATCCTTGAGGTCCAGTGCGACCAGTACGGAATGATTCTCGTGCGTCGCGCTGCGCCCACTCTGCAGACCTAGCGGAATCGCCACAATGCTGCTGGTACTGACGGGGTTTTCCAGTTGATTCTTGACGGCTTGGTTTTGGCTGAGTTGATCGGCAACTTCTTGCAGGTAGCTTCCACAAGGGTTCGGTTGCCCACGAAGCGGAGCGTGAACCCCACCTTGCAACGACCATGATTCAGATCCCGGGTAGATCAAATTCTTGTCGGCATGCGAGCTGAATTGGGCCTGCAACGCCTTCATGCCTGAGTTCAACACGGGCCCATCAAAACCGTATCCAAGCTTCAGGATGTTTCGTACCTCGCTGACATTGTCAGTCAAAAGCCCCTTCATCGACTGCAGATCAAAGCGTGCCTTCTCTTCGGTCGAAAGGGAGGCGGGCTCCGCCCCGTCCTGTGAATCATCCATTTCACCCAAATCTATTTCAACAGGGTTTCCCAGATCCATCTTGTCAAGCTCTGAGCTCAGGCCGGCGAGTTCATTGTCAATCGAGGTCACATGGCTGTTGTATTCGCGTCCGTGCTGACGCTGATCGAGGGTGTGCAGGCCGCGGGCAATGAGGCCCTGGCTGAGTTTGGTGGGGCCGCCCGCGGGTGCCTGTGCGAGTGTGCTGGCGGTGGTGCCCGAGGCCATATCCCTTTCAATGAGATTCATGATCTCGGAGGCCTTGCTTGAAGTCAGGCGCTGCGTGGTGCTGTAAGTGCTGAATGCGGTCTCGATCGAATTCATCACCTTGTTGAGCGCTGCTGTATCTTGATGCGGATTGTGATTTTGTTGGAACCTTGCCAAGCGCTCCGAGGTCACCGCTGCACGGAAAGCCTGCCAGTCCTTCCGATTGCTCACCAAGGGTGTCCAAGCTCCAAAGGTGAGCGCATTGCGCAAACGACGAAAGAAGGTTTCTCTCGTCGTGGGCTTGCGCAAGGTGATGGTGAACTCACCACCAGAAGCAGGTTTGGTTGTTCCCGATTTGCTGAAATACAGCCGAGTATTTAAACTGGGAGTGCCAGTGATGTTCAAAGGCATACAGAGACTTCCGTTCAAGAGGACCATTTTTTGGGCGACTGAATCATCTTGATGGCTGCCCAATGTCACAGTGTGCACAAACCCGCGTCACCTGGCAATTCGCGCATCAATTCATCGTCGCCCTGCAGCACAAGCCCCCTGCAATGAGAAGACCCAGCAAACCGACAAGACTTGCTGAGCTTGCAAATTGAGCCATGACGTGTCAACGGTTGGGGTGAGAGTATTCACATTCCCTTTGGTTCTTGGCGAGGCTTCAGGAATTTTTAACAATGGCGTTCGTCAAACAGGAGTCAGGACATGCCGATCTCGGTCAATACAGGAGGCGGTGCGGTTTCGCTCAACGCCAGTCGGGTCGAAAAATTCATAAAGGCCGAGAGTCGGGATCAGGCCCTGCACATGGGGACCTGGGACAAGTTGAAGGACCTCTTTCGCACCGGTGACGACAAAAAGGCCGTGCAGATCGCAAGAATCTACGACGCCATCGTCTCTGCAGCGCCGGGGCAGGACCACCCGGTGGGCATGGCCGAGCGCTTCAAGCGATTGCGAGATCTGGCCACCGAAGAATCCAAGCCGCAGTTCACCCTCGAGAGCCAAAGGGACGATCACAGTGGGCGATGGTCTTATGCGCTATCGATCGGCAATGAGCGGATTCTTGAGCGGCAAGGCTTGTCCGATACCTTCCACGAATCCTTCGAGAGCTTCTCCAACTACCAGAAGTATTTTCAAGGCGTCGACACGGTGGCGCCTGCCCCTCAGGCCGTCACCGACGTCGACGCGGCTCTGAGCGGAGTGCTGCACGCCATGACCGAGCCGGGTGCCAGCGAAAGATCGGTACTCAAGGCGCTGGCCCACGTGCCTGCGCAGATTCGCACGCCAGTCACGACGCAGGATCCCGAAGAGCAGCGTACGATTTTGGTGGCCAATGGACAAACTGAGGACGATGTCGACCATATCCTGGGTCAGGCTCAGGTCGACCCCATCGGTTTTGGCCTCCTCCTGGCGCGCCAGCCCAACATCTCGGGAGAAGGGTTCCTGACTCCCTTGCAGTCGGCGATCGATCGGTCCGTAGAGGCGCTGCCCAGGCAGCAGTTGCTGGCCATCGCTGACTTTTACAGGGCCCATCCATTTTTTGCTGATGGCCTGCGCCAGGCTGGCACGGACGTCGCTGTTGTCCAGTTCGATCAGCAGCT
>CAZCJB010000222.1:0-2828 GCA_964498795.1 uncultured Rubrivivax sp. | reverse complement strand
CCTGCCAGCGTGTCTGCGCGTGCGCGACTGTGGCCACAGCGCCAACACGCGCGCAAAGTCTTGTTGCTCATGGGTTGCGTGCAACCGGCCCTCATGCCCAATGTCAACAGCGCCACGGCTCGGGTGCTGGATGCCGCAGGGATTCAGACCTTGGTGGCCGATGGCGCCGGCTGTTGTGGCGCCCTGAGAACCCACCTGGCCGACACCGAGGGCGGCTTGCAAGACATGCGCCGCAACATTGATGCCTGGTGGCCGCTGATTGAAGGGCTCACTTCGGAGGGCAAAGTGGACGCCATCGTGATGAACGCGAGCGGATGTGGGGTCACGGTGAAGGAGTACGGCCATGCGTTGGCCCACGATCCGGCCTACGCTCACAAGGCTCAGCGCGTGAGTGCGCTCACTCGGGACTTGAGCGAACTGCTGCCGCAGCTGCTGCCGGCCTTGAAGTCGCGCCTGCGAGGCGAGCGCTCTTTGAAATGGCGCAAGTTGGCCTATCACCCACCGTGCACGCTACAACATGGTCAGCAATTGCGTGGCGGCGTGGAGACCCACCTGCGCGAGTTGGGGTTTTCGGTGGAGTTGACTCGGTGCGAGAGCCACTTGTGTTGTGGCTCTGCAGGAACGTACAGCGTGTTGCAGCCGCAGTTGTCGCAACAGCTGCGTGACCGCAAGCTGACTTTACTGAATGAGTTGGAGCCGCAGGCCATCATCTCGGCCAATATCGGATGCATTCAGCACCTGCAAAGTGGCACCGCCACGCCCGTGCGGCACTGGATTGAGGTGCTGGACGACGCACTGGCCTGAGACGGACCTTGGCTCAGCGCTGCCGCAAGGCCCACACCACCCCACTGACCAACAGGGCCGCACCAATCCAGGTGGATGCATCCGGCCAACGGCCCCTGAGCGCCCACGCATAGGCCAGGGCCGCCAAGGTCTCGAACACGATCAACTGCCCGCTGAGGGTGACAGGCAATCGTTGGCTGGCTTCGTTCCAGCACAAGGTACCCACCCAAGACGCGAGCAACCCGATGGAAAACATCAGCCCCACAAAGGCCGTAGGGTCTGGGCCCCACGGCATGACAAACACTTGGTGAGAGGCCTCATTCCACCACCCATACGCGCCATAGCCCAAGGCCGCCAAGGGCAAGGTGGCCAGCCCTTGCGCCGTGGCCCAGCCGCGAGGGGAGCGCTCGGGGTGGGTGCGCAGCCAGCGTGTGTTGCGCAGTGGGTACCACGTCCAACAGACCACAGCAGCCACAGCCAACATCGCACCGCTGGCGTAACGCATGACGTCAAAAGAGATTGACCCCAGGTCCTGCTGCAAGCGTTGGAATTCCACCTGATTGACGCAGGCGATGCCTGCGGCCATCAGGAGCAACGATGGCCACAGCCGCCTCCACGAGGGAGAGCGCTCCCCCGTGGCATCGGCACCAGACTGCAGCTTGGAAGCGATGGCAATGATCACTGGCAGGGTGCCGATGATCATGGTGGGCAAGGGGCCTCCTGCGCGCTGGATGGCCGCAGACAAAAACAGGTAGTAGGCCAGGTTGCCCACGGCCGACAAGCGCAAGGCCTCGACCCAGTCGCGGCGCGACAGACACGCGAGTTCTTGTCGGTCCCACCAGGCCAGGGGCAAGGCGATCAGGCCAAAGGCCAGGTACCTGGCCGCAGACAGCAGAGGCGGCGGATAGTCGGGCAGCAACAGCGGCGCCACGAAGACCAGCCCCCAAGTGAGCCCAGCGACCCAGGCATAAGCCACACCGATCCACATGCTCAGCGCGGTGGACGTGGCCAGGGCCTTGAAGGCCCACGCATCTCCTCCCAGGCACGTGCCATGCGCAACACGCCAAGATCGTCATGACGGCGCCCGGCAATCTGCAAGCCGATGGGGGCACCATCGCGTGTGACGCCGCAATCGACACTGGCGGCGGGTTGCTCGCTCATGTTGTAGGGCAAGGTGAAGGCGATGTGCTCGAACGGACGCATGGGATCGTTGATGGGACTGGCCCAATCGGCCGGGTAGTGAGGGACCGGATTGACCGGCGACAACACGTAGTCAAACGGTTGGCACGCGGCCACCGCAGCCTCGCGGATTGCCCCTATTTGGCTGTAGCCATGAAAGACCTCAGCCGCGGTCAAGGTCGCGCCCGTCGACACCCATTGGCGGATGTAGGGCAACACCAAGGCCTGACGCTGCTCGGGCAGCGCAGTCATGTCCAAGTAAGAGCGCATGCGCCAAAAACGATCGAGGCCGTCGATCATCTCTCGGGTGGTGAAGGGCTGCATCTGCTCCACCGTGGCCCCGGCCGCCTCGAACGCTCGGGCCGCAGACTGCACCGCGGCCAGCGTGTCTTCATCCGGATTCAAACCCCACCCTGCATCGAGCAAGAGGCCCAAGCGCAGCCCACGCAGCGACACGTGCAAATCACTCCATGCGATGTCCTGCCAAGGCAAGCTCATGGTGTCACGCCAATCGGGTTGGGTGAGAACGGCCATCATCATGGCCGCGTCGGTGACCGTGCGGGTCATGGGGCCGGCCACACGGCCCGCATAAGGGGGCTTGATGGGGATGCGTCCCAAGCTGGGTTTGAGGCCAAAAACACCGCACAAGCCCGCCGGCAAGCGAATGGAGCCGCCAATGTCGGTGCCCAAATGCAAGGGCCCATAGCCGGCGGCGGCCGCTGCCGACGCACCCGCGCTGCTGCCCCCGGGGTTGTGCTCGAGATTCCAGGGATTGCGCGTGAGGGGATGAAAGCTCGACAAGCCCGAGGTGAGCATGCCGTAGTCGGGCATGGTGGTCTTGCCCAAGATCACGCAGCCGGCCTCGC
>CAZCJB010000221.1:0-2860 GCA_964498795.1 uncultured Rubrivivax sp. | reverse complement strand
GGGCTGTGCTATGCCAAGAGGACCTTGGAGATTCTGGATCGGCTGGGATGTGGTCAGGCGGTCGTCGACAAGGGTGTGACATGGAATGTGGGTCGCACCTTCTTCCGCGACGAGGAGGTGTTTCAATTCAATCTGCAGCCGGAAGCCGACCATCAGCGACCAGGCATGGTCAACTTGCAGCAGTACCACCTGGAAGACATATTGGTGCGACGCGCGAGCGAACTGCCATTGATCGACTTGAGGTGGCAGCACAAGGTGGTGGGGGTCGAGCCCCTCGCGGATGGCGCCAAGGTTGAGGTGGAGACCGCCGACGGCCGCTACCGGCTGCAGGCCGACTGGTTGGTGGTGGCCGATGGGGCTCGCAGCCCTGTGCGACACATGATGGGATTGGACATGGAAGGCAAGGTCTTCAAAGATCGCTTCCTGATTGCCGATGTCGTCATGGAGGCAGACTTTCCGGCCGAGCGATGGTTCTGGTTCGATCCCCCTTTTCACCCAGGGCAAAGCGTGTTGCTGCACCGCGAAGCCGACAATGTGTGGCGCATCGATTTTCAACTGGGCTGGGACGCAGACCCCGACGAAGAAAAAAAGCCTGAGCGGGTGGTGCCTCGAATTCAAGCGATGCTGGGCGCGGATCGCAAGTTCGAGCTCGAATGGGTCAGCGTGTACACCTTCCAGTGCCGTCGCATGGAGAAGTTTCGGCACGGCCATGTGCTCTTTGTCGGCGACGCGGCTCATCAAGTGTCCCCCTTTGGCGCCCGGGGCGCCAACTCCGGGTTGCAAGACACCGACAATTTGGCCTGGAAGCTCAAATGGATCTTAGAAGGCTGGGCCCCGCACTCGCTGCT
Source organism: uncultured Rubrivivax sp. (assembly GCA_964498795.1). Classification (GTDB taxonomy): domain Bacteria; phylum Pseudomonadota; class Gammaproteobacteria; order Burkholderiales; family Burkholderiaceae_C; genus Rubrivivax. The sequence goes on along the minus strand of CAZCJB010000221.1, from coordinate 2,012 downwards.
AGACAGCTACAGCGATGAGCGCGTGAGGGCCGCTGATGAGAACTTGCTGAACTCCACGCGATCGACTGACTTCATCACCCCAAAGTCGCAGGTGTCCAAAGACTTTCGCAATGCGGTGTTGGGCTTGGCGCGAGATCATGCGTTTGCACGCAGCCTGGTCAACTCTGGGCGGCTGTCTGTGCCCGCGCACTTGAGCGCTTCGGCGCTCAACACCGCCGATGCAGATGCTTTTGAAAGCCGCGTGCAGCCAGGCTCGCCCATCGAGGATGCACCTGTGCAACGACTGGGTGAGGCGCAAGACGGTTGGCTGCTTCCTCATCTCGGCCAACGCTTTGTGCTCCTGGTTTTTGTGAACTCCCCGCAAGACCTCGATGAAACGACGCTTCACAGCTTGAGGTCTTTGCCGATGCGCCAAGAAGACGGTGCGGGCCACGCGAGCATCGAGGCCGTGTTGGTCTCTGCCCAACCCGCCCCACCCGTGACCGGGTTGACCGCGCTGTGGGATAAAAAGGGCACGGCCGCACGCCGCTTGGACGCCACGCCCGGCACCGCCTATTTGTTACGGCCGGACCAGCATGTGACCGCTCGTTGGCGGCGGCTGTCTTGGCCCGCAGGCCTTGAGATGGTTCGGGCTGCCATGGATCGTGCTTCAGGAGTTGCCGCATGAGCGACGTCACCCCTCCCCAGGCTTTGTGCACCGCGGCGAATTTTCATCGTCCAGGGCAGTCGCCTACTTCGCCCCTGCAGGCCTATGGGCCCGGGGATGATTTTTATGAGCAGCTCATCGCGGCGCACCAGGGCCTGAGCGATGAAGAGAGTCGCTTGCTCAATGCCCGGTTGGTGCTGCTGCTGGCCAATCACATCGGCAACCTCGATGTGATTTCGCAGGCACTTGCGCAGGCCCGCCCGCGCTGAGCAAAATGCCCCCGAAGCTTTCCTTCAGGAGACGGCACTGCGCAAGAAGCGCAAGGTGCCTGCTTCGGCGTCCATCTCCACGGGCAAGCCGATGGGCAAAGTGAATTTCATCCGGATGTGGCCAAAGCTCGCACCCCCAAACACGGGGATGTTCAGCGGTTTGAAGTAATCGTCAAAGACCTCGTCGAGCGTGAGCGTGCCATAGCCTTCGCCCGGCTCGCACTTGGTGAATCCGCCCAGCACCACCCCCGCCAAGCGGTCGAGCACGCCGGCAATTTTGAGCGTGGACAGCATGCGATCCACGCGGTAGATGTACTCGTTGATGTCCTCCAGACACAAGACGGCACCGTCAAAGGAGGGCCAATAAGGCGAGCCGGCCATGGAGGTCAACACGGCCAGATTGCCACCCAACAGAGGCCCTTGGGCCTTGCCACCTCGAATGGTGAAGGTGCGGTTGGATTTCGGAGCCAAGGCGTCTTCGTTCGACTTGGGGTTGCGCAACAGGGCAGCCTCCGCGTTCATCACCGCTGCTCGGAAATGCTGGACGCTGAAATCGTTCCACTCCGACACACCCACAGGCGCATGAAAAGTGACCAAGCCCGTGCGCGCATGCACGGCATTGATCAGGGCCGTGATGTCGCTGAAGCCCCCCAAGAACTTCGGGTGGCGGCCGATGAGGTCGTAATCCAACAAGGGCAAGATGCGATTGCCCCCTGAGCCGCCCGTGAGTGCCAAGATGCCGTGCACTTGCGGATCGGCGAACATGGCGTTGACATCCGCCGCACGTTGCGCATCGGTGCCTGCAAACTGCCCCCGCCGAGCCCGCAGATTGGGAGCCTCGCGGACCTTGAAGCCTAAGGCCTTGAGGGTCTCGTGAGCCACTTCGTAGGGCTGACGCTCATACACGGCCGCCGAAGGGTTGATCAAGGCCACGGTGTCACCCGGCTGCAATCGACGCGGCAACAGCAGAGGGCGTCGAGAAGGGCGCAAGGCACCCCCTGGTGTGGCCGTGCTTTGCGCACTGGCCGCTCCGCCCGCCAAGGATGTCGAGGCGGCCACCGCCGCGGTGAGAAAGTCTCGGCGCTCAGTCATACACA
>CAZCJB010000220.1:0-2872 GCA_964498795.1 uncultured Rubrivivax sp. | reverse complement strand
GATTGCGGTCATGGGCGCCAAAGGCGCTGTGGAAATCATCTTCCGCGAAGACAAGAACGACCCCGACAAGTTGGCGGCCCGAGAAGCGGAATACAAAGATCGTTTCGCCAATCCGTTCGTGGCAGGAGCCCGCGGGTTTATCGATGACGTCATCCAGCCTCATGAAACCCGCAAGCGGATCTGCCGCAGCTTGGCCATGCTGAAGGACAAAAAGCTGGAAAACCCATGGCGCAAGCACGGGAACATTCCGCTTTGAGTCGCGAGGAGTTGACACCCATGTTCACGAAAATTTTGATCGCCAATCGCGGCGAGATCGCGTGTCGAGTCATCAAGACCGCTCGCAAGATGGGCATTGCCACTGTGGCGGTGTACTCAGAGGCCGACAAAGATGCGCGGCATGTGGCATTGGCTGACGAATCCGTCCTGTTAGGGCCAGCCCCCAGCCGCGAAAGTTATTTGGTGGCTGACAAGATTTTGGCGGCGGCGCATCAAACCGGCGCGCAAGCCATTCATCCGGGCTACGGCTTCTTGTCAGAGAACGAGGACTTCGCGCGACGGGTCGAGGAAGAGGGCTTGGTCTTCATCGGCCCGAAGCATTACTCCATCGCTGCCATGGGCGACAAGATCGCCTCCAAGAAGCTTGCCAACGAGGCCAAGGTCAACACCATCCCGGGCTGGAACGATGCGATCGAGTCTGCCGAAGACGCGGTCAAGATCGCGCAGGGCATTGGCTACCCCGTCATGATCAAGGCCAGCGCCGGGGGCGGAGGCAAGGGTCTTCGAGTGGCCTGGAACGACAAAGATGCCTTGGAGGGTTTCACGTCGTGTCGCAATGAAGCGCGCAACAGCTTCGGCGATGACCGTGTCTTCATCGAAAAGTTCGTCGAAGAACCGCGTCATATTGAAATTCAGATCCTGGGGGATGCCCACGGTGACGTGGTCTATTTGAATGAACGCGAATGCTCCATTCAGCGCCGCCATCAGAAAGTGATCGAAGAGGCTCCCTCACCCTTTATCAGTGAGGCCACGCGCCAAGCCATGGGTGCGCAGGCGGTGGCGCTGGCCAAGGCGGTGAAGTACCAAAGCGCGGGTACGGTGGAGTTTGTGGTGGGCAAAGACCAGAGCTTCTACTTCTTAGAGATGAACACCCGACTTCAGGTGGAACACCCCGTCACTGAATGCATCACCGGTCTGGATTTAGTGGAGCAAATGATTCGGGTGGCAGCCGGCGAGAAGCTTGGCTTCAAGCAGGAAGAAGTGCAGCGCATGGGCTGGGCCATTGAGTGCCGCATCAATGCAGAAGACCCGTACCGGAACTTCCTGCCCTCCACAGGACGATTGGTCCATTACCAGCCTCCCGTGGCCACCATGGAAGCGGCCCTGCCTCAGCCCGAGGGAGGTGGTGTGCGTGTGGATACGGGCGTGTACGAGGGGGGCGAGATCCCGATGTATTACGACTCGATGATTGCCAAACTCATCGTGCACGGTACGGACAGAAACGACGCCATCGCCCGCATGCGCAATGCGCTCAATGGCTTTGTGATCCGTGGCATCCACAGCAACATCCCGTTTCAGGCGGCATTGCTGGCCCACCCGAAATTTGTCGATGGAGATTTCAACACAGGGTTCATCGCGGAGCACTATGGAAAAGGTTTTGCGGCCACCGATGTTCCACACGATGACCCCATGTTCTTGGTGGCCTTGGCCGCCTTCGTCAGACGCAAAGCGCGTGAACGGTCTGCCGCGATCACGGGTCAATTGCCTGGGCATGGGGTGAAGACGTCGTCTGATTTGGTGGTGGCGGTGCTCGGAGCTCCGGGTGACACGGTCTACCATTCGGTACGAATTGATCAATTCGATGCCTCGGCCGCCAAGGCCGATGTGGTCATCGGAGAACGGCATTTCGCGATCCAGAGTACCTCCAAGCTTGGCAGCCTTCTCATGGTGGGCACCTGCAACGGCAAGCCCTTTACCGCGCAAGTGGAGCGGGGCGGGGTGATGAATCCCTTGGGGATTCGGGTGGCCCACAACGGCACGCAAATCGAAACATTGGTCTTGCTGCCTCGGGCGGCCGAATTGCATCAATTGATGCCCGTGAAGTCGCCCCCGGACCTCAGTCGCTTCTTGCTCTCCCCCATGCCGGGTCTGTTGACCCAGTTGGCCGTCCAACCCGGACAAAAGGTCAGCGCGGGGGAGAAATTGGCCGTCATTGAAGCCATGAAAATGGAAAACATCCTCACGGCCTTGCAAGACGGGGTCGTCTCTGAGGTCTTGGCCAAGGCCGGTGAAAGTTTGGCTGTGGATCAACCCATCTTGAGTTTCCAATGAGCACCAAGCCTTTTCGCATTTTGGGTATCCAGCAAATTGCCATCGGGGGTCCCGACAAGCAACGCTTGAAGTCGCTGTGGGTGGACATGTTTGGGCTGTCGGTGAAGTCGACCTTCGTGAGCGAGCGGGAGAATGTGGATGAGGATATTTGCGCGCTCGGAGATGGGCCCACAGCGGTTGAGGTGGACCTGATGCAACCCTTGGACCCTGAGAAAAAGCCGGCTGTGCATGCCACGCCGCTCAATCACGTGGGTCTCTGGGTGGATAACCTGCCGGTGGCCGTGGAGTGGATGACGGCCCACGGCGTGCGCTTCGCGCCAGGTGGCATCCGCAAGGGGGCCGCCGGACACGACATCTGCTTCATTCACCCCAAGGGCAACGACGAGTTTCCCGTGGGCGGTGAGGGCGTGCTGATCGAGTTGGTCCAGGCGCCCCCGGAAGTCGTGAGGGCATTGAGCTGACGTTTTTGCGCGTGCCGTCATTGCGCGCCGTCATTGCGAGCCGTCATTGCGAGCGCCTGCAAGGCGCGCGGCAACCTCCCCGC
>CAZCJB010000219.1:0-2887 GCA_964498795.1 uncultured Rubrivivax sp. | reverse complement strand
TTGGGCGTTCCTGCTGGTGCCAACAAGCCAAACCAAGTGCTGGCGTCAAACCCCTTGAAACCCGCTTCGCTCAGCGTGGGCACGCTCGGCAGGTCATCCACCCGCTTGGCAGACGTGACCGCCAAGGCGCGCACCTTGCCCTGCTTGATCTGGCCCAACATCGTGGGCACCGACGACATGTACAGCTCGACACTGCCGGCGATGACATCGACCAAGGCTTGCGATGCGCCCTTGTAGGGCACATGTTGAATCTTCACCTGGGCAGCCTTTTGGAACATCTCGCTGGTCAGATGAGCCACCGTGCCATTGCCAGGCGACGCAAAGTTGAGGGCTCCAGGCCTGGCCTTGGAAGCACTCACCACCTCGGCCACCGTCTTGTAGGGCGAATTGGCACCTGTCACCATCACCAGGGGTGCGTTGGCCATCAACACGATGGGCGTCAGATCTTTGATCGGGTCATAGGGCAACTTGCTGTACAGCGTCGCATTGATCGCAATGTTGCTGGTCTGTCCCAACACCAAGGTGTAGCCGTCGGGGGCCGATTTGGCCACCGCGTCCACACCCAAGTTCCCACCGGCACCTGGCTTGTTGTCAATCACAAAGTTCCAGCCCGTGGCGGAGGACACACGCTGGCAAGTCTCTCGCGCAATGATGTCAGTGCCTCCACCCGGAGGAAACGGCACCACCACCCGAATGGCTTTCGAAGGCCAGGTCTGTGCCCAAGCCCCTGCGGCAAGGGTGGCGGTGAACAGAACCAAAATCAAACGCTTGAATGGCTGCATAGTGACTTTTCGGTGAATATTCCGACGCAGTATCGGCTGACCCGGGTGTACAGTCCAATTGCTAATTTCTTTGTATTCATTCACAGGACTTTTGCAATGGATTTGCGAGATCTGCGCTATTTCGAGACGATTGCCGAGCTGCAACATGTGGGACACGCCACCGCCAAGCTGCACCGCTCTCAACCCGCATTGACCAGCAGCATCCGCCGCCTGGAGGCCGACTGTGGCACCGCCTTGTTTGAAAGGGCGGGCAGAGGCATTCGACTCACCGAGGCGGGCAAGGTCCTGCTCAAGTGGGCACAACGCATGCGCTTTGACGTCGAAGATGCCAAGCGTGAGCTGTCCACCATGGCCTCGGGGCTGTCTGGGCAGGTCCGGCTGGGCGTCGTGCCGACGGCGGCCCAGTTCTTGTTGCCTTCGGTGGCGCGGGAGTTGCTGCAAGAGGCGCCCGCAGTCACATTGCGCACCACCGTTGGCTTGGTCGACACGCTCAAACCGCAGCTGCACGCCGGCGAACTCGACCTGATGGTCGCCACCGAAAGCGTCACAGACCCTGGCTATGAGTCCCGCCTATTGGCCCAAGACCTGATCGTGGTGGTGGCCAGTCATCAGCATGAGGTCTTCAAAAAGCCCGTCCGCCTGAAAGACCTGACGGCCTATCCGTGGGCCCTGCAACCCGCAGGCTTACCCACTCGCGACTGGTTGGACCACACATTTGATCGCCTGCGCCTGCCCCGACCTCGCGTTCAGGTGGAGACCACCAGCCTCTTGATGCTGCCGAGCCTGATTGTCGAAACGGGTCTGTTGAGTTTTGTCTCCAGGCACCACCTGGAAGGTCCAGGTCGCATCATCGGACTCACGGAGGTACCGGTGAAAGGCGCCTCCATGCGCCGTCGCATGGTGGTGACCTACCGCACCAATAGTTTTTTGTCGCCCGCCGCGCAGCGCCTCATCGACCTGTTCTTGAGGTCGGCGCACCGGTGAGACCTGCTCCAAGTCAGGGGCGCTGCCTACAGATTCAGCCGTGTCTGCCTTGCACATCCAAACGGCGTGGGGATCAGAGTGGATCAAACATGCCCGCGCGCTGTCCGAAGGCCCCGATGGGTTCAGCGTGAGTTCAACAGCTCGTAGACGGCTTGCGGTCGGGGCAGCGGCGCCACGGCCCCAAACCCCTGCACCGACAGGGCCGCTGCTGCATTGGCATAACGCGCAGCCGCAAACACGTCGTCGCCGGCCGTCAATCGTGCGAGCAGGTTGCCGCTGAAGCAATCTCCTGCGCCGGTGGCGTCCACCATCTGCACGGGCCAAGGGGCCAGGGATTGCCGCCGAGCCCCATCGCTGACCCAACACCCTTGAGCCCCGCGCTTGATCACCACGACGCGGGCCCCTTGCGCATGAGCCCAATCCAACATCGCCTCAGGATGATTCAAGTCCGTGAGCATTGACAGGTCCTCTTCGCTGGGCAAGAAGAAATCAACGCCTTTCACCGCTTCGGTCAGCAGCGCGCGAGCTCGGTCCAGCGTCCACAACCGCAGACGCACATTGGCATCCAACGACACTTGCGTGCCCGATTCGCGCGCGGACTCGATAGCGGCCAACACCGTGTCTGCCGCTGAATCAGACAAGGCCATCGAAATGCCACTCACGTGCAGGATCTGCGACTGTGCAATCATTTCGCGAGGCAACCAGGCCGGTGTCATGAGCGACGCCGCCGAGCCACTGCGTCGGTAAGTGAATTGATGCCCCGCCTGCGTGTGGGTCACAAAGTACAAGCCTGTCACTGCCTGGACATCGCGGCTCACGGCCGACGCATCCACACCCTCAGCGGCCCAGAGGGCGATCAGGTCGTCACCCCATTCATCGGAACCCACACGCGTGAGATAGGCCGTGCGGGCCCCCGCGCGGGCTGCGGCAATGATGGCGTTGCTGGTGTCACCCCCAAAACCTCTCAAATAGGTGGTCGCACCCGGCTGCTTCTGGTTGAACTCCACCAGAGGCTCGCCCAGAGCCGTCACTTGAAAGCGGCGAAGGTTCATCAGCGAGGGCCGTCAGCGAGGGCCGTCAGGCCTTGGGCTTGTAAGCCACCACATCGATTTCCACCTTGG
>CAZCJB010000218.1:0-2924 GCA_964498795.1 uncultured Rubrivivax sp. | reverse complement strand
CCCACCGCGCCCTGATCGGCAACCTCACCGGTTTTGTCTGCAGCCAGAACTGGTTCCCGCAAGACGATGCGGTGTTCTGGTCGCCGGCCGACTGGGCCTGGACCGGTGGGCTCATGGATGCGTTGTTGCCCACGCTGTATTTCGGCCGAGAGATCGTGGCCTACCAAGGCCGGTTTGGCCCGGAGCGAGCGTTTGAATTGCTGCAAAACTATCGGGTGACGCACAGTTTTCTCTTCCCCACGGCGTTGAAAGCCATGATGAAAGCGGTGCCAGACCCGAAGTCCCGTTACCGCCTGCGCCTTCGCGCCATCATGAGTGCCGGCGAGGCGGTGGGTGATGCGGTGTTTGCCTATGGGCGTGACCGTCTGGGGGTGACCATCAACGAAATGTTTGGTCAGACCGAAATCAACTACATCGTGGGCAATTGTTCGCGCAGTTTGGATGCTCACGGTCGTGCGGCTCCCGGATGGCCAGCCAAGCCCGGCAGCATGGGGCGCCCCTACCCCGGTCACCGTGTGGCCGTCATTGATGAGCAGGGACGCGAATGCCCGCCGGGCACGCCCGGTGATGTGGCGGTACACCGGCGTGACATCAATGGTCATCCGGACCCTGTTTTCTTTTTAGGCTACTGGCGCAACGATGAGGCCACGCGGGCCAAGTACACCGGCGATCCGTCCAACAGTTGGTGCCGCACCGGTGACACGGCTGTCATGGATGAGGATGGCTACCTTTGGTACCAAGGCCGCAGCGACGACATGTTCAAAGCGGCCGGCTACCGCATCGGCCCGAGCGAGGTCGAGAACTGCTTGGTCAAACATCCGGCGGTGGCCAATGCGGCCGTGGTGCCCAAACCCGACGCCGAACGGGGTGCGCTCGTCAAGGCCTACGTGGTCCTGTCCCCGGGTTACACCGGCGACGCAGCGCTGATCGAATCATTGCAACAACACGTGCGCGGCAAGCTCGCGCCCTATGAATACCCCAAAGAGATCGAGTTCATCGAGGCCTTGCCCATGACCACCACGGGCAAGGTGCAACGAAGGGTGTTGAGACTGCAAGAAGAAGAGCGTGCGCGGGCCGCCACTTAAGCTGCCACCGCTTGCCGCACCGCACGCTCCCACGTCCCCATCAACGCCGCTGCGCGATCCCTTGACATCGTGGGGAGAAACGTGCGCTCCACGGCCCAATGCGTGGACAGTTCTTGGAGGTCGCTGTACACACCGCAAGACAAGCCTGCCAAATAGGCAGCGCCCAGGGCCGTGGTTTCGATGACCTTCGGCCTTACCACAGGAATCCCCAACAGGTCGGCCTGAAATTGCATCAGCAGGTCATTGACGCAGGCACCACCGTCCACACGCAGTTCGCTCACCGGTTGACCGCCTGCGGCCTGCACGTCGCGGTTCATGGCTTGCAGCAGCGCCGCGCTTTGGAAGGCAATGCTTTCCAAGGCCGCGCGCGCGATGTGCGCCACAGTGCTGCCGCGGGTTAGGCCGACGATGGCACCGCGCGCATTGGCATCCCAATAGGGCGCACCCAAGCCCGTGAAGGCGGGCACAAAGACCACGCCGCCTGCATCGGGCACACTCTGCGCCAGGCCCTGCACCTCGCTGCTGGAGCGGATGGCCTGCAGGCCGTCGCGCAGCCATTGCACCACCGCACCGCCGATGAAGACGCTGCCTTCCAAGGCAAATTGTGGTTGATCGGCGAGTTGTGCTGCACAGGTGGTGAGCAGCCCGTTGGCACTGGCTTGGCGATGCTCACCCGTGTGCAGGAGCATGAAGCAGCCTGTGCCGTAGGTGTTTTTGGCCAACCCCGACTTGAAACAGGCCTGCCCGAACAGGGCGCTTTGCTGATCGCCCGCCACTCCACCGATGGCGATCTCGCCGCCCAGCCACTCTGACGTCGTTCGACCAAAATCCGTGCTCGAGGGGCGCACTTCAGGCAGCACCCGAGACGGCACGTTCAAGGTGTGCAGCATGGCGTCGTCCCAACGCCCGGACTGCACATTGAAAAGCATCGTGCGTGACGCATTGCTCACATCGGTGGCGTGCACGGCACCACCCGTGAGCTGCCAGATCAACCAGCTGTCTACGGTGCCAAAGGCCAGCTCACCCGCCTCCGCCGCCGCTCGTGCGCCCGGCACCTCATCCAAAATCCATTGCACCTTGGTCCCGGAGAAATACGGGTCCAACACCAAGCCCGTGCGCTCGCGCACGAGATCTTGCAGGCCCTGGCCGCGCAACGCCGCGCAACGCGGCTCGGTGCGGCGGTCTTGCCAGACGATGGCGTTGTGCACCGGTTGTCCTGTGCGGCGGTTCCACACCACCGTGGTCTCGCGCTGGTTGGTGATGCCGATGGAGGCGATGTCTCGGGCTTGAAGACCCGCTTGCGCCAAAGCCTGCCGGGCCGTGGCCAACTGCGAGTGCCAAATTTCCATCGGGTCGTGCTCCACCCACCCAGGCTGCGGGTAGATTTGCCTGAACTCTTGCTGTGCCATGGACACGATCCGGCCCTGGCGGTCGAAGACGATGCTGCGGGAGCTGGAGGTGCCCTGGTCGAGGGCGAGAAGATAGGTCTTCGAGGCGTCATTCATGGAGGGCTCTCCCGCGGGCGCATGAGGGTGCTCTTGCCAAACAGGCTTTCAATCAGGTCCACCGCCAACTCGGCCGTGCGGTTGCGCACATCCAGAGCCGGGTTGAGTTCCATCACGTCCAAGCTGCCCAGGCGTCCACTGTCAGCCATCATCTCCATGCAGAGCTGGGCCTCTCGGTAGGTGGGGCCGCCCGGCACCGTGGTGCCCACACCCGGGGCGATATCGGGGTCCAAGAAATCCACATCAAAACTCACGTGCAAGTGGGTATGAGTGTCCATCGTGGCCAGGGCCAGCTCCATGGCGTGGCGCATGCCCATCTCGTCGATGAAGCGCA
>CAZCJB010000217.1:0-2957 GCA_964498795.1 uncultured Rubrivivax sp. | reverse complement strand
GCACGCCGCAATGCCCCGGCAGCAGGCCACTGGAGTCATTGACCCCCGCGTTACGCTTGAGCAGAGACTCCACCAAATCCCCAACGATACTCATCGCCGTCAGGAATAGCAGAGCCAGAGCCAACAACACAGTTCCATACCGATGGAGCAGCTGGCCGTGAATGCCGCGCTCGGCTACAGGCAATCCGAGAGCAATCTCAACGGCCGACCAGACCAGGCCGAGCAATAACACCGCCAGCGCACCGCCCAGAGCCCCTTCCCAACTCTTGCCCGGACTGATCGCATCCACACCAGGGTCAGCACCGAAAGAAGCATGTCAACGCCCAGGGCTCGAGCTTGAACCAAGGCCAACCACGCCGCCCACAGCAGCAAAATGCCCAAGACGCACCGTAAGGCGCGGTTCAGGTCATGCCAGGCCGCCTGCCCTCGCGCCAACAGCAGAGCACCGCCCAAAACCCAGACCAAGCCGGCCAGGTTCCAGAGCCAGGACAGGTTTTGATCCAGGAGCCCGACAGCCCAGGACCCGCCGCTGATCAGAGCAAAGACCACAGCCAGCCCGAGGCCGCCGTGTTTGTCCAGACCGTTCAAGCGCCCCCATTCCCAGGCTGCAGCGGTCATCAGCAGCAAGGTCAGAGCATAAAAAGCCCGGCTGTCCGACTGGAAGAGAGCTGGCAAAAAAATCGCCAATAGGATCACGGCAGTGATGATGCGCTGCCGTAGCATGGATGTGGAACGGGGCGGTCTTCAGACCGCCATGATGTCCTGTTCTTTGGACGTCACCAGTTTGTCCACCTCCGCAATGTAGCGGTCTGTGAATTTCTGAATGTCGTCCTGGGCGCGGCGTTCCTCGTCTCAGAGGCCTGCTTGTCCTTGACCAGCTTCTTCACGCCCTCATTGGCATCCCGCCGCAGGTTGCGAATGGCGATCTTGGCGTGCTCACCCTCGCCGCGGACCACCTTGGTCAGTTCCTTGCGTCGCTCCTCGGTCATCGGCGGCATAGGGACCCGGATCAAATCGCCCTGGGAGGCCGGATTGAGTCCGAGATCCGAATCGCGAATGGCTTTTTCAATCTTGGCGCCCATGCCTTTCTCCCACGGAGCCACACCGATGGTCCGGGCATCGAGTAAGGACACATTGGCCACCTGGCTGATGGGGAGCATCGATCCGTAATACTCCACCTGTACCGTATCGAGCAGGCCAGGGTTGGCCCGGCCCGTACGCACCTTGGTCAAGCTGGACTTGAAAGCCTCGACCGACTGCTGCATCTTGTGTTCAGCGTTCTTCTTGATGTCCTGAATGCTCATGATGGAAAAAGCGGTAAGGGGAATCAGACATGAACCAGCGTGCCCTCATCCTCGCCGAGCACCACGCGCTTGAGCGCGCCGCCCTTGAAGATGGAGAACACCTTCACCGGCAGTTTCTGGTCGCGACAAAGCGCAAAGGCCGTGGCGTCCATCACTTCAAGATTGCGATTCATGGCTTCGTCGAAGGTGATGGACGAATAACGGGTGGCCGAGCGATCTTTCTTGGGGTCGGCGGTGTACACCCCATCGACCTTGGTGGCCTTCAAGACGACCTGCGCACCAATTTCGGCCCCCCGCAGGGCGGCGGCGGTGTCGGTGGTGAAAAAGGGGTTACCAGTACCCGCAGCGAAGATCACCACCTTGCCTTCTTCGAGGTATTGCAGAGCCTTGGGTCGGACATAAGGTTCGACCACTTGCTCGATGGCAATGGCTGACATGACGCGGGCAGTCAGCCCGGCTTTGTCCATCGTGTCGGCCAGCGCCAGCGCATTCATCACCGTGGCCAACATACCCATGTAGTCGGCGGTGGCGCGGTCCATGCCCACCGAACCGCCGGCCACACCTCGGAAGATATTTCCCCCACCAATGACCACCGCCACCTCAACGCCCATCCGGGTGACCTCGGCGATCTCCTCCACCATGCGCACAATGGTCGCGCGATTGATGCCAAAAGCGTCTTCACCCATAAGGGCTTCACCGGAGAGCTTGAGCAAGATGCGCGAATAGGCTGGCATGGGCGTCCTATGAAGTGACCCGAAGTTTAGCGCCTCGCTCGAGGCCTCAATCAAGCCCCCTTGGCAGCAGCGACCTGAGCGGCCACCTCGGCAGCAAAGTCATCGACCTTCTTCTCTATGCCCTCGCCAACCACGTAAAGGGTAAAACCGTGTACCTGGGTGTGCTTTTCCTTGAGCATCTGTTCGACGGTTTGCTTGTCGTTCTTGACAAACGGCTGATTGAAGAGGGAAACCTCCTTCAAGAATTTTTGTACGGATCCATCGATCATCTTGGCTGCAATCTCGGCAGGCTTGCCCGATTCTGCCGCCTTGGCAGTGGCCACGGAGCGTTCGCGCTCGATCAGTTCAGCCGGCACGTCGGCACTGGTCAAAGAGACCGGCTTCATCGCTGCAACGTGCATCGCCACGTCTTTGGCGGCAGCATCATCGCCCTCGTATTCCACCACCACGCCGATGCGGGTGCCGTGCAGATAAGCCGCGAGCTTGCGACCCGCATCGAAGCGCTTGAAGCGTCGCACCGACATGTTCTCGCCAATCTTGCCGATCAACCCCTTGCGAACATCCTCAACAGTTGGCCCGAAACCATCGAGAGCGAAGGGCAAGCCACCCACGGCAGCCACATCGGCCGGGTTGGAACGGGCCACGCCTGCAGCGACGGCCTGAGCGAGGGCCAAAAAGCTTTCATTTTTGGTGACGAAGTCGGTCTCACAGTTGACTTCAACCAAAGCCCCCACACCCCCGTCCATATGCACCGCGACCACCCCCTCGGCGGTGACACGGGAGGCCGCCTTGCCAGCCTTGCTGCCGAGCTTGACCCGCAGCAGTTCCTCGGCCTTGGCCATGTCGCCGTCGGCCTCGGTCAGGGCCTTCTTGCACTCCATCATGGGAGCGTCCGTCTTGGCGCGCAGTTCAGCGACCA
>CAZCJB010000216.1:0-2980 GCA_964498795.1 uncultured Rubrivivax sp. | reverse complement strand
GATGGCACCATCGGAGGCAATTTGTCGGTGAATGGCAGCAGCACATTCCGAGGCATCAGCAACAGTGGCTTTCGCATCTCGGGAGTGGGCAATGGTGTGGCCTCGACCGATGCGGCCAATTACGGGCAATTGCTCGAGTCTGAGAAGCTCTTGTCACGAGGCATTGCGTCGGCCACGGCCTTGGCCAATATCCCCATGTTGACCGACAACAAGAGCGTGTCGGTGGGGGTGGGTCTCGGCAATTACAACGGTCAGTCTGCCGTGGCGCTGGGGGCGAATTTCAGGGTGTCGGCTGCAGCACAAATCCGGGCCAGTTTGGCAACCGGATCCAGCGGTGGCAAGACGGCAGTGGGCCTGGGTGCGTCAGCCTCGTGGTGAGGTCCAGGGCCCGCACGGCCGGGCCCTATGACGCCCAGCGCAAAAAGGGGCGGTGCACCTCGCGCGTGCCGCCATCGGTCAAGCCCAGATCGGTGAGGTGCGGGCCTGCATTGCAGGCCAAGCACTGCCCCGAGAGTGCTTTGAAGGTGCGATAGCGCCCCTCCCATTCAATCACGGTGCCAGCCGCCTCGACCAAGGCCATGTGCTCACGTGCGACGGCCTCAGGATCTAACGCCGACAACAAGCCAGCCACCGGGAAGGCGATGCGAGCGATCACCGCGCCGTCCTTGACGACGGCACTGCCACCTCCCATGTCGATGACCGTGTTGGCGGCGAGCGCCATCTCCTGGGCGTTGGCTCCATAGACCACCAGGTTGTGCGAGTCGTGGGCATATGACGTGGCATACGCGCCGGTCAAGCGACCCCAACCCTCGATGAAAGCCGTCTGTGGGCCTGTGTCGGAGCGGCCATGGCGGTGGATGACCGTCATGAGGGACAGGTGATCGGGCATTTCAGCGACCGAGTCACGCACCTCCACGTCCACCTCACTCCACTCGGTGAATCGTGCGCCTTTGATGACGCGCACCACGGCACGACCTGTCTTTCGCGGTGAGTCCGGTGCGATGCGCACTTCAAAGTCAGAGGCTTTCAAGGCACCGAGCTTCATCGTCTTGGTGGGCAAGGCCATGGGTCGTGAGCGCACCGGCACCCGCAGACGCCCGTCCTGCGCCACATGCTGGCCATTGGCGAACACGTGGGCCACTTCCAGCGCCTGCAGATCGCGCAAGACGATGAGGTCAGCTCGTCGGCCCGCAGCCACCCACCCCAGATCGTCTCGCTTGAGGCGGTAGGCGTTGTTGATAGTGGCGCATCGCAGGGCCTGCAATGGGTCCATGCCGTATTTGACGAGACGACGCAACACGTCGATGACGCCCCCTTGACGGACCAAGTGGTCGGGGAACACATCGTCGGTGCAGACCGTGAGGCTCGTGGGCACCACGGGCAAGGTCTTGATCATGTCCACCAATTCCGGCAGCAGGTAGTCGTGCGATCCACGAATCTCCACCGTCATGCCGGCACGCAGCTTTTCGAGCGCGTCGGCCGCCGAGGTCATTTCGTGGTCAGAGGTGATGCCTGCAGCGATATAGGCTTGCAGCCGATCGCCGGTAAGCCCGCGCGCATGGCCTTCGATGATCTTGCCGCTGTTCAGGGCGGCGGTGAGGATGCCCACCATGCGGGGCGTGGCGTCCAGCACGGCGCGCATGTCCATGACTTCGGCCAATCCGGCGACTTCGGGCAAGGCCAGCAGCTCGCTGATTTCACCTGCTTGAAAGTCGGCACCGGACACTTCCAGCCCAGGCGTGGCAGGCACGCAAGAAGACGCTTGCACGATGAAACGTAAGGGCAACCCGCGACTGGCTTCTACGGCAAACCGCACGCCCTCCACGCCCAACACATTGGCCAGCTCGTGCGGGTCGCAAAAAATAGTCGTCGTCCCTTGAGGCACTACCACCGAGGCGTAATGATGCGGCAGCATGTGTGACGACTCAAAGTGCACATGCCCGTCGATCAGTCCTGGCGCGATGTACTGACCGGGCACCGACAGCACCTGCTGGGCCTGCTCAAATCGGCCGGGCGCATGGACGCTTGCAATCATAGAGCCTACCAAGCCCACATCGGCGCTTCGCAGTTCCAGCGTGGCCACGTCCACGACAGTGGCGCCCGTGATCAGCACATCAAAGGGAGCCAGACCTTGCGCGGCAGCGATGGCGCGCGCTCGAGTGTCCATGGAAATGGTGTCGCTCATGGTTTCAATCGGCTCGTATATTGCCTGCGCGCACGATGTCGCTGAACTTGCGTTGCTCGCCTTCTAAGAATTTGGCAAAGGCCTCAGGGGGCAGCCCCAAGGGACGCATGCCGATGGAGGCGAGTTTTTGGCGTAGAGCCTCATCTTTGAGCAGCTCGGAAGCGTC
This sequence comes from uncultured Rubrivivax sp., assembly GCA_964498795.1. Classification (GTDB taxonomy): domain Bacteria; phylum Pseudomonadota; class Gammaproteobacteria; order Burkholderiales; family Burkholderiaceae_C; genus Rubrivivax. The sequence goes on along the minus strand of CAZCJB010000216.1, from coordinate 629 downwards.
CTTGTGCAGGCGCGCGACGATGGCGGGATCGGTCTTGCTGGGGGCAAACAAGCCAAACCACACCGTCACCTCCAAGCCTTTGAGTTGCGGATGCTCTGACATGCTGGGCACATCGGGCAGGCCCGGTGAGCGCGTGGCCTCGGTCACACCAAAGGCCTTGATGCGTCCTGACTTGACCTGCTCGCTCGTGAGCGGAATCGGCAGCATGGCCAAGTCAATTTGATGGCCCATGAGATCGGTCACGATTTGCGAGCCGATTTTGTAGGGCACATGCACCATGTGCACTTTGCCCAATTGGTTGAACATCTCCCCGGCCACATGCAGTGAGGTGCCGATGCCTGAGGTGGCGTAGTTGAGCTTGCCGGGCTCCTTGCGCATCAGCTTGAGCAAGTCGTCCAAGGTATTGGCATTCAAGCCAGGCCGACCCACGAGCACCAGGGGAGAGCTGGAAAGCAATGTCACAGGCGCAAAATCTTTCACGCCGTCGTACTTCACCACCGCGGGTGAGACGAGCTTGGCGATGACCATGGCACTTTCCACGGACAACAGCAGCGTATAGCCATCGGCGCTCGCACGTGCGGCGCGCTCGGTGCCGATGACACCTCCGGCGCCGGCCACGTTTTCGATGA
>CAZCJB010000215.1:0-3070 GCA_964498795.1 uncultured Rubrivivax sp. | reverse complement strand
CTCAGCCCTGGGCGGCGGGCTGCGCTAGCTGACGCAGCGCCTGTTCAAAGACCTCCACCGGCTGCCCGCCTTGGATCAAGTGCCGCCCGTTGATGATGACCGACGGAACCGATTGGATACCCGCTTGGCGCCACATGGCTTGAGCCTGCCGCACCTCCGCCGCATAGGCTTGGCTGTCGATCACCGCAGCAGCTTGCGCTTGGTCTAAGCCGCATTGCCTTGCGCAGTCGATCAGCACGGCTCGGTCTGCCGGGTTTCGATCATCACCCTGGTAGGCCTGCAGCAAGGCACGCTTCATCGCCTGTTGGCGCCCTTGCAGGCCTGCCCAGTGAATCAGCCGGTGCGCATCGAACGTGTTCCAGATGCGCGGGCGTTGTCCAAACTCAAAGCCCACTTCTCGACCCCGCCGCCGCAGGTTTTCGCGGGCAGCGGCCAACTGTTCATCCCCCATGCCGTACTTGCGCTTGAGATGCTCGGCGCTGTCTTCGCCCTGTGGGCCCATGTGCGGGTTGAGCTCAAAGGGCTGAAAGCGCAGTTCCACCTGCACCGACTCCTTCACGCGCTCCAGGGCCTGCTCCAAGGCGTTGAGGCCCACGGCACACCAGGGGCAGGCCACATCGGACACAAAGTCGATCTGCAAGGATGCCATCGGGCGATCAGGGCTCATCCCAAGCTCTGCAAATAGGAATGAAAGACACCCACCTGCACCTCGGCGTCTTCTGCGCCATCGGGCCACAAGTGGCGTGAAGAGAAGCGCACATCAAAGCTGCGCTGCCAGGCGGATTGCAAGCCATGGCCGTGTGCATCCGGATAGGGGTAGGCCGGCGAGATGCCCACCACCACGCCCTCTTTGCCTCGGATGTAGCCGGGCATGCGGATATGGCCGGGAACGAAGTTGTCCTTGACCCGTACGCGGTCGCCCACCTGGATCTCAGGCAACTGGGCATCGGCGATTCGGCCTTCACGGCTCGGACGAGACAGCGGCACTTCAAAACCCGCAGCAGCCGACAACTCACCGGCACTGAACACGCCGCGCTCCACGCACAGGCTGGCCACAGCGGTAAAGGTGCGCTCATAGTAGGACGCCGTCATGTAGTGCCGCGGCTCCATGCGCTCAATGGCATGGCGGTATTCGTCCATGTTGTACACCCCATGGCGCACCAAGCGCACCCACATGGCGGCAATGCGAATCTCCGCTTCGTTGTGGAACGGCTCGGTATGGCCCTGCCGAACCACGGGCCCAAAGCCCTGACGCCCACCGAGGTCGTGCAGCCCGTCCATGATCAGCCCCCTGTGTAGGGCGGCTCCAGCCGCGCCACACCAATCATCGATTCCTTGGTAATCAAGGCTTCCAGCGCCTCCAGGCTCCAGCCCTGCGTGTGTTCAGGGCGGTGGGGCAACACCATGTACCGCGTGTCGGTGGTGGTGTCCCACACCCGAATGCGGATGGACGGCGGCAGGTCCAAGCCCATTTCGCGCAACACCGTGCGCGCTTCCCTTACCACCCGAGCCCGGTACTCCAGGTCTTTGTACCAGCCCGGGGCCATGCCGATGATGGTGAAGGCCGTACAGGAACACAGGGTGCAGCAGATCACGTTCTGCAGATCGGCCGTGTTCTCCAACACCACCAGGCTGCGGTGGTGTTCGGGCATCGCAAGGCCCATGCTGGCTGCAGCGGCCCGCCCGTCCTGCAAAAGCTCGGCCTTAAAGGACGGGTCTACCCAGGCCCGCGCGCACAACCGTGCCCCATTGCGGGGCAGCCATTCTTCGGTGACCTTGTGGTGGAAGTCTTCCAGGTCAGCAGGCTGCAGCAAACCCTTGGCGGTGAGCACCGCCTGCAAGGCATCTGCGTGCCCCGTGAGATCGGATCCCATCGCGCCTCCGAAAGTGTGGGTGTCTGGGTATATCACCGTTCTGATCGTCACGGGGTCTCCATCGCGCTCAAGCCCTCCGCCAGGGCTGCAATCTTCAAGCGCTGGTCAGGCGCCGTAAGAGACACCCCATCCGATGGGTTGAGCCCCAAAGGATTAGGGCTTTCGCGGGGATTATCTGCACCGCCGACCGGCCTCACCATACTTCACACCTGCAAGCAATGGGAGTCCGCTATGCCACGACAAAAGAAGACATGGAGTGAAAAGATGAAGGCAAAACCGCCTCATCACGTGATCCTTGATAGCGATTTCGCGGGAATCCCGAAGGGGTCCAAGTTGCACATCTCATGTCCAATCGAGGTGGCGGCTGAGTTGAAGACGATCCCGCCAGGCTCCACCATGTCGATCCAGGCGTTCAGGCGCAGATTGGCCGAGAAAAACAACTGCGATGCAACGTGCCCCGTCTCCACATCTCTGTTCCTGCGAATCGTGGCGGAGTACGCCTGGGAGGAGTACAGCCGGACCGGAAGTACCCAGAACGTGGCCCCTTTTTGGCGGGTATTGGAATCCCATTCGCCAATGGCAAAAAAGCTGAGTTTTGATCCCGTCTGGATTGACTTGCAACGGGAACTTGAATCTTAAGGCGCGGGCGACGTCACCGCGCGGTGGGGCTGAGGTTCAGCCCGCACCGAGCCACCGCAGCATGTTGATTTCATCGTAGTACTGAGACTTCACCCGCAAGGCGCGAGGCATCCGCCCGACCTCAATGAAGCCGCAGGACTTGTACAAACTCAACGCAGGTTCATTGGTCGCTGTCACGGCGAGCGTGACCTGCTCAACGCCTGCCCACTGGGCCACCTGGTCGAGTGCGGCGAGCAGAAGCTGCTTACCGGCTCCTTTGCCGCGATAGCCCGGAGCCACGAACATGCTTCGAATGAACGCAATGTGTCGTTCCTTTGACCCCTGCTCGCGACCTACGCCGACGACACCGATCAGGTTCCCGGCGTCAAAGCAGCCGAAGAACGTTCTCTCCTGCGAACCGCATAGCAGGCTAACGACTTGTTCAATGGTTCTGTCGCACTCCTCATCGTGGCTCGAGCCGAACGCAGTCGGGCTCTCCTGAAGGGCGAAGAGCCGCAGCGCTTGGTATGCGCCGGCATCAGACGACACGAGAGCGCGGATCTTCACTTGCGGCGAGA
>CAZCJB010000214.1:0-3088 GCA_964498795.1 uncultured Rubrivivax sp. | reverse complement strand
CGAATTGATCGACCCGATGAAGTGGTGGGGAGCCTTGACCCAACAATTTGCAGACCTGGCCTCCAAAGCCCTGGCCGAAGTGCCTTCAATGTCTCCAGGGTCTCAGGGGTCCTCCGCCTCCAAGTCGCCCACAGAAGCCGCCATGGCCAGCGCAACGACTCCCAAACGCACCGCCCGCAAGAAGGCCCCTCGCAGCGCGAATGCTCGGGTGCGAGGCAATCGGGCGTGACCGCGATGGGTGTGACGACGTTGGATGCCGAGATCCAAGACCTCAGCGCACAGGCCTCGACCCGCGCCCAACGGCAGCGGGAGGTGGTGGCCGCCCTGTCCGGGCTACTGCCCGCTCATGCTTTGCTCTGGCAGAGCGAGGACACGGTGCCTTACGAGTGTGATGGCTTGACCGCCTACCGTGAACGCCCTTTGGTGGTCGCCCTGCCCGAGACTGAAGCCCAAGTGGCAGCCCTGCTGAAAGCCTGCCATGCCTTGAAGGTGCCCGTGGTGGCGCGCGGGGCGGGAACGGGCTTGTCTGGCGGCGCCATGCCCCATGCCTGGGGCGTGACGCTGTCCCTGGCCAAGTTCAATCGCATTTTGGCGATCGACCCCAAGGGCCGCACGGCCACCGTGCAATGTGGCGTGCGCAATCTGGCGATCAGCGAGGCGGCCGCACCCTATGGGCTTTATTACGCACCCGATCCCAGCAGCCAAATCGCTTGCACCATCGGTGGCAATGTGGCCGAGAACTCCGGAGGTGTGCACTGCCTGAAATACGGCCTCACACTGCACAACGTGTTGCGGGTAAAGGGCTATACCGTTGAAGGCGAAGTGGTGGAATTCGGGGGGCTGTCTCTAGATCAACCGGGGTTGGATCTCTTGAGCGTGGTGGTGGGCAGTGAGGGCATGCTGGCCGTGACCACCGAAGTCACCGTGAAATTGGTGCCCAAGCCGCAGTTGGCGCGCTGCATCATGGCCAGCTTCGACGATGTGCGCAAGGCTGGTGATGCGGTGGCGGCCATCATCGCAGCGGGGATCATCCCCGCCGGCCTGGAGATGATGGACAAGCCCATGACAGCCGCGGTGGAGGACTTTGTGCACGCAGGCTACGACCTGTCAGCGCAAGCGATTTTGCTGTGCGAAAGCGATGGCACGCCCGAAGAGGTGGCCGAAGAAATCGAGCGAATGCAAGCGGTGTTGAGCGCTGCCGGTGCCACGCGCTTGGCGGTGAGCGAAGACGAAGCCCAGCGACTGAAGTTTTGGAGTGGGCGCAAGAACGCGTTCCCCGCCAGTGGGCGCATCAGTCCTGACTACATGTGCATGGACTCCACCATTCCGCGCAAACGTTTGGCAGACATCCTGCTTGCGATTCAAGCCATGGAGCAGGAATATGGGTTGCGCTGCGTCAATGTGTTCCATGCAGGCGATGGCAACTTGCACCCGCTGATTTTGTACGACGCCAAGGATCCCGACCAATTGCGCCGGTGCGAACTCTTTGGTGCCGACATCTTAGAAACCAGCGTGCGATTGGGTGGCACCGTGACCGGTGAACACGGGGTGGGCGTGGAAAAACTCAACTCGATGTGTGTGCAGTTTTCCCAGGCCGAACGTGAACAAATGCTGGCCATCAAGGCGGCTTTCGATCCTTTGTCCCTGCTCAACCCAGGCAAGGTCATCCCCACGCTGCACCGTTGCGCTGAATACGGCAAGATGCACGTGCATCGGGGTTTGTTACCCCATGCCGACTTGCCACGTTTTTGAGTGCGAGCACTGAGACCTCTTCATTGAAAACCTTGGATACCTTGGACGATTCCACTGCCGGCCACGAGGCCCTGGACCCTGCCTTGAGACGGATCGTGGAGCAGGTCCAGCAGGCGCATGCGCAGGGGACTCCGCTGGAGATTCGCGGAGGCGGTACCAAGCGCTTTTATGGCAATGCCACGCCGGAAGATAAAGCGTCGATGGAGATTCTGGACACCCGGGCCCTGCAAGGCGTGTTGCAGTACGAACCCTCCGAGTTGGTGGTGACTGTGCGAACTGGCACCCCCTTGGCGGAACTCGAAGCCCTGCTGGACACACAAGGTCAATGCCTGGCCTTTGAACCCCCACGATTGGGCGATCCTGGAGTCGGTACGGTGGGCGGCATGGTGGCCGCCGGGTTGGCTGGCCCCTCGCGTGCGGCCGTGGGGGGGGTTCGCGACTTTGTGTTGGGCGCTTCAATGATCAACGGCCGCGGGGAATGGTTGCACTTTGGTGGCCAAGTGATGAAGAACGTGGCTGGCTACGATGTCTCGAGGCTGCTGGCAGGGTCGATGGGGGTGCTGGGCGTCATCACTGATGTGTCTTTGAAGGTGCTGCCTCGGCCCGTGGCCACCGCCACCTTGCGTTTTGATTGCGATGAAGCCGAAGCGCTGGAACGGATGAATGGATGGGCGGGCCAACCGTGGCCCATTCATGCCACGGCTTGGTGGAACGGGACCTTGGTGGTGCGCTTGAGTGGTGCACACGCCGCTGTCCGCTTTGCCCGAGACCGACTGGGCGGTGAACTTGTCGATGCAGAGCTGGCGCGGGCCTTTTGGCAGGGACTGCGTGACCAAACCGATGAGTACTTTGAGGCAGCCGCATCGAGCGTGGCACAGGGTGGTCGTCTTTGGCGCTTGTCGGTGCCCGATACGACGGGACCCTTGAACTTGCAAGGTGACACCTTGATGGAGTGGGGAGGCGCACAGCGCTGGTTGTGCACTGACGCCCCGCCCGAAGAGGTGCGTGACTTGGTGGATCGACGGGGCGGGCACGCCGCGTTATACCGGGCCGAACCCCCGCACGTTGACGTCTTCTCAGCCCTGTCATCGCCCTTGACCCGTGTGCATCGACAACTCAAAGCGGCTTTCGACCCTCGGGGTATTTTCAACCCGGGTCGGCTTTATGCGGCCTTTTGATGGAGACTGGCATGTCCGAAGATTGCGCCTTGCCCACCTCGGCTGAGCACACCCGCGTGGCCATGGTGGACTACTACGCACGGCGTGCGAGCGAGTATGAGCGCATCTACGCCAAGCCCGAAAGACAGGTCGACTTGCGCGCGATGGAGGCGTGGATC
>CAZCJB010000213.1:0-3143 GCA_964498795.1 uncultured Rubrivivax sp. | reverse complement strand
GACGTAGTCGTCGGCGCCCAGAGCGAACGCTTGTTTGATGTCGGCGACTTGGTCTTTGGCGCTGAGCATCACGCAGCGGGTGTCTTGCCAACCGGGCTGCTTCCGCAGGGCCGTGAGCAGCTCAAAGCCGCTGACATGGGGCAGCATGATTTCGCACAAGACCACCGAGACAGGCGCTTGCGTTTGGATGTAGGCCAGTGCCGCCTGACCATCGCGCAGCGTCGTCACCTGGACCTGCTGCCGCTGAAACAGGAACTCGAGCAGCGAGGTCGACAGGGTGTCGTCGTCGACGATCAAGAGGGACGGTGGAAGGGCAACCGGCATGATGGTTGCCATTTTGGCATTACTGGGGGAGATTGCTTCGGGCCCTTGGCCCTCGCAATGACAGGGGGGTGGGGGAGATTGCCTCGGGCCCTTGGCCCTCGCAATGACGTGGGGGTGGGGCCGCCACGGAGTCATTGCGAGCTCCGCAGGGGCGAAGCAATCTCGAGGCGGTTAGAAGCCGGCCACGTCAGGCCAACAAAGCGAACACGGTCGGGACTTTATCGGGCCACAGTGCTGCGGTCGATGAGGTCTCGCTGGAGTGGGATGGACTTGGCTCGCCAAGGTGCTGACGCCACTGAGCCACCGTGTGCGTACGCGTCCAGCCTCTAGGTAGGGTCAGGCCACAGCTGATGGACAGCCGAGTGGTGGGCGACAAAGTTTGCAACAGGGCTGGCGCGAGGGCCGCGTTGCGATAGGGCGTCTCGATCATCAATTGCGTTTGCTGATGTTGACGAGACAAGTTTTCGAGTGCGCGTATGCGTGCCGTGCGTGCAGACGCGTCTTGCGGCAAATAACCCACGAAGGCGAAACTTTGACCCTGCAAGCCACTGGCCGCCACGGCCAGGGTGATGGAGCTTGGGCCCGACAAGGCCACGACAGGGATGTGCAGCGCGTGCGCGGCGGCCACGATGTCGGCACCGGGATCGGCCACGCCGGGCAAGCCGGCTTCGCTGATGAGGCCGAGTGGCGTGCCTTGTTGGGCGGGGGTGAGGAGGGGGTGGAGTGATGTGGGTGGGGGGGGAGATTGCCGCGGCCCGGTGGGCCTCGCAATGACGGGCTGGGCATCTCCACCTCGCGCACTGCCCTTCGCACTGCGCGGCAACTCTTGGATCTGGATCTGCTGCAACGGCAATGCCAAAGGATGCACGGCGGCGACGCGTTGGAGGAAGGCGCGGGTGGTTTTGGCGTCTTCGGCCAACCAATGGGTCAGTGCCGCGGCTTGGCGCAGGACGCCGTCGGGCAGGACGTCGCGGATGTCGCTTTGGTGCTCGGGGGCTTCGCCCAAGTCCAATGTGTTGGGCACCAGGTACAGCGGCGCGGGCATGTCAGGACTTCTTTTTCAGCTGGGTTTTGAGCTGGGCCAGCGCGGCGAAGGGGTTGGGTTTGTCGTCCATCGATGTCGGATTGATGTTTGCACTCACTTCGACTTCTGATGAAGAAGCGTATGGCAAAGGTTCAGGGCACACCTCATGCATCGGGACGATGGGCACGGCCAAGAGGAGCTCGTCCTCGAGCAAATCGGCCACCTTGAGGGACCGTGGCAAGACGAGCACGTCCTCGTCGTCGCCGGCTTCTTCGTCCAGCCGCGCCGCTTCGTCTTCGGTCTCGACGAAGCGAAACCGTTGGTCCAACTTGACGGCATGCAAGGAGGGTTGCAGGCAGCGTTGGCACACCAGACTCAGCTGGGCTTGCGCCTGCAGTCGCAGGCGAATCTCGGCAGGGCGGGCGGTGGCTTCTTTCCACAGCCCGTCGAGGTGCCACTGCACATCGGGGCCGGGCGTGACCACCGAGTCTGCCAAGCGTGGCATCTGCGCCAAGGGCGTGGCCCCGTCCAAATGCGCCTTGGCTTTGGCAAACGCCACCACATCGAGCCGCTGCGGGTCGGCCCCGCGCGATGCGCGAGGCGAGGCGGGGGGCGGTGGTGGGCGGGACATGGGGGGAGTTTAAGGGGGTGTCGTTGCGAGACCGCTTCGTCATCGTTGCGCCAGGACTGCCAACGGGCTCCCTCTTCATGGCGATGGCCTGTGACGGGACCTTGAGTCATGGTGTCGGACCGCGCAAGTTCATCACAGCACTCGAAAAATTATAACATTTATGTTAAATTTATGGATTATCAAATCGACTACTTATCCAAAAACGTGCAGCGCTCGCGAGTTCGCGATGAAGTACAACGAATTGAGCGGGAGGAAACTGAACTGCTGGACGCGCTATTGCGGGCTCGTCATGAGGCGGGCTTGACTCAAGCTCAGTTGGCTGAACTGATGGGTACCCAGTCGCCCGCGATTGCAAGACTGGAAAGATCCCTTGCGACTGGAAAGCACTCCCCATCTATTGCGACGCTGCGTCGGTATCTGAACGCCTGCGGCAAGAAGCTTGTGTTGAGTGTGAACTGAAGCCCGACAATCCACCCCATGCCTCCCCTCATCCTGGCCTCCACCTCCCGCTACCGGCGCGAGCTGCTGCAGCGTTTGCGCGTGCCTTTTGAGGTGCAATCCCCTGGGGTGGACGAGACCGCGCGGCCCGAGGAGCGGCCCGTTGACTTGGCCTTGCGATTGGCGCTGGAGAAGGCCCGGGCGGTGGCCGTGCGCCATCCGCAGGCGGTGGTGATCGGGTCGGATCAGGTGGCCGATTTGGCGGGAGAGGCAATCGGCAAGCCCGGCACGCACGAGCGGGCGACGCAGCAGCTGCAGCAAATGAGTGGGCAGCGGGTGATATTTCAAACGGCGGTGTCGGTGGTGTGCGTGGCCAGTGGGTTTGAGCGCACCGAGTTGGCGCCAGTGGCGGTGACATTTCGTCACCTGAGTGCCGCCGAGATTGAGTTCTACCTGCGAGCCGAGGAGCCCTACGACTGCGCGGGCAGTGCCAAGTGCGAGACCTTGGGGATTGCGTTGCTGGAATCGATCGAGTCCGACGATCCGACGGCGCTGGTGGGGCTGCCGTTGATCCGCACGAGCCGGATGCTGCGGCAGGCGGGGGTGGATTGCTTCGGGCCCGCTAGCGTCGTTGCGAGGAGCGGAGCGACGAAGCAATCTTCTTCAGGTGGGGGGATTGCCGCGGGCCTGCGGCCCTCGCAATGACGATGGGGCGGGGGATTGCCG
>CAZCJB010000212.1:0-3189 GCA_964498795.1 uncultured Rubrivivax sp. | reverse complement strand
AAGGGTCTCCATGTCCTGAAACGTGGGCCGCCATTGATGCCACGCCCAAGGTGAGCCCAAAGCCACCGCCAAGGTGAGCACGACGCCCATCCAGGCCATCTCCAATCGCCCCGGGAATACTGGAGATGCCAAGGTCCTGGCGGGCTCCACGACACGCAGCCCACTCAATCGAGGTGACTCTTCAGCCTTCAAACTCAGGGCTGCCGACTCGCCACGCGCCATCAGTTGGTCATAGTTCTTACGCGCAAACTCCAACTCCAGGGTCAATTGGGCCAATTCAGCTTCCACTTCAGGAGTCTTATCAGCCAAGGCACGCACCGCCTTCATGCGTTGCTCTTCCACGCCCAAACGCGACCTCAACGCGGCAGCCTGAGCCTCTGCGTCCGTGAGTGCCGTCCGAATGCGTTGGTACACCGGGTTGGTGGGGCTACCCAAAGCCGTGCGCTCAGCACCCGCAGCATCGCGCTGCGTCTCCATCCGCGACAAGGTCTCTCGAGCGCTGACCACATCAGGATGCTGATCCCCCAAGCGCTTGAGCAAATCTTCCAGGGCCTTGCGTTGAGCCATGACCTCCACATCAGCCGCTCGATGGGGAGACTCCTGCGCCAGCTCATGGCGATAAACGTCTCGAGTTTGCTCCGCTGCTCTGAGCTCCGCTCGAAGTCGATTCAGCGCCTCTTGCTGGGCCGCGATCCGTGCAAAGTAGTCTTCCTTGCTGACACCGGTCGCTCCAAAATGCTTGACCTTGAATTCGGTGAGCTTACGTTCCGCCTCTAGCAATTGGGTCTCGTGGTGCCGAATCTGCTCGTCCAGGAACCGGGTCGCATTTTGAGCCTCTTGCAACTTATCAGAATTGCCGACCTCGACAAAAAGGTCCACCACCCCTTCGACGACACGCCGTGCGCGATCAGGCTGTGTATCCCGGTAACTCACGGTGTACAAGCCCGCCTCCTCCGGAATCAGCTTGACCCGCGAAAGCAATCGCGCCAGGGTATCTTCTCGCTCACTGGCCGTGGCACGGGGCAGGCCTAACTCGCTTCGATCAAGAAGACGCTCCAGGTTGTGGGTGGAGGTCACCATCCTTGCCAAGATGCGAGACTGTCGGTCGAGATCCATGGGTGCCGACAGCCCGGCCAACACGGGCTTCATACTCGACTGCGTGTCCACCTGGACTCGGGCCTTGGCCTCAAATCGTTGCGGCACCCAAGGCACCACCAGGGCGACGGCGATGGCGGTGCACCACGCCCAAGACATGGCCCAGACTCGGTGTCGCCACCAAAGTCGTGCCCAACTTCTCACTTGCTCTATCCCATCGTTCGCATCCGTACGCATGGATGCCGTGTTCACAGGTTCCATTCCTTCACCTCAAGCATTCAAAGGCCGGGCGGGGCATCCGGCTACCACTGACCCCGAGGCCACATCGTTCAAGACCGTAGCCCCCATCCCCACCATGGCATGCGAGCCAATCCGCACCAAGGGCTTCACACTGGATTGGCTGCCGAGATAGACGTTGGGTTCCACCACCACGCCGCCAGCTAGCACCACGCCACTGCCCACCAGAGTCCAATCTCCGACAGTGGCATCGTGATGAATCACGGCATTGGGCAAGACGCATACATGATCACCAATCACAGCATTGCTGGTGACGACCGCCCCCGCCATGATCAAGACATTGCGCCCAATTCGGGCTCGTCCGGATACACAGGCACGTGGGTGCACCACTGTGGCCCAACGCTCGTAGGGCAGTCCCAGACTTTCGATAATGGCGCGTCGTTGGCGGAAACTGGTCGGGCTTCCTGGAACCGCCAACACGCGAGCTTGGGGATGGTCTTGAAAGGCCCGACGGCCTTGAATCGGGAACGACAGCGAAGAGGCGCTGGTCGCCCCGGGTCGGTCATCCACGAAGGTCACCAAACGGAAAGTGGAGCCTAAGGCATCCAAGGCCTCGACGCCGTTCCCATTGCACGGGAAAATCATCAAATCCACTTGCTGCGCGGCCACTTGCAAAACCTTAAGCAGCGGCCAGCACCGGTGCAACAGAAGAATCCTGTCGCTCAGGTGATCTGGCCAATTGAGCCACTGCTTGTGCAACCGTCTCGCACTGAATCGGGCTCAACTCGGGAAACATCGGCAAAGACAACACCTCTTGTGCCGCCTTCTCGGAATGAGGAAAGGCGCCAATCTGGTAACCCATATCGGCAAAAGCCGGCAGGAGGTGCACAGGGGTCGGATAGTGAATGCCCGTTTGTATGCCTTGGGCCGACAGCTGCTGTTGCCAGCGTCCACGCTCGGCGCTTCGCACGGCATAGACGTGATACACGTGGCGCCGACCCTGAGGCACGGATTGCCGCACCACGCTTGCTTCTTGCAAGACCTCGTCATACTGACGGGCCAGGGAGCGTCGAGCTTCCGTCCAGCGCTCCAGGTGCTTTAACTTGACCCGCAAGACCGCCCCCTGCAAGCCCTCCATGCGAAAGTTGTAGCCCTTGATTTCGTGGTGATACTTCTTTTGAGCCCCCCAGTCTCTGAGCATGCGGACTTTGCGAGCCCACTCGGCGTTTTGGGTCACCACCATGCCCCCTTCACCGTAGGCACCCAGATTTTTCCCCGGGTAAAAGCTGAAGCAAGCCATGTCGCCCAAACTGCCCACGCGGCGCCCATTCAACTCGGCACCGTGGGCTTGAGCGGCGTCTTCAATCACCACCAGGTGATGACGTCGAGCGATCTCAACGATCGGATCCATGTCCGCTGGCAGCCCGTACAGATGCACGGGAATCACGGCTTTGGTCTTCGGGGTGATGGCCGCTTCGAAGGCCACCGGGTCCATCGTCAACGTGTCAGGCTTGATGTCCACCAACACAGGCTTCGCGCCGGTGTAATCAATCGCCGACACGGTGGCCACGAAGGTAAACGGCACGGTAATGACTTCATCCCCAGGACCAACTCCCGCTGCCAACAGGGACAAGTGCAATGCACTGGTGCCTGTGTTCACGCCCACCCCCCATTGGGACTGGCAATATCGCGAAAATTCGTGCTCAAAGGCGGCCACCTCGTCGCCTAGCGTGAATTGGCAGGAGTTCAACACGCCTTTGATGGCGGCATCGACTTCGTCCTGAATAGACAGGTATTGGGTCTTCAAATCAACAAACGGAATCACGCTGCAGAACTCCTTGTCAGGTAACAGGTCTC
>CAZCJB010000211.1:0-3236 GCA_964498795.1 uncultured Rubrivivax sp. | reverse complement strand
TTCACCTTGGCCGCCGGCTTGGTGGTGCTGTTTGCCGCGCTGAGTGCCACGCGTGAGTCTCGGGCCAGAGAGTACGCGCTCATGCGCTCCTTGGGGGCCTCATCGGCCTTGCTGCGCAGCGTGCAGCGCACCGAGTTGCTGGGGGTCGGGGCCTTGGCGGGCTTCCTGGCCTCGGGCGCGGCGGTGGCCGTGGGCTGGGCCTTGGCACGTTACGCCTTTGGCTTTGAGTGGAATCCCACACCGTGGGTGCCTCTGGGGGGCACGGTCGCCGGCGCGGCCTTGGCCTGGGCCGCCGGTTGGTGGGGGCTGCGCGCGGTGCTGCGTCAACCCGTGGTGCAGACCCTGCGCCGCGCGACGAGCGAGTGAGCGCGAAGACCCGCCATCGTGCTGGATCCCTCGTGATCAAGTGTGCGCCAGGCCCCATTGGGCCAGCATGAACGCCACCGTCTGAGCGCGCTCTTTCAAGGCCTCATAGCGGCCCGAGGCGCCTGCATGGCCAGCTTCCATGTCGATCGACACCAGCACGGGGTGCTCATCGGTCTTCAAGGTCCGCAACTTGGCCGCATATTTCACGGCTTCCCAATAAGGCACCTGGCTGTCGTGAAGGCCGCATCTCAGGTACATGGCGGGGTAATGGGCGCGGTGCAGATTGTCATAAGGCGAATAGGCGCGCAACGTGGCGTAGTCGGCCTTGCGCTGAGGGTTGCCCCACTCCAAATACTCACCCACCGTGAGTGGCAAGGAGTCGTCGAGCATGGTGTTGAGCACGTCCACAAAGGGCACTTCGGCCACGACGGCACGGCACAAGTCGGGCCGCAAGTTCACCACCGCGCCCATGAGCAAACCGCCCGCACTGCCGCCCTCAATGATGAGTTGAGCGTGCGTGGTCCAGCCGCGGTCCACCAACGCTTGAGCGCAAGCGATGAAGTCGGTGAAGCTGTTCATCTTGCGATCGAGCTTGCCGTCGTCATACCAGGTGCGCCCCAAGTCTGCGCCGCCCCGCACATGGGCCAAGGCCACCACCACACCGCGGTCCAGCAAACTCAAGCGCGTGGTGGAGAAGTACACATCATTGGGGATGCCGTAGGCTCCATAGCCTTCCAGGAGCAGTGGTCGGGGGTGGGGCGGTGGCGACTCGCACACAGACCCTAGATCAGACCCTGAAGATTGCTGACTCGCCTGCGTCACCCCCGGCTTCCAAACCAACGACACCGGCACCGAGGTGCCATCTGGGGCCTGGGCCATCAGTTGCAACGATGCGTAGGCCGAGGGCTCGTAGCCTCCCCGAACCGGCTGACGCTTGCGCAGGGTCAGGCTGCGGCCGGCCATGTCGTAGTCGTAGACGGTGTGGGGCGTGACGAGCGAGGTGTACTCGAGCCGAAAGATGGACGTGTCGAACTCGGCATTGATCGACCCTTGCGCTGAGTACACCGGCTCGTCAAAAGCCACCGTGTGATCTGCGCCCGTTCGAAGGTCGAAAACACGCAAGCGCTGCACGCCCGCATCGCGCTCCGACAAGACCGCGTGATGGGCGAAGACGTCCAGGTCCTCCAACATGACTTGGGGGCGGTGCGCCACGCGTTCTTGCGCACGCTGCAAGTCAGGGCGACGGGCATCCACACTCACCCAACGGAAATTGGGCCCGGTGTCGTTGAGCAGCAAATGGAACTGGCCATGCCCGTGGTCCAGCGACGCCTCTCGTCCTTTGCGGCGCGGCACGATCACTCGCATGCGGGAGCCAGACTTGCGGGCGTTGATGACGCGCAATTCACTGGTGTCTTTGCTGTGGCTGCCCACCACGATCCATGCACCGTCGCGGGTGCGGCTCACGTCCACCCAAAAAAGCTCGTTGCGCTCTTCAAACACCAACACATCGGGTTGGTCAGGGGGTTGACCCAAGCGGTGGCGCCACACCCGGTGGGTGCGCTTGGCCTCGTCCTTGGTCACATAGAACAAGGTCTGGCTGTCTTGGGCCCAGGCCACGCTGTCGGTGTCGGCCCAGGTGCGAGCATCGTGCGAACCGGTGTGCAGGTCTTTGAGGCGCAGCGTGTAGTCCAACCCACCGCTTTCATCGAGCGAGTAGGCCAGCCAACGGCCATCGGGACTGATTTCAAACGCTCCCAGGTCCAGGTAGGGCTTGCCTTGGGCCAATTCGTTCAAGTCGAGCACCAATTCAGCCGAAGACGCGTCGGCGCCATCTTTCCAGCGCCAATAGCTGGGGTAGGCATGACCTTGGGCGGTGCGTTGCGTTGTCCACCAACCGTGTTCGCGCCAGGGGACTGATTCGTCATCCTCTTGGATGCGCGCCAGCATTTCGTGGTAGAGGCGCTGGCGCAAGGGCACCTCTTGAGCGACCTTTTGAGCGACGTCTTGTGCCTCCCAATGCGCAAACCAGGCCTGCGTGTGCGCATTCTCTGCCTGCAAGTGGGCTTGCACCTCGGGGTTGTCGCGCTCGCGAAGCCAGGCGTAATCGTCGATGCGCGTGTCACCATGCCGGCGGGTCACCACGGGGTGTCGTGCCGCGATGGGAGCCACTCGCGGCATCGAGCTCACTTCTGCGGCGTGCTGGCCGCCATCGCCAGCAGCCCATCAAAGATCAAGGCTTCATGCAGTTCGTGATCAATGGTGAGATAGGGGCACACCTTCCACGCGGCGCCGCCTGAGATGAAGGTGCGCGGCGTGTGCCCGGTGCGTTCGGCCAGATGCCGGTGCAGCCGCTCAATGGCTCCGGTGATGGCATAAGTGCCACCGCTGGTGATGCAGTCGCTGGTGTTGGTGGCGAACTCCACCACTTGACCGGTGGGCACGCGCAGACCTGCGGTTCCGCCTTCGAGCGCTCGCAACATGATGCCGTGACCGGGCACAATCAAGCCGCCGCAAAAATGGCCCTGGGCGTCCAGGGCGTCGACGGTCACGGCCGTGCCCACCATCACCGCCAAGGCGGGTCCTGGGGTGGCTTGTTGCAGCACATGCCAGCGCGCCCCGATCATGGCGGCCCATCGGTCTGCCCCCAGCCGCGTGGGGTGGTCGTATCCGCTGGTCACGCCGGCCTGGTGCTTGCCAGGGTGGATCCACCGAGGCTCGAAGTCCCACAGTTCCAGCTGAGCTTCCACCCGATGCCGAACCGCTTCTCCGGCCACATTGCAGCCAATCATGCCTTGAGGCGCGGGCAAATCACGCCAGTCGGTCTCGCTGAGCGTGTCGATGGATTCCAAAAACACCGCCCCTTGGCCCAG
>CAZCJB010000210.1:0-3243 GCA_964498795.1 uncultured Rubrivivax sp. | reverse complement strand
CACGCGCGTAAGTGGGGCTGACGGTGGTGATGCGATCGGCGAATTGCAGCCCGCCCTTCATGAACGATAAGCGGCCGTGAAACTCCAACCCGGCGGGAGACATGAGTTGACTTGGTAGGCCCAAAAGCGTGTGATCAGAAAACGGGAAGAGCCCTTGATAAGCCAAGTTGTGGATGGTGAACAAGTTGACGACTCGCGATGACCCTTGGAGGGCCAGGTAGGTGCATGACAACGCCGCATGCCAGTCGTGAGCGTGGACAAGATCGGTGGATCCCAGTGGGTCGAGGCCCCCGGCTGCCCATTGCGCAGCCACCCACCCCAAGAGCGCAAAGCGTTGCGCGTTGTCGGGCCAGTCTTGGCCTTGCGCATCGTGGTAGGGAGTCCCTTGGCGCCGATAGAACCACGGTGCATCTATGGCGATCACGGGGGTGTGTGTGCCCGGCATCCGGCCCCGCAGGAGCTTGACACGGGCCGCCCCCAATGCCGGACCCAAAGTACAAAACTCGGTCCAGGAAGACACGCCCTCCAGCACGCCAGGAAATCCAGGGAGCAACAGGGTGGATTCCACGCCGTGCGGCTCCAATGCACGCGGCAAGGCCGCCATGACATCGGCGAGTCCTCCGGTCTTGACCAATGGGTGGGCCTCAGCGGCCACGTGGAGCACCCGCATCAGTGAAGCTCCTCCTCCTGCGAGCCGTCCAATCGCTTCAGCATGTCGCGAGTAATGAGGGTGATGCCGCTTTCGCTGCGCAGGAATCGGGCGGCATCGAGCTCTGCGTTCTCACCCACCACCATGCCATCTGGAATGACACAACCGCGGTCGGCGATGACGCGGTTCAGGCGTGCGCCCCGCCCCACCGTGACATTGGGCAGCAAGACACTCCATTGGACGATGGCATAGGAGTGCACACGAACCTGGGAGAACAATACGCTTCGGTGCACCGACCCAGAGATGATGCACCCACCGGACACCAATGATTCGATCGCCAAACCGCGCCGGTCATCGGTGTTGTGTACAAATTTGGCTGGGGGCAATTGCGGTTGATAGGTCCAGATTGGCCAGCGGGTGTCGTAAAGATTGAGCAAGGGGTCAGTCGCCGTCAGATCAATGTTGGCATCCCAATAGGCATCGATGGTGCCTACATCCCGCCAGTAGGGCTGCGCCCCCATTCGACGCCCAACACAAGACAATTCAAAGGGGTGTGCGGCGGCCCTCCCCTCCTTGACCGCTCGAGGAATGATGTCCTTGCCAAAGTCGTGGCTTGAGTGCGGGTCGGCCATGTCCTTTTCAAGTTCGCGATAGAGATATCGCGCGTTGAAGATGTAGATGCCCATGCTGGCCAAGGCACGATCAGGCTTGCCGGGCATGGGCGGCGGATCGTGAGGCTTTTCAACGAAAGACGTGATGTGCCGGCGCTCGTCGATGGCCATCACGCCAAAGGCACGCGCCTCTTGGCGATCGACTTCAATGCATCCGACCGTGCAGTCTCGACCCATGGCCACATGGTCGGCGAGCATGATGGCGTAATTCATCTTGTACACATGGTCACCTGCGAGCACCACAATGTAGTCCGCTCCGTAGGCCGCCAAGATGTCTTGGTTTTGGTAGACCGCGTCGGCAGTTCCTCGATACCACGACTCTTCATCCACCCGTTGTTGAGCGGGCAGCAAGTCGACAAACTCGTTCATTTCTGCACGCAAGTAGGCCCAGCCGCGCTGCAAGTGCCGCAGGAGGCTGTGACTTTTGTATTGCGTGATCACACCGATACGTCGAATCCCGGAGTTCAAACAGTTGGACAATGCAAAGTCCACGATCCGAAACTTGCCGCCGAAATAGACAGCGGGTTTGGCGCGGTCATCGGTGAGACTTTTTAGTCGGCTGCCACGTCCTCCGGCCAAGACCAGCGCAACGGTGCGTTTGGGCAGATCGAGACTCTGGGCAAGATCATGTGGGGTGATCATGGTCGGTCTCCTGTGAAGAACAAGGGGCACCCGAAGGTGCCCCTATCAACGGGTCCAAGGACCCTTAAATCAGCGCACCACCGCGATTTGATCGCGGTTGCCGCCCTTGTAGGTGAACAGGGTCAAAGCGCCGTTCTTGATGTCACCCTTGTTATCGAAGCCAATCGTGCCCGTCACGCCTTTGTAGCCTTCGGTCTTGGCCAACACCGGCAGGTACTTGGCCGGATCCGAAGAGCCGGCCTTCACCATGGCCGCCACCATCACGTTGACAGCGTCATAGACATAGGGCGCGTAAATTTGAACGTCGGCGTTGAATTTCTTCTTGAAGGCCACCTTGAAGTCGTCCATGCCCTTCTTCCCAGAGCCTTCCACGCCGCCAGCCTCGGCGCAATAGACTTGGCTGTCAGCCATGGTGCCTGCGGCGAGCTTGGGCAGTTCGCCCGTGCAGATGCCGTCTCCACCCATCAGCTTGGCATCGATGCCCAATTGCTTCATCTGGCGCAAGATCGGTCCAGCGACGGCGTCCATGCCACCGAAGAACACCACATCGGGCTTCTTGGCCTTCAGGTTGGTCAAGATGGCCGTGAAATCAGTGGCCTTGTCCGTGGTGAACTCGCGACCCACGATGGACCCACCCGCACCCTTGACACCCTTCTCGAACTCGTCGGCCACACCTTGCCCATAGGCGGTGCGATCATCGATGACAGCGATGGATTTGCCCTTGAGCGTGGCCACGGCGTACTTGCCCAAGGTGCCCCCCAGATGAACGTCATCGGCGACCACACGGAAGGTCGTCTTGTAGCCGTTGCGCGTGTACTTGGGGTTGGTGGCCGAGGGGCTGATTTGAGGAACACCCGCATCGCTGTAAATCTTGGAGGCAGGAATGGAAGTTCCCGAATTGAGGTGGCCAATGACGCCGTTGACCTTGGCATCGACCAGCTTCTGCGCGGCCGCGGTGCCTTGCTTGGGGTCGGCTGCGTCATCTTCGGCCAACAACTCAAACTTGGCCTTCTTGCCACCAATGGTCACGCCTTTGGCGTTGAGCTCATCGATGGCCATGCGCGCGCCGTTCTCGTTGTCTTTGCCCAAGTGAGCGATGGCGCCACTGGTAGGGCCTACATGGCCGATCTTGACCACGAGATCCTGCGCCGAGGCCGACGCACCCAGAATCGCGAGGGCGGTGCCAGCCAACAGGGTGTACTTGATTTGCATTCCAAAACTCCTCTGACAGATGGAAAAAGATCCCGAAACCCCGAAGATACCCGAAATCAGACCTCGTGG
>CAZCJB010000209.1:0-3268 GCA_964498795.1 uncultured Rubrivivax sp. | reverse complement strand
CGTTCACCGACGGACGCCTCAGCATGTGCATGCAACTTGTCCCACACGGCTTGGCTGAGCGCAGCGCCTGAGAACATGAAAGCCTTGCAGCGTCTGAACAAGGTGTCTCGCAGCTGAGCATCGCTGTCCATGGCCGTGGCAATTTCTTCCAAGCCTTTGGGCACATTGAAGTAAATGGTGGGTGAGATCTCGCGCAGGTTGCGCAGCGTCTCAGCCATGCCTGCGGGCGTCGGCTTGCCGTCGTCGATGTAGAGCGTGCCGCCGTTGTAGATGACGATGCCCGTGTTGTGGCTGCCACCAAACACGTGGTTCCAGGGCAGCCAGTCCACCAACACGGGCGGCTCTTCGGCCAGGAACCCAAGCGTCTGTCGCAACATCTGCTGGTTGCAGCACATCATGCGCTGAGTGGTGATGACGCCCTTGGGCATTTTGGTGGAGCCCGAGGTGAAAAGGAACTTGGCGATGGTGTCGGGGCCCACAAGGGCATGCGCGGCATCCAAGGTGGCACTGGGTTGGGTCTGCCACAGGCTTTCAAACGTGCGCACGTGGCGGCCGGGCACCGCCCCGTCCACCAACACCACAGTGGCGTCTGCGGGGGCGGTGGCGGCGATGGCCGCAGCGTATGCGCTGCCGCTGGCAAACACCAGACCTGGTGTCACGGTTTGCAGGATGTGACGCAATTTGCCGAAGTCTTTGGACACGAGCGAATAAGCGGTGGACACTGGCACATAGGGCACTGCGGCCCACATGCCGCCCAGTGCCAAGGTGAGGTGCTCCAAGCTGTTTTCACTGAGGATGGCCACGGGCCGTTCCACGGACAGTCCCATGTCCACCAAGGCTTGCCCCACGGACTTCACGCGCTGGAGCATTTGTGAGTAGGTGAGCGTGCACCATTGGCCAGTGAGGCCGTCTCGACGCGCCACCAGCACGCGGTCCGGGGCTTGCTCGGCCCACTGCTCCAAGCGGTCGGTGAGCCGATCAGGGTAGTCGCCCAGCGCTTCGGTAGAGCGCAGCACGGTGGTGCCGTCGGGCCGCTGTTCGACGTTCGCGTGCAGGCAACCGCCCACGCTGGCGTCGCGATACCGAGGTGTTGACGTGGGGCTCATCAAGGGTGTCTCAGGCGGTCGTCTTGACGACCTTGCCGGCTCGTCCTTCTAAAAAGGCGCGCAGGCGTGATTGCGCCTCGGGAGTGCTTTCGGCCACAGCGGCCATGAGCGATTCGGTGAACAGGCCTTCGCTTTGCGATTGATCGGCAATGCGGGGCAGAGCATGCATGACCGCAAAGTTGGACATGGGGGCGTTTTGCGCAATGCGTTGGGCCAAGGCCAAGGCTTTGCTCACCGCCTCGCCCTCGGGCACGACGTATTGCGACAGGCCCACTGCCAAGCCTTCTTGCGCGTCATACACGCGTCCGGTCATCATGAGGTCGGTCATGCGGGCCACGCCCATCAAGCGGGGAATGCGGGCCGAGCCACCGCCGCCGACGAAGATCCCGCGTTGCCCCTCTGGCAGGCCGTAATAAGCGGTGGCATCGGCCACGCGGATGTGGCAGGCGCTTGCCAATTCCAAGCCTCCCCCCACGACCGCCCCGTGCAGCGCTGCCACTACCGGAATGCGACCAAACTGGATCGCGTCAAAGGCGGCGTGCCACATGCGCGAATGCAACACACCGCTGTGGATGTCACGCTCGACCAGCTCTGACAGATCAAGCCCGGCGCAAAAGTGCTGCCCTTCGCCGCTGATGACGGCGCAGCGCACCATCTCGGGCAGTTGAATGAAGCAGGTGTGCAGTTGCTGAATCAGCGGGTCGCTGAGCGCATTGCGTTTGGCAGGGCGGTTGAGGCGAATGTGCGCCACGACCCCTTCAAACGAGATGTCCAACAAGTCGAGAGTGGCCAGCAGGCTGGTGGCGGATGAGGTGGGTGCGGTCATGGCGAAAATCGCAGGATCAGTGCGAGGGCAAAGCAGACCGCAAGATAGTTCAGAAAAAGAAATACAAGATCAGTGGAAACCCTAGGAGCTCATCTCAAGTTACGGCGCAGAATATCCTGGTTTTCCCCAGGCCGGGCTCCTAAACTGCTTCATAGCCATAACTTCTGCCATGAACACCGAAGACCTCATCGCGATTGACATCCACACCCACGCCGAGGTGTCGTGCCGCAACCCCTTCGACAGCTATGGGGAAGAGTACGACCGGGCCGCGGACAAATACTTTGGCTCCGACCGCCGGCCCACCATCGCCGAGACGGTGGCCTATTACCGCGAGCGCAAGATCGGTCTGGTGATGTTCACGGTGGATTCGGAGTCGCAGCTGGGCCGCCGCCGCATCCCCAACGAAGAAATTTGCGATGCCGCGCGCGAGAACAGCGACATGATGGTGGCCTTTGCATCCATCGATCCGCACAAGGGCAAGATGGGCGCCCGCGAGGCCCGTCGTCTGATTGAAGAGGCGGGGGTCAAGGGCTTCAAATTTCATCCGACGGTGCAAGGCTTCTTGCCCTACGACAAAATGGCCTGGCCGCTGTACGAGGTGATCGCCGAATACAAGCTGCCGGCCATCTTCCACAGTGGCCACTCGGGCATTGGCAGCGGCATGCGCTGCGGCGGCGGCTTGCGTTTGCAAAACAGCAACCCCATGTTGCTGGAAGATGTGGCCATCGACTTTCCCGACATCCAGATCGTCGTGGCCCACCCGAGCTGGCCCTGGCAAGACGAGGCCTTGAGTTTGGCCTTGCACAAGCCCAATGTCTGGATCGACCTCTCAGGCTGGAGCCCCAAGTATTTCCCCGCTCAGTTGGTGCAATACGCCAACACGCTGCTCAAAGATCGCATGCTGTTCGGCAGCGACTACCCGCTGATCACGCCAGAGCGGTGGATGAAGGACTTCGACGAGGCCGGGTTCAAGGACAAGGTGAAGCCCTTGATCCTCAAGGAAAACGCCAAGCGTCTGCTCGGCTTCGCCTAATCCCGTCATTGCGAGCCGTCATTGCGAGCCGTCATTGCGAGCGCCTGCAAGGCGCGCGGCAACCTTCCTCCCAGAGCTTGAACCTCGCGATGCCCCCTGCGCCAGGCCGGTGGTGGCTCATGCCGCTCGGGTGCCGCTTGCAGCGGCACTTCCCTGCGATGCTCAGGCCGGCCAGGTGTCTTGCGGAACTCGCTCGCCTTGGGGCGAGCTCAGACACCCGCAAGCCACCGACGAGCCCGACGGCTCGTCGGAACCTGCCCGCCCTTGCGCTTCTCGGCCGAGCCGAAATCGCCCCCACCGGCC
>CAZCJB010000208.1:0-3277 GCA_964498795.1 uncultured Rubrivivax sp. | reverse complement strand
CACCACAGTTTGACGGCCTCGGTCCACAGCACGTAGGCCAAAAGGACGACCATCAGGCTTCCCATCACGGATGCGGGCAAGGGCTGCAAGCCGAGCCACTCTGCGAGCATGCCACCCTGCGGCAGAAACACCACACACAACGCCACGCAAAGTGTGGCCACCACCAGCCAACGGGAGGGGTGGCTCCGGAGGGCAGGTCGGTGCGTGCGCAACAAGAGCACCACGGCCAGTTCGGTCAGTACCGACACGACAAACCAGGCGCTTTGGAACACCGCTTCTGCGGCATGGAACACTTGAATGAGCAAGTAGAAGGTGAGGACATCGAACACCGAGCTGATGAGCCCGAATGTGATCATAAAACGCCGCACTCGATCCACATTCCAGCGCTGCGCTTGCAGGAGCACATCATCGTCCACGCGGTCTGAGCTGAGGGCCATGGAGGGCAAATCCGACAAAAAGTTGTTGAGCAGGATCTGCGTGGCCGTCAATGGCAAATACGGCAGCAAGGGAGTGGCCAAGGCCATGCTGACCATGTTGCCAAAGTTGGCACTGGTCGTGATTTGGATGTACTTGAGGGTATTGGCAAAAGTACGTCGACCATCCTCCACGCCGCGACGCAGCACCTGCAAATCGGGCCGCATGAGCACCACGTCCGCAGATTCCCGCGCGATGTCCACAGCCCCTTCCACGGACAGCCCCACATCGGCCGCGTGCAAGGCAGGTGCATCGTTGATGCCATCACCCAGATATCCCACCGTATGGCCCGTGCGCTGCAGCGCCCGCACAATGCGCTCTTTTTGGGATGGATCCACCTCCACAAAAAGTTCAGTCGTTTCAGCCAACTGCCACAACGATTCCTCGCGCAATTTCGCCAGTTGCTCACCGGTTAACAACAACTTCGCATCGAGCCCCACAGCCTGCGCGACATGGGCCGCCACATGCCGGTTGTCCCCGGTGATCATCTTCACCCGAATGCCGCGCTGGGCCAGCAACGCCAACGCACTGGCAGCATCTTCCTTGGGTGGATCGCTGAAGCACAAAAGCCCCTGAAATACCATGTCTCGTTCATCCGCCGTGGTTCGCTCAGGATCCTGGTGCTGCAGGCTCACCGTCGAATGATCCCGTGTTCGGGTGGCCACGGCCAAGACACGCAGGCCCTCTTGACCTTGCGCAGCGGCCAAGGTCCGCAAATGTGCCTTGATGTTGTCATCCAAATCGCGAACACCGGAAGCACCACCCGGTTCCGGAACGGGGCTTGTCGTATCACACTGCACCTGCGTACACACCGCCAAGACATTGTCAAAAGCTCCTTTGGTGATCCACAGTTCTCGCCCGGGTTCCGTGGCCTTGGATAACACAAGCGTCAAACGCCGACGCACAAAGTCATACGGGATCTCGTCCAGTTTGATCCAGCCGTCGGTGTTCCAGTCGCGTCGCTGGCCCTCCATCACCAAGGCAGCGTCTAAAGGGTTCTCAATGCCTGTTTCAAAGGCTGCATTCAAATGCCCCAGACGCATCACGGCATCGCTGGAAGAGCCTTGCGGGTTCAAGGCTTGCTCCACGGTCATCACGCCTGTGGTGAGCGTGCCCGTCTTGTCGGTGCACAACACATCCATCGTGCCCAAGTCCTCAATGGCCTCCAGACGCTTGACCCACACCCCCAGTGCTGCCAAATTCGAAGCGCCTCGGGCAAGCGACACACTCACGATCACAGGCAGCAACTCGGGAGACAAGCCCACCGCCAAGGCCATGGCGAACAACAAGGAGTCCATGGCGGGTCGACCCAACCACTGGTTGGCCACCAGCACCAGGATCACCACCACCAGCATCACGCGCATCAGCATGTCGCCAAAATGCCTCACGCCCCGCGAAAAATCGGTCTCCGACACGGCCGCGGTGAGCCGGCGGGCGAGGTCGGCCATGATGGTGTGAGCACCCGTCTTCATCACCAAGATCCGTGCGGTCCCGCTGCGCACTGAACTGCCTTGAAAGACCGCATTGGTGCGCTCACGCAATGTGGCCTCACGAGGCACCACGCCTGGACGCTTTTCAACAGGAAACGATTCACCGGTGAGGCCCGCCTCGGTCACGAGAAAATCGCGGGCCTGCACAATGGCGCCATCGGCGGGGATCAGGTTCCCGGCGCTAAGCTCAATGACATCTCCCGGCACCAGACTTTGAACCGGCAGGTTGAGCCATAGCCCATCGCGCAGCACGCGACAGGTCAGTGACAGTCTCTGACGCAAAGCCGCCACGGCGCGCGAGGCTTTCCATTCCTGCCAAAAGCCCAGCCCCGCGCTGATGACGATGATGGCCAAAATGGTGAGTGCATCCATCCATTCACCCACAAACAATGAGATGCAGCCACCGATCACCAAGATCAGCACCAATGGACCCGAGATCTGCTTGCACAGCAGTCGCCAAGGCGATGCGTCGCTCACCACCACCAAGGCATTGAGGCCCACTTGGGCGCGTCGGCGATCTGCCTCGGATGCGGTGAGACCTTGCGCTTGACCGTCGGGATCTGAGCGCACGCCTTGTTGGACCAAGAGCGTCGCCAGGTCGACACTCCACCACGCGTCGCTTTGGAGAAGTGGGGCACTCACCCGCAGCATTGTTGGTACACATTGAGGTGTCGCCCTTGACCGCCCTCAAATGCGAGTGGGTTTCATTCCACCGATGGATCCTCCCCGAACGCTGTGCGCAACGAACTGGCTTGCAGGCCTTGCTGTTGTAGCCACCGCACCATCACCGACTCGTATCCATGAGTGACCAGGATCCGTTCGGCCCCCGTGGCTGCAATCGCACGGTGCAAACCCGGCCAATCGGCATGATCGCTCAACACAAAGCCGCGATCCACGCCTTGTCGCCGTCGAGCCCCTCGCAATTGCATCCACCCGCTGGCAAAGGCGTCGCTGTAGTCACCCAGCAAGCGGCTCAGACCTTGTGTCTGCGCAGCCGGGGGGATCAGCACCAGTGCCCGAGCGCGCACGTGAGGATCCTCCAATGACGACCAAGGCAAGGTCGCCGGCAATGCCACCCCCGCGGCTCGGTAGACTTCATTCAAAGTCTCGATCGAGGGATGCACCACCAAGGGTCCCACTCGAGGATCAACCCCGCCCAAGACCCGTTGCGACTTGCCCAAGCTGTAGGCCAGCAAGACGCTGGTGCGACCGAGCTCTGCGTTGCCTTGCCACCACTGCGTGATGTCGTTGAGGACCGCTTGATGGGCGCGCCATCGGTACACCGGCATGCCAAACGTGCTCTCGGTGATGAA
>CAZCJB010000207.1:0-3290 GCA_964498795.1 uncultured Rubrivivax sp. | reverse complement strand
AGACTTGTCTAGACAAGTAAGGTCCAGCCCTGATCTCTGCGGAGAAAACCATGACTGATTTATCTGCCCTTCACGCCGTGGCTCAGCCTCGGTCGGTACGTGCCCCGCGTGGCACCGAACTCAGTTGCGCCAACTGGCTCATCGAGGCGGCCTACCGCATGATCCAAAACAATTTGGATCCCGAAGTCGCCGAAAACCCCGACGCCTTGGTGGTGTACGGCGGCATCGGTAAGGCGGCCCGCAACTGGGATTGTTTCGAGGCGATCTTGCAGGCCTTGCGTCAGCTCAAAGCCGATGAGTCCCTGCTCATCCAGTCGGGCAAACCGGTGGGTGTGTTTCGCACCCATCCCGATGCGCCTCGGGTGCTGATCGCCAACTCCAACCTGGTGCCCAAATGGGCAACCTGGGAGCACTTTCATGAGCTCGACCGCAAGGGCCTCATGATGTATGGGCAAATGACGGCAGGCTCGTGGATCTACATCGGCAGTCAAGGCATTGTGCAAGGCACCTACGAAACTTTTGTCGAAGCCGGGCGGCAGCATTACGGCGGCGACCTGTCGGGTCGGTGGATTCTCACGGCCGGTCTCGGCGGCATGGGCGGGGCTCAACCTTTGGCGGCCACCTTTGCCGGTGCGTGCTCGTTGGTGGTGGAATGCCAGCAAAGTCGCATCGACTTTCGTCTCAAGACGCGTTACGTGGACGAGCAAGCACGAGACCTGGATGACGCGCTCGATCGGCTGCGGCGCTACACCACGCAGAAAAAAGCAGTGTCCGTCGCCCTCTTGGGCAACGCGGCCGAGGTCTTGCCCGAATTGGTGCGACGCGCCCAAGCAGGAGGTTTTAAGCCCGATCTGGTGACCGACCAAACCTCTGCACACGATCTGGTCAATGGTTATTTGCCGGCCGGCTGGACGGTGGCGCAATGGCAGGCCGCCCGAGCTCAAGATTCTCAGCACGCCGCGCTCAAATCTGCGGCGGCGCGCAGTTGTGCCGTGCATGTCCAGGCGATGCTGGACTTTCAGGCCATGGGCATCCCCACGGTTGACTATGGCAACAACATCCGGCAGGTGGCGTTTGACGAGGGCTTGAAAGACGCTTTTGGCTTCCCCGGATTTGTGCCTGCCTACATTCGGCCGCTCTTTTGCCGTGGCAAGGGTCCGTTCCGATGGGTGGCGTTGTCGGGTGACCCCGATGACATCCGAAAAACCGATGCCAAGATGAAGGAGCTCTTCCCCGACGACGAGCATCTGCATCGTTGGCTTGACATGGCGGGCGAGCGCATTGCGTTTCAGGGGCTGCCCGCTCGCATCTGCTGGATTGGTTTGGGCGATCGACACCGCGCGGGCTTGGCGTTCAACGAAATGGTGCGCAAAGGAGAGCTCAAGGCACCCATCGTGATCGGCAGAGACCACCTGGACAGCGGGTCAGTGGCCAGCCCCAACCGAGAAACCGAGGCCATGCAAGACGGCTCGGATGCGGTGTCCGATTGGCCCTTGCTCAACGCCCTGCTCAACACCGCTGGCGGTGCCACTTGGGTGAGCTTGCACCACGGCGGTGGGGTGGGCATGGGCTACTCCCAGCACGCCGGTGTGGTCATCGTCTGTGACGGCACCGCGCAGGCCGACGAGCGTCTGAAGCGCGTGCTGTGGAATGACCCCGCCACCGGCGTCATGCGCCATGTCGATGCGGGCTATACCGAAGCCTTGGACTGTGCCCGAGAGCAAGGTCTGAATCTGCCCATGGCGGTGTCACCTCAACGCCGTTGAAGCGCGTCATGCCATCCTTGTCGGCATTGCGTCCGGGCGCCTTGTCGCTGCGCGATCTGCAGGCCCTGCACCAAGGAGGCCTGCAAATGGGCTTGGACGTTTCGTGCTGGGCCCTCGTGCGAGCAGGGGCTGACCTGGTGCACCGTGCGGCCACAGGCGCGATGCCCGTGTATGGGGTGAACACGGGATTCGGCAAACTCGCCAGCCGGCGCATCCATGAGACCGACCTGGCCGCCCTGCAATTCAACTTGATTCGGTCGCACTGCGTGGGCGTGGGCGCACCCTTGGCCCCCGCCGTGGTACGTCTGGTACTGGCGCTTAAAGCGTCGAGTTTGGCACGCGGACACTCCGGGGTGAGAGAAGAAGTCATACAGCGGCTGCTGGATGTGTACAACGCCGGGCTGGTGCCCTTCATCCCTTCACAAGGCAGTGTAGGCGCCTCAGGCGATCTCGCCCCCTTGTCCCACCTGACCTTGGCGCTCATGGGTGAAGGCGAGTTCTTGGTCGACGGACAACGTCAGACTGCGGGTGCGGTCCTCCAGGCACACGGAATTCCCACGCTGCAATTGGCCCCCAAAGAGGGCCTGGCACTCATCAATGGCACTCAGGTCTCGACGGCATTGGCGCTGCATGCCCTCTTTACATTTGCACCCGTGTTGGAGTCGGCCTTGGTGATTGGGGCGCTCACGGTCGATGCGGCGCGAGGCAGCGATGGCCCGTTCGATCCGCGCATTCACGCGTTGCGAGGTCAGCCCGGGCAGATCGATGTGGCACGTATCTATAGACAGTTGCTGGCCGGCAGCGAGATACGCCGCAGCCATTTGGAGGGCGATGACCGCGTCCAAGATCCTTATTGCCTGCGGTGTCAGCCCCAAGTGGTGGGCGCCTGCCTCGATCAACTCCGGCATGCGGCGCAGGTGTTGCTGCGCGAGGCCAATGCGGTCACCGACAACCCCTTGGTCTTTGTGAGCGAAAACCCGAGTGAGTCAGCTGAGGGACTGGGTTGTGGGGGAGCGCTGATCTCAGGGGGCAATTTCCACGCCGAGCCGGTGGCTCTGGTGGCTGACGCCATGGCAAACGCCATCGCGGAGGTGGGCGCCATCGCCGAGCGGCGCATCGCCATGCTCATTGACGCGGGTGTGTCGCGCCTGCCTCCCTTCTTGTGCGCGGATCCGGGTTTGAACAGTGGCTTCATGATCGCGCATGTCACCGCGGCGGCTCTGGCCAGCGAAAACAAGTCCTTGGCCCATCCGGCCAGCGTCGACTCGCTGCCCACCAGCGCAAATCAAGAAGATCATGTCAGCATGGCAACGTTCGCCGCCCGTCGCTTGCAGCCCATGATTGACAACGTCGCTCGCATTCTGGCCATTGAATGGTTGGCCAGTGCCCAGGGTTTAGAGTTCCTGAGACCGCTCAGCAGTTCACAGCCTTTGGAAGCGACCCATGCATGCTTGCGGCAATTCAGCCCGAAATTGGCGCATGATCGCGTCCTGGCCCCCGATATTGAAGCGGCCACGGCGCAGG
>CAZCJB010000206.1:0-3303 GCA_964498795.1 uncultured Rubrivivax sp. | reverse complement strand
TTTTTCGTGAGGATCAAGCTCCCCGCGCAGTCTCCAACTCCATTCGCGTGCGCTGCGCCACGGCCCGTGCGGCTTGCGCAAAGTCGTCGCCTGCGCTGGCGTACAGGATGGCGCGCGACGAGTTCACGATGATGGGGCCGGTGGTTTGGCCGCTGGCGCCTGCCTTCCAGGCTGCGCGCACGGTGGCCGCGGCGTCACCGCCTTGTGCGCCGACACCGGGAATGAGCAGCGGCAGCGTGGGGGCCAGCTCGCGCACGCGGGCCAGCTCTTGGGGGTAGGTGGCGCCCACCACCAGGCCCAATTGCCCGGTCCGGTTCCAGGGGCCCGCAGCCAGCGTGGCGATGTGTTCATACAGGGCCGACCCATTGGCCAGGCGTTGCGCCTGCAGATCGCCGCCGCCGGGGTTGGAGGTGCGGCACAACAGAATCGCCCCTTTGCCCTCGTAGCGCAGATAGGGCTCGATGGAATCCAAGCCCATGAAGGGGGACAGTGTCACCGCGTCGGCCTGGTAGCGCTCGAAGGCCTCGCGCGCGTACTGCTCGGCCGTGGAGCCAATGTCGCCGCGTTTGGCATCCAAGATCACGGGCACCTGGGGAGCCACTTGGCGAATGTGCGCCATCAGTCGCTCCAGTTGATCTTCGGCGCGGTGGGCGGCGAAGTAAGCGATCTGGGGCTTGAAGGCCAAGGCCAGGTCGTGGGTGGCCTCCACGATGGCCGCGCAAAAGTCAAAGATGCGCGAGGCGTCGCCCTTCCACGCGCCCGGGAAACGGCTGGGCTCAGGGTCTAGGCCCACACACAGCATGGAGCGGTGCGCAGACTCGGCGGCGAGCAGCCGCTCGATGAAAGACGCAGTTTGGGTCATGGTGTCCGGTCGAATAGGGCCTCAGATCCGCTGGGCCAAGGATGTGGCCAGCCCGGTGTAGCTGCCCGGCGTCATGGCCAGCAAGCGCTTCTTTTCAGCCTCGGGCAGATCGAGCGCGGCGATGAAATCTTGCATCAGCGCGCGCGTCATGGGTTGGCCGCGCGTGAAGGCCTTGAGTTGTTCGTAGGGCTCGGGCAGGCCGTGGCGGCGCATGACGGTCTGGATGGCCTCGGCCATCACCTCCCACGCCTGGTCCAAGTCGGCGGCCAGGCGCACCTCATCGACTTGCAATTTGCCCAGCCCGCGCTGCAGGCTGTCGTGGGCCAGCACGGTGTAGCCCAGCGCCACGCCCATGTTGCGCAGCACGGTGCTGTCGGTGAGGTCACGCTGCCAGCGGCTCACGGGCAGCTTGTGGCTCAAGTGCGAGAGCAGGGCGTTGGCCAGCCCGTAATTGCCTTCGGCGTTTTCAAAGTCAATGGGGTTGACCTTGTGCGGCATGGTACTGGAGCCCACTTCGCCGGGCTTGGTCTTTTGTTTGAAATAGCCCAGGCTGATGTAGCCCCACACGTCGCGCGCCCAATCAATGAGGATGGTGTTGCAGCGGGCCACGGCATCAAAGAGCTCGGCCATGCCGTCGTGCGGCTCGATCTGAATGGTGTAAGGGTTGAAGGTGAGGCCCAAGCCTTGCTCCACCACGCGGCGGCTGAAGGCCTCCCAATCAAAGTCGGGGTAGGCGGCCCAGTGCGCGTTGTAGTTGCCCACGGCACCGTTCATCTTGGCCGGCAGCTGCGCCTGTGCGATGCGCGTGCGTGCCGTGGCCAGGCGTGCCACCACATTGGCCATCTCCTTGCCCACGGTGGTGGGGCTGGCGGTTTGCCCGTGGGTGCGGCTGAGCATGGGCAACGCGGCCAAGCGGTGGGCCAGGGTGCGCAAGGTGTCGATGATGCCGTCGATCGCGGGCAGCAGCACTTGCTCGCGCGCGGCTTGCAGCATGAGGGCGTGGCTGGTGTTGTTGATGTCTTCGCTGGTGCAGGCAAAGTGCACGAACTCACCGGCCGCTTTCAGCTCGGCGTGGTCGGCAAACTGGGCCTTGAGCCAATACTCCACCGCCTTGACGTCATGGTTGGTGGTTTTTTCGATGTCCTTGATGGCTTGCGCGTCGGCCTCGCTGAACTGCGCCACCCAGCCTCGCAAGGCCTCGCGCGAAGGCGCGGACAGCGGCTTGAATTCGGCAAAGCCTGCATCAGACAGGGCGATGAACCACTCCACCTCCACCTGCACGCGCCGGTGCATCAGGCCGAACTCGGACAGCAGCGGTCGCAAGGCTGCCACCTTGGGGGCGTAGCGGCCATCCAAGGGCGACAGGGCAGTGAGGGCCGACAAGGTCGCGGCAGGCATCAGGGATTTCGAGGACATGTAAAGACGGCCCGGGCATGAAACCTGGGGCTCGAGGGACGTAGACTCAAATTTTATGCGCCAGGAGTCCTGTTGATGCGTGCTCGGTTCTGTTTTGTCGATGGGCGCCCTTGGCGAGGTGCGGTGGCTGCGATGATGGTGGCCTTGGGCAGTTGGGGGGTCGTCTCGCCGGCTCAGGCCGCCTTCCCCGAAAAACCGATCAAATTGCTCGTGGCCTTCGCCCCGGGCAGTTCCACGGACATCGTGGCACGCTTGGTGGCCGAACCATTGGCCGCGTCGCTGGGTCAACCCGTGGTGGTGGAGAACAAGCCAGGCGCGGGCGGCAACATCGCCACGCAGGCGGTGATGAATGCGCCGGCCGACGGCTACACGCTGTTGTTCCACAGCGTGGCCTATTCGGTCAACCCCTCGCTGTACGCCAATGCGGGTTACGACGCCTTGAACGACTTGCAGCCGGTGGCCTTGGGCGGTGTGACGCCCAATCTGATCTACGTTCACCCCGATGTGAAGGCGCGCAACCTCGCCGAGCTGATCGCCTTGGCCAAGACGGGCAAGATGGCTTACGCCTCTTCGGGCATCGGCACCACCACCCACCTGGGGGCGGAGCTGTTGTTTCGGGTGCTGGCCAAAGTGGATGTCACGCATGTGCCGTTTCAGCCGGCGGCGGCCACGAACGCCGTGGTGAGCGGTCAAGTGCCCATCGCCTCCACCTCCATGCCGCCTGCGGTACCCTTTGCCAAGACCGGCAAAGTGCGTCCGATTGCGGTGATGTCGCCCAAGCGCAGCCCGGCCTTGCCAGACGTGCCCACGGTGGCCGAGTCGGGCTACAAAGACTTTGAGGCCAGCACCTGGTTCATCGTGGCCGCACCCGCCAAGACGCCCGGGCCTGTCTTGGACTTGCTCAACGCAGAGATCAACAAGGCCCTGGCAACCAAGGCTGTGCAAGACCGCTTTGAAGCGCTGTCGCTGGAGGCCCAGCGGCTGGACCGCCCCGCGCTGCGCCGCTACCTGGAGGGCGAAGTGGC
>CAZCJB010000205.1:0-3309 GCA_964498795.1 uncultured Rubrivivax sp. | reverse complement strand
AGCGAGCCTTTGGGCGGACCGGTGGTACCGCTGGTGTAGACCAAGACCGCCGCCTCATCCGCAAGCGTCTTGATCGCGGTGAAGGACGCGCGCTCGGCTGCTAGCGCGGCCGTCCAATCCACATCCCCTCGCCCTTCGGCCTGCCCCACAGCCAGGACCGTCCGGACCCCAGGCACTTGGGCACGCGCAGCCAGGACATTGTCGATCGCGCTCTCGTCGACGATCACCACTTGCGTTTCGCTGTGCTGCAGCCGGTACTCCAACGCCTCGGGGCCAAAGAGCATGGACAGTGGCATGGCCACGGCACCCATCTGGTAGACGGCCATGTGGGCCACGGCAGTCTCAAAACGCTGCGGCATGACGATGGCCACACGGTCACCTCGCGCCACGCCCAGGCGACGCAAGGCATTGGACAGGCGGTTGGCCGCCTGCTGCAACTCCAGGTAGGTGTAGGCGCGCCGACGGCCATCTTCGTGCGCCCAACGGATGGCCACCGCATCGGGACTTTTGCGGGCCCATCGCGCGCAACATGCTTGCGCGATGTTGAACTGCTCGGGCACCTTCCAGCGGAAGTGTCCGTGCAGTGGAGCGTAACGGTCGCCTCGGCGGTTCATGGACGTGTCCTTTCAAACTCTGGAAAACGACTGCAAGGTGGGCCCGGTGACGCGACAGATGCGCCAGTCGTGCATCAACGTGGCCCCCATCTTTTCGTAAAAACGGATCGCGTTTTCGTTCCAGTCCAACACACTCCATTCAAAGCGTCCACAGCCTCGCTCCACGGCCAGGCCGCCCAGGTGCTGCAACAAGGCTTTGCCCAGCCCTTGTCCCCGGTGGGCGGGTTGTACGTAGAGATCTTCGAGGTACAGACCCGGTTGCCCCAGAAACGTCGAGAAGTTGGTGAAAAACAGGGCAAAGGCCACGACCGAGGTCTCGCCAGTGCCTGGCAGGTCAACCACTACGGCTTCAGCGGCCGGCTTGGGACCGAACAAGTGGGGACGCAGCGATTCTGGCGTCACCACCACCAGGTGGCTGAGCTTTTCAAACTCGGCCAGTTCGCGGATCAAGCCCACGATGGCCTCCAGGTCGCTCTCGCGGGCGGGTCGGATGTGGAAATTGGGTGTCATGCGCAGATTGTGGCGCGGTCCGCGACAATGTGGCAATGACCCTGCCCTACACGCCCCTCCACCCCTCGCGATCGGCCTTTGTGCCGGTGCGGGGCCTGAACTACCACGTGCACGAGTGGGGGGAGCCCTCAGCGGTCACGCCTGAGCGACCGCTGCTGGTGCTGTTGCATGGGTGGATGGACGTGGGCGCGTCGTTCCAATTTGTCGTGGATGCTTTGTCGCGCCTGGCGCCGGGTGCTGAACGTTTCATCATCGCGCCCGACTGGCGCGGCTTTGGCCGCACAGAAATCCCTCCCACAGACAGCTATTGGTTCCCCGACTATTACGCCGACTTGGACGCCCTGCTAAGCCATTACAGCCCCGAACATCCCGTGGATCTGGTGGGCCACAGCATGGGGGGAAATGTGGTCATGGGCTACGCGGGGGTACGTCCCGCACGCATCCGCCGCCTCATCAACCTGGAAGGCTTTGGCATGCCCAAGACGGTGGCTGCCGCCGCACCGACCCGCCTGACCCAATGGCTGGATGAACTGAAGCAACCCCAAAGCTTCACCCCCTACCCCAGCTTGGAGGCCGTGGCTCAGCGACTGCGCAAAAACAACCCACTGCTCAGTGCCGACAAGGCCGCGTGGCTGGCGCCGCACTGGGCGCGTCAAACCGCACCGGATCGTTGGGAGGTGCAAGGAGACCCGGCCCACAAGCGCGTCAACCCTGTGCTGTACCGCGTGGACGAGCACATGGCACTGTGGCAACGCATTACCGCGCCATTGCTATGGGTGCAAGGCGATCAGACCGATACCCATCAATGGTGGAAGGGGCGATACACCCTGCAGGAATTTCAAGAACGGCTGGCGAA
The DNA here is from genome assembly GCA_964498795.1 of uncultured Rubrivivax sp. Taxonomy (GTDB): domain Bacteria; phylum Pseudomonadota; class Gammaproteobacteria; order Burkholderiales; family Burkholderiaceae_C; genus Rubrivivax. Next base: position 1,329 of record CAZCJB010000205.1, on the reverse strand, counting down.
TGTCAAGCAGGTGGAGCAGCACACGCTGGGGCCCAGCGGGCACATGATCCATCATGATCAGCCGCAGGCGTTGGCAGCGTTGTTGGCGGAATTTTTGGGGCGTTGAGCGCCAGGTGATGGGGGAGATTGCCGCGGGCCCTTCGGGCCCTCGCAATGACCGGGGTTGGGGGGGTCATCGCGTGGCGCGCAGCGCCGTGGCGATCCCGCTGCGCCGGGTGACACCACTCCATGCGAAAATAAGAGGTTATGGACATCGAAGATATCAACGCCATCGGCACGCTGCTCGCCGATCTCAAGGCGCGGACCGAGCAGCTCAGGGGGTATCTTTGACTACGATCGCAAAGCCCTGCGATTGAATGAAGTCAATGCCGCCTTAGAAAACCCCAGCGTCTGGAACGAGCCCAAGCGGGCGCAAGAACTGGGTCGCGAAAAGAAGTCGCTGGAAACGGTGGTGCAGACCATCGATCACCTCACCAGCAACCTCGACGACAACACCGAGCTGTATGAAATGTCGAAGGCCGACCAGGACTTCGATGGGCTCATGGCCATCCGTGATGAAGCGAACACGCTGCGCGAGACGGTCGAGCAGCTGGAATTCCGCCGGATGTTCAACAACCCAGCAGACCCGGGCAACTGCTTTATTGACATCCAGGCCGGCGCCGGCGGCACCGAGGCGTGCGACTGGGCCCAGATGCTGCTGCGTCAGTACCTGAAATATTGCGAACGCAAAGGCTTCAAGGCCGAGGTGTTGGAGGAGACCGAAGGCGACGTGGCGGGCATCCGCAGCGCATCCCTCAAGGTGGAAGGCGACTATGCCTTTGGCCATTTGCGCACTGAAACGGGTGTGCATCGCCTGGTGCGCAAGAGCCCGTTTGACAGCGCAGGCGGCCGCCACACCAGCTTTGCCAGCCTCTTCGTCTATCCCGAGGTGGACGACTCGATCGAGATCGAGATCAACCCGGCCGATGTGCGCATCGACACCTTCCGTGCCAGTGGCGCAGGCGGTCAGCACATCAACAAGACCGACTCGGCAGTGCGCATCACGCACATCCCCACCGGCATCGTGGTGCAGTGCCAAAACGACCGGTCTCAGCACCGCAACCGCGATGAGGCCTGGGCCATGCTGCGCAGCCGCTTGTATGAGCACGAAATGCGCAAGCAAATGGAGGCACAGCAAAAACTCGAAGATTCCAAGACCGACGTCGGCTGGGGTCATCAGATTCGTTCGTACGTGCTGGACCAAAGTCGCATCAAAGATTTGCGCACCAGCGTAGAAATCAGCAACACCCAAAAGGTGCTGGACGGGGACTTGGATCCGTTCATCGAGGC
>CAZCJB010000204.1:0-3338 GCA_964498795.1 uncultured Rubrivivax sp. | reverse complement strand
GGCGCAGTCTGTCGAACAGGTGAATGCTTTTCATGCGGCGGGCGTGGCGAACGGTGGCACCACCTGCGAGGATCCGCCCGGTTACCGCGAAGGCCCGGCCGGCAAGCTCTACCTGGCCTACTTGCGCGATCCGACCGGCAACAAGATTTGCGCCTTGTACCGCGTGCCGAAATAAGTCGTCAGCGTTCCAGCCCTTATTTTGTATTCTGTATACAGAAAAAACCCGGCTTTGTCCACACCTGTGTGACAGGGGAGTTGTAGTCGGGCAACCGGCTGCCGTCTGGGTGACAGCGGCAGGGAAGCTGCTTGAGCATCATCGAGTGCGATGAGGCGGCTGTGTGACCGCAGTTGCCTTGTGCACGCCGGTGGGCGTCACTCTCATTCACCCCCACTGTCCTAACTACAAGGAGTCTTACCTGTGGCCAATATCACCCTCAACGTCAACGGCAAGTCGCGCTCGCTCGACGCGGATGCCGACATCCCCTTGCTGTACGCCTTGCGCGACAACCTGGGGCTGCACGGTCCCAAGTTTGGGTGTGGCAAGGGCCAGTGCGGTGCCTGTACCGTGCTGGTCAATGGTGAAGCCGTGCGCTCGTGCATCACACCCGCAACCGCCGTCAAAGGCAAGCCGGTGACCACGCTGGAGGGCCTGGGCTCATCTGCCAAACCGGGCATGTTGCAGCAGGCCTTCATCGATACGCAGGCGGTGCAATGCGGCTATTGCATCAACGGCATGATCATGAGCGCTCAGGCCTTGCTGAACAAAAACAAAAAGCCCACCGAGGCGCAGATCAATGAGGCCCTAGCGGGGCACCTCTGCCGTTGCGGTACGCATCAGCGCATCGTGGCTGCGGTCAAACAGGCCGTGACCGCCTGAACACGAGACAAGGACACAACATGACAACCGAGACTTTGAATCGTCGTAAATTCCTGCAAGCCTCCTCCGCAGGCTTGCTGGTGGTGGGCTTCTCGTTCTCTGAACTGGCGCAAGCGAAGTCGGCCACCAGCCTGCGTGACGCCAAGAGCGTGGCCAAGGATCAACTGGATTCGTGGCTGCAGATCGACAAGAACAACCGCATCACGGTGTTTGTGGGCAAAGTCGATTTGGGCACAGGCACCCAGACCGCCCTGACCCAGATCGCGGCGGAAGAACTGTCGGTGCCCTTCAACAGCATCCAGATGGTCATGGGGGACACGGCCACCACGCCCGACCAGTGGCTCACTGGCGCGGCGCTGACCATTCAGCAAGGCGGCTCGGAACTGCGACTGGCCGCAGCCAGTGCACGCATCGCCTTGTTGCGCCGCGCCGCAGACCAGTGGCAAGTGCCGGTGGAATCGCTCGAGGTCAAGGACGGAGTGATCCGGCAGGTGGGCAATGCAGCTCGTGAGGCCACCTATGGCAGCCTGATCGGCGAGGGATTCAAGCTGCAAGTGGATACCAAGGCCAAGGTGAAGCCGCACACCGAGTACAGCCTGGTGGGCAAATCGATCCCGCGAGTGGATATCCCCGCCAAAGTCACGGGCGAGCACCCGTATGTGCATGACTTCCGACTGCCGGGCATGCTGCATGCGCGCGTGATCCGCTCTGACCTCATCGGCGCCACCCTGCAAAGTGTGGATGACAGCCGCGCGCGCAAGATCAAGGGTTATGTGCGCACCGTGCGCAAGGGTAACTTCCTGGCGGTGGTCTGCAGCAGCGAATGGGCGGCGGTGAAAGCTGCCGACGCAGTCAAGGCGCAATGGTCGGCCGGCCCGGATCTGCCGCCCAAGGCCAATCTGTATGAGGCCTGGCGCAAGATGCCCTTGGCCAAGGAAGAGGCCACCCAGAAGGTGGGCAACATCGATCAGGCCTTTGCCTCGCCGGTCAAGAGCGTCAAGGCCAGCTACCATTTTGCGGTGCAGACCCATGCCTCCATCGGACCGTCCTGCGCTGTGGCCGATTATCAAAACGGCAAGCTGGTGGTGTGGTCGGCCTCCCAGGCCACGCACTCGATGCAGCATGAGTTGTCCATCATCACCAAACTGCCGCAGCAAGACATCCGTCTGGTCTATCTGGATGGCTCGGGCTGCTATGGCCGCAATGGTCACGAAGATGCTACGGCCGATGCCGCCCTCATTGCCATGGAAATCGGCAAGCCGGTGCGCGTGCAATGGATGCGTCACGACGAAACAGCCCTCGCGCCCAAGAGCCCACCGCGCTCGATGGACTTTGAGGCTGCGCTCGATGACAAAGGCAATCTGGTGGGGTGGAAGGGCGATTTCTACATCGCGCTCAACCACATCGCTGCCTTCAAGCCGCTGGACTTTCCGCTGCTGTCCGCCACCGAGACCGGTATTCCGCGTCCGGGCAACTGGGTCGGCTTTTTGTTCCAGAATGCGGGCGCGCCTTATGCCGTGCCCAACATCCTGGTGACCACCAAGCACGTCGCCCAAACCTTTTTGCGTTCGTCCCATCTGCGCAGCCCCGGCCGGATTGAAAACTCGTTTGCCAACGAGGCCTTCATGGACGAGGTGGCCTTTGCCGCCCAGGCCGATGCGGCCGAGTTTCGCTTGCGTCACCTCAAGGACCCGCGTGCCACCGCCGTGATCGAAGCAGCACTCAAGACCGCCAACTGGCAGCCGCGTGTGTCCAACAGCGCAATGGGTACGGGACGAGTGGTCAAGGGGCGTGGCATTTCCTATGTCCGCTACAACAACACCATCACCTATGTGGCCACGGTGGCTGAGGTGGAGGTGGATCGCAGCAGCGGCCAGATCCGCGTGACGCGTCTGTGCATTGCGCACGACTGCGGGCAGATGATCAACCCCGATGGCGTGCTCAACCAGGTGGAGGGCGGAGCAATCCAGACGGTGAGCCGTACTCTGATGGAAGACGTGCAATGGACGGGCAGCAAGATCGAAAGCGTGGACTGGGCCAGCTATCCCATTCTGCGCTTCCCTGATGTGCCGCGCGTGGAGGCCGTTCTCATTGACCGCCCAGGTCAACCGACCTGGGGGGCGGGTGAGCAAACGCCGACCACCATTCCGGCGGCCATTGCCAACGCGGTGTTTGACGCCACGGGCGTGCGTCTGCGCGAGATTCCGTTCACGCCCGAGCGGGTCAAGGTTGCATTGGCCGCTGCGGGCAAAGCGATGGCTTAACGCGCATGGCGGGGCTTGCGGTGGAGCGCGATCCACCGTGATGCCCGGGTCTTGATCTGCCGCAATCTAAAAGGCCGCGAGAGATTCGCGGCCTTTTTTATGGGTCTACAGCGCGAGGGTCTAGCTCTCGCGAAAACAAGCATCAATACAGCCAGCGCGCGGGCACCATCACGATTTGCGGGAACAACACCATCAGG
>CAZCJB010000203.1:1794-3342 GCA_964498795.1 uncultured Rubrivivax sp. | reverse complement strand
TCCAGGCTTGAGATGTCCGGCCGCGATTTCGTTGATGAGGGCATCCCGCACCTGTTCCACGAGATTGGGGGTAGGGGCAATGGCCTTCATGGACGCGGAGTCTAGCGCGCTTGACGCGGTCAATGGGTGACGCTGGATGGGCGCGTGATGGCAGCGCTCATTTGGTCACGCAAGACGCGATGCAGGATCTTGCCGGTGGCGGTGCGGGGCATTTGTGCATCGGCCACAAAGTGGATGGATTGAGGGCGCTTGTAGCCGGCGATACGGCCACGGCACCAGTCGATCAATTCGGTGGCGCTCGAAGATTGCCCGTCATGCAAAACAATCACCGCATGCACGGCCTCACCCCATTTGTCATGCGGCAGTCCAATGACCGCCACGTCCTTGACGTGGGGATGTTGGCCCAACAGACCTTCGACTTCTGAAGGGTAAATGTTCTCCCCTCCACTGATGATCATGTTGCTCTTTCGATCGACCAGATGGATGAACCCGTCGGCATCGCGCCGTGCCATGTCTCCTACCGAACACCAGTACCCCCGAAAGGCCTCCGCGGTTTTTTCGTGATTTTTCCAGTAGCCATCGAACACATAGGGTGTGCGTGAGAAGAGTTCACCCACCTGGCCATCGGCCACTTCGATACCCTGCTCATCCAACAAGCGGATCGGGCCTGACCCTGCCCACTCTCGCCCGACAGTGCCCAGGCGTTCAATTTGCTCGTCAGGGCGCAAGAGGGTCACCCAGCCGGCTTCGGTGGAGCCGTAGAGTTCATAAAGCTTGCCGTTGCGGAAGAATTCCATGATGGCCAATTTGGTGTCCTTGCGCGCTGGCGCCGAGGAAATCATGAGCTTTTCGACGGCGCTGACGTCGTAGCGTGCTTTGACCGCATCGGGCAAACCGAGCATCATGATGTAGTGGGTCGGCACCAAAGAAGTGAAGGTGATGTGCTCGGCGGCCAATGTGGCCAGCAGCGCCTCCGGGTCGAAATTGCGACGATCGTCAATGACACACGTGGCGCCCAGGTGCACAAAGGTGTGACTGAAGTACAGCGAATTGGCGTGGCACATGGGCATGACCAGCAGGGCTGTGTCCTCAGAGCCAAAGCCCATCTCCAGTGCGGTGGCCAATGCAATCAGCGTACTGCCTTCGTGGCTTCGGATGGCCCCCTTCGGGCGTCCGGTCGTGCCTGAGGTGTACATCAGCGCGCTCATGTCGGCAGGCGCCACCTCCACCGGTGGCCATCCGGCCGGCGCGTCGGCGATGAGTTGTTCGTAGCGGGTCAAGCCGGCAGGCACATCGCTGCCGAAGGCGATCCAGCCACCCGGCTCCAGTCCGAGGCTGCTGCGCAAGGGCTCCACCACCGGGGCCAAGGCGTCTTGCACGATCAAGGCACGAGCTTCGCTGTGCTCTGCGATGTAGGCAATTTCGGGCGCGGTCAGCCGAAAGTTCACGGGCACCGCCACCAGTCCAGCGGCAGCCAGCGCGGCATAGATTTCCATCCACTCGAGGCAGTTGTAGGCCAAGTTCGTCGTGCCGCCGACGAACCAGCGC
>CAZCJB010000203.1:0-1784 GCA_964498795.1 uncultured Rubrivivax sp. | reverse complement strand
CCCTTTTGAAGCCCCAGGCCGCGTAGGCCCGCTGCCAACGCTTGAGAGCGTTCATGCCATTGGGCAAAGGTGAGCGAGCGGCGCGAGTCGCGCACGGCCAGTTTTGTGGGGCGCAGTCGAGCGTGGGTGGCCACCGCATCGCTCAACGTGTTCAATCGATTCATCCAAGGTCTCCCATCCCAGCGCGGGGTGTTGAGAATCAATAGAATCCAGTATACTGAATACTGAATTCAAAAACAATGGGGGTCCCATGAGTTCACCTGTCGTGAGCGATTGCAGCACGGCTGCCTGGATTGCGCGCTGCTTGAAGGCACGCGGCATTGATCGCGTGTTCGCGCTTTGTGGCGGCCACATCATGCCGTTGTGGATGCGGCTGGATGCCGAGGGCATCCGCATCGTGGATGTGCGGGATGAACGGGCTGCGGTCTATATGGCCCATGCCCACGCGGAAGTCACCGGGCAGGTGGGGGTGGCGTTGGTGACTGCAGGCCCTGGGGTGACCAATGCCATGACGGGGATTGCCAATGCCCATGTGGCACGAGCCTCGGTGTTGGTGCTCTCGGGCACACCGCCCCGCGCGCAGGAGAACCGAGGTGCCTTGCAGGACATGGTCCACACCGAGTTTGTGCGGCCGCTGACACGCTATGCGCGCACCGTGCGAGAACCCGATTTGGTGATGCAGGAATTGGATGAAGCCCTGGCGCGCGCGCAGGGTGTCGGCGGTGAGCCGGGACCGGTCTATCTGGACTTTCCGGTGGACACCTTGCGAGCGCAACCCAGTGCCGCCATGCAGTTGCCTGAATGGCTGCAGCCGCGACGCAAACCACGCCTGCAGCCCGACCCTGTGGCCGTGGCTGAGGCTGTAGAGGTGCTGTGGTCCGCACGGCGACCGTTGGTCATCAGTGGCCGGGGTGCGCGAGGAAGCCAAGACGCTCTCATCCGCTTGCTCGATGCATTGGGTGCGGTGCATTTGGACACCGGTGAAAGTCGTGGCTTGGTGCCTGAGTCGCACCCCTCCGTGGTGGCAGCGATGCGCGGCGCTGTGATGACGCAGGCCGATGTGGTGCTCACCTTGGGACGCAAGCTGGACTTCCAATTGGCCTATGGGTCACCGGCCGTTTTTGGCGACGCCCGCTTTGTGCGCATTGCGGATACGCCGACGGAGCTGCGTGACAACCGCCGTGGCAGCGCAGAAATCTTGGGATCTGTGGATGCCGCATTGGAGGCCATCTTGTCGGTGGCGGGTGATCGCCCACCGGCCACCGACCGGGAGTGGACGCGCAAGACCCGGGCCGAGCATGAGCTTCGCTCGCAAAAGTTGCTCAGTGCCATGCAGCAAGCGAAGGCCGGATCTGACGGCCGCATGCATCCGAATCGTGTGCTGGCCGCGCTGCGCCAAGCCTTGCCCCACGACAGTGTGGTGGTGGCAGATGGGGGAGATTTTTTGAGTTTTGCGCGAGTTGGCTTACCCGCATCCACCTATCTTGACCCGGGCTCACTGGGGTGCATCGGTGTGGGCACTGCCTTTGGCATTGCCGCCAGTTTGGCCTTGCCGGACCGCACTGTGGTGGTCGCCACCGGCGATGGTGCGTTTGGGTTCAACGCCATGGAGATCGATACGGCTGCACGTCACCAAGCGCCCGTCCTGATCGTGGTGGCCAATAACGGGTCATGGGCCATTGAGGTGCGTGACCAACAGGAAACCCACGGTCGGGTGGTGGGGACGCGCTTGCAGTTTGCAGACCACGCCGCCATGGCGCGAGGCTTTGGCTTGCATGCGGAGC
>CAZCJB010000202.1:592-3356 GCA_964498795.1 uncultured Rubrivivax sp. | reverse complement strand
GCCCTACCGCGATGCAATTGCGTTCCCACACTTTGTGACGCTGACCGGGCAAGAATTTGATCAGGCGAGGCGCGGTCAGCAATTCGCCTTCCACGTGCTTGCGCAGCATCTCAGGCGCGTCTGCGTCGCTGAGCTCCTTGCTGCTGTAGACCAGCCCGTTGCCCACTCGGTGCTGCAAAGGGATGCGCCATTGCCATCCGAAAGGGTGTGCGATAGATCGCGTGTAGGGCCAGGCCTCTCGCACAGACGCGGTCTGCACGGCCACGGCTCGGTCGCAGGGCAACCAGTACGACCAGTCTTCATAGCCCACACCCAAGGCCTCGCCCAACAGCAGTGAGCGAAATCCTGTGCAGTCGATGAAGAGGTCTCCCTCGATGACGGCGCCATTTTCCATGCGCAGCGATGCAATGTGGCCGTCTCGCTGTGCGCCAGCCTCAGGCCCATGCTTTTGCACTTGCGCAATCTTGCCTTCGATGCGTTGCACGCCATAGGACTCGCTCATCCCACGTAAGAATTTGGCGTAACGGCTGGCATCCAGGTGATACGCATAGTTCAAACCGCCGTTTTGCACATGGGCAAATCGGTTGGCAAAGGCCGCCACTGTCTCTGGGTTGTAATTGGTGTAGGTCTTGACAAGGCTTTCCGCGCGACCCTTGAGCCAAAAGTGCTGGAACCCTGCACTCCAGTGGTCGTTGCCCGTGGATCCAAAGGAGTGGAAGTAGTCTTGACCGATGTTTTTCCACCCCTCGAAATTGATGCCCAACTTGAAGGTGGCGTGGGTCGCGGCCATGAACTCGGCCTCGTTGATGCCCAACAGATTGTGATAGGTGAGCATGGCAGGAATGGTGGCCTCACCCACGCCCACCGTGCCAATTTCTTCGGACTCCACCAGCTTGATGTCCAGTTGCTTACCGAGCAATTTGCCCATGAGGGCAGCCATCATCCAGCCAGCGGTGCCGCCGCCAGCAATGACCACACGATGGAAGGGCATCATGGAAGTGTTCATCGCTTGAGTTGATTCAGGAGGTACGCGCGAGCCTGGCGCGACAGGGGTTCATCAATGGGTCCCAAGAGGCCACGAGCCGATTCGGGGATGTGGGACCAGGCCGTGGCGTCCGCGCCAAAGACAAAGTGCTCAAAATGATGCGCCCAGATGCGCCGCTCGTGTTCGGGCAAGTCGCGCAGCGTCATCAGCGCCAGTCGCAGCGTGCTCAGAGGCGAATCGACGTATTCGGGCACGCGGCGCCACCATGCGTTGATGAGGAGATTGACCGCGTCCAGCCCCTCGACGTGATGGAACCACATGCTGGGAATGAACAAGGCATCACCCGGCTCCATCACCACCTGCTCGCCGGCCTTCCAGGCTTGAGCAAATCGCGGAAAGCGGTGCAGGTCGGGCGATTCAAAGTCGACCAAGCTCACCGGTTGCCCCGCGGGGGTCGGATCCAGCGGCCCCATGTAGAGGTTGTGGATCTGCTGTGGAGCAAACACGGTGAACCTGCGGCGGCCCGCCGCCACGATGGCAAAATTGTCCGGCAGATCGTAGTGAGCTGCGATTCGAGTGCGGTTGCCCAACCATAAACTCACCAGCGCATCGCGCGCCCCCAGGCCCAAGGCATTGGCCTCCATGAAGCCCGGCAGCACGGCCTCCACAGTGGTCGAGCCGACATACAAGGCGGGCGCTTCTGGGCTGTTGGCCAGGCCGATCAGCCCTTTCAAGACCTGATCCAGCGTCGCCGCATGTCGATTGAAATTGAAACTGCTCAGCGTGTCATCGGCATAAAAGACGCGTCCTCGCTCTTTGGGCGGCAGCTCGAACAGCGCAACACGCACGCCGTTGTACAAGCTCATCAGATACCGTGCCAAGGCCACGTCAGACTCGCGCGCCGCCTGCACCACGGGCCAATGTGCAAATCCGCCTCGCACCACCCACGGGCGCTCGGCCATCAGCAAGTCCGAGGGAATGGCCTCAGGATCAAACGGACCGGCCCAGACGGGAACTTCTTTCATGGGAGTCAGCGGCGTACTGAGCGCTCGGCAAGCATAGGCAATTGAGCCAACGAAGCGATCTGCATGTAGATGGGCAAGAGCAGGCCATCACGCGCCAAGGCTTCCAGGTCGGCGCCCGGCAGCGCCGCAAGCCGCTCTTCGTTGACCGTGAAGAGTCCGGTCAGCCGGGATTGCCCCCCACCCAGCATTTCCATGTCCAAGACAAAGGGTTCCAACAACTGATGACGCATCAGCGCCTCGATAAAGAAAGGCAGATGCTGAGCCTGTGCGTGCAGGTTTTCCATGAGCTGCACCACCTGCTCCAGGTAGTCGCTAAAACCCCCATGGGGCATGAACAGGGCGGTGCCCACTTCGCCCTCTTCGGGCTTCACGATGCGCGGGCTGTCCAAGTCGATGTGCAGTTGCAGCGAGTCGTCCTGCGTCCTTCCGATCAGGAAGGGCTCCCGCTGCAAGGCCATGGGAACGGCCGTGGCATCCCATCCATGGTCGGTCAAGAACAGGTTCTGTCCCTCCTCGAGCCCAAACAAAGCGATGGGCTGGAAGCCCACATCCCCCTCGACATGCTGAAACACGATGGGAAAGTGCGCTTGAAGATGGTGAAATTCCGCAGGCAGCGCCAGTGCGCAATGCCGGGCATCGCCCCAAGCGGCGGAGCGATCAGTATGGACGCGCAAATGGCGATGCGTGACGTTATCAAGGAGTGCGGGTCGTGTCATGTCGCGGTCTTGTGAATGTGATCGATGAGGCTGCGGTG
>CAZCJB010000202.1:0-582 GCA_964498795.1 uncultured Rubrivivax sp. | reverse complement strand
GGCTGCTTCGTCAAAGCAATGGTGGGCTTCGCGCAATTTGACCTCGGACAGCGGAATGTATTCGGGGCGAAACCCCATGCCATAGAGCACGTAATGGTAGCTGGCCGAAGGAAACACTTCGTCGATACGGCCAAAGTCATGACGCGCCGGTGGACGAAGCCGCCACATCGGCAGCAACTGGCGCAAGCGCTCGGGCCAGGTCGCAGGGTCGCGGTGCGCCCGCCAATAGTCGCTGTCATCTCGCTGGGTCAGCGCATAGTGCAGCTTGAGGAAATCAATGACGCGGGCCCATCTGTAGCCAAAATCGTCGTTGAAACGTTGGGCCACGGCGTCCATGCTGGTGCGCGTCATCGGCAGCACCGCCAGCGCAGAGGCTTCCAACGGCTCGATGAAGCCCGAAGACAAACCAATGGCCACGCAGTTGCGCACCCAAAACTGCTGACGATAGCCGGGTTCGTAGCGCAGAGTTCGCGGGGCAGGCCGATCAGCGGGTGCCCCCGTGGCGTCCAAGTAGGCTTGAAGAGCCGCATGGGCCTCGTCTTCACTGGCATGGGACCGCGAAAACACGCAACCCACCCCGCG
>CAZCJB010000201.1:0-3468 GCA_964498795.1 uncultured Rubrivivax sp. | reverse complement strand
TGGTCGAGCGCGGGCACATCTACATTGCCCAGCCCCCGCTGTACAAGGTCAAGCACGGCAAGCAGGAGCAGTACCTCAAGGATGCGCACGAGCTCGATGTCTACCTGCTCAAAGTCGCTCTGGACGGTGCGGTGGTCTGGCCCGCTGGGGCGGGGGCCGACAAGGCCGCTATCCGTGGTGCGGCGCTCGAAGAGCTGGCTCGGCAATACGTGGTGGCCACGCAAGTGATCGATCGTCTGTCCAACTGGATGGACGTTGAGGCGCTGCGAGCGATTTCAGACGGTCTGGTGTTGCAACTGGACACCGCCGCGCAAGCCCAAGCCAGCGCACAAGCCCTGCAGGCGGCCCTGCAAGAGGCCGAAGTCAGTGCCGAATTCGACGCGCGCACCGACAAGCACCACTTGCGAGTGAGTCGGCGACATCACGGCAACGTCAAGAGCAGTGTCATCACGACAGATTTCGTCCACGGCGCCGATTACGAAGCCCTGGCCCGGGCCGGAACGACCTTCAAAGGCCTGCTCAGCACCGAAGCGGTCGTGCAACGCGGCGAGGGCGAGCGACAAAAAGAGCACAAGGTCAGCGACTTTCGAGCAGCCATGGCCTGGCTCATGGCGCAAGCCGAGTCCAGCGTGGGGCGCCAGCGCTACAAGGGCTTGGGCGAGATGAACCCCGAGCAATTGTGGGAAACCACCATGGACCCCGAGGTGCGTCGCTTGTTGCGCGTGCAGATCGAAGACGCCATCGAGGCCGACCGCGTCTTCACCATGCTCATGGGCGACGAGGTCGAGCCTCGGCGCGACTTCATTGAGACGAACGCGCTACGGGCGGCGAATATTGACGTGTGACGTCGGGCTTTTGGGCCGTCGGGCGTTGAGTTCTTCGCGCGCGATCGCCAGCGTCTTGTCCAGCGCCTCTTCCGTCCACCCTTTGAGCGCGCAGAAATTGGCTTTCGTCAACGTGGTCATCTCGTAAGCGCGCAGCAAATCGGCCCGGGCGCGCTGTTCCTCACTCATCGCCGGCCGAAGAGAGGCTGCATCGGGACCGCGATCGCGCAGAGGGCGCTGGCTGGAGCTCCTGCTGGCCGCAGGTGCGCCTTTGGGTGTGACCTTGGGTGTGACCTTTCGCGTGATGAGGCCATCGGCCCCAGGTTCGATCCCGGACTCGACCCTGAGCGAGCCCCCCGCCTTGCGCTCCCTCGCCGAGCCCTGCGGTCCCGCAGACCCTTGAGCGCGGCGAGCTTGCACCAGGGCTTGTCGCCGCGCCAACTCCGCGGCGGCGGCCTCTCGGTGTTCTGGGAGCACCTCGCCGGCATTCGCGCCATCCAGGTCCGTGCGATGCGTGGCCTTGATCAGGGCTTTGAGGTAGGCCGTGCTGGTGGTGTGGCGCGACAAGAAAGCAGCCAGCACCCGCCGCGTGAACACGCCCGGAGCCCGCGCTGCGATGTCCACATGGATTCGAAGCTTGATGGGTAACGGCCCAACCCGCGGCCCGAACAACGCCGGAAACCGCGTGGCCAACTCCTGCGCACACTGCGCCAGCGTCATGGTTGGGGGTGCTGGGGCGCTTGGGGGCGTTGTCGCTGCCATTGTCGCTGCCGTTGGAACCACGGCACTTTGGGGGTCATCAGGGCTCGAAGACATGAAACTCAAGAGTAAGACCAGGGGATGGGCCGCATCGGCCGACCCGAATTGTGCCCCTTCTGAGCCTGCCTGTAAGCCCTATGCCAGCGCCATCCGGCCCACTTAGGCATCTATGATTGGTCAATGAATTTGCAACATCGTTTGAGGAGACACGAATATGAGCCAGCGTGATGTGGTGGTTTTGGGCGCAGCCCGTTCGGCCATAGGGACCTTCGGTGGATCGCTTTCTGACATGGAGCCGGCGGAGCTGGCCGGCGTGGTGATGAAGGAAGCGGTCAAGCGCTCTGGCGTCGATCCCAAGGTCATCAACTACGTGACCGTGGGCAACACCATTCCCACCGAGTCCCGTTTTGCCTATGTGGCTCGGGTTGCGTCAATCCAGGCGGGCTTGCCCATGGACAGCGTGGCCATGGCCGTCAACCGCCTGTGCTCTTCGGGCCTGCAGGGCATCGTCACCACGGCGCAAAATATCTTGTTGGGTGACTGCGACTACGGGGTGGGTGGTGGCGTCGAAGTGATGAGCCGTGGTGGCTATCTCTCGCCGGCCATGCGCACGGGCGCACGCATGGGCGACACCAAACTCATCGACACCATGGTGGCCACGCTGACCGACCCCTTTGGTGTCGGACACATGGGCATCACGGCTGAAAACTTGGTCTCTAAGTGGGGCATTACCCGTGAGGAGCAAGACGCGTTGGCGGTGGAGTCACACCGCCGCGCCGCAGCCGCCATTGCGGAGGGCCGCTTCAAATCCCAGATCGTTCCCATCGTCAAGCAAACACGCAAGGGGGAGGTCGTGTTTGATACCGATGAGCACGTCAAGGCCAGCACCACCATGGAGTCTTTGGCCAAGCTCAAGCCCGCCTTCAAGAAAGAAGGCGGCTCGGTCACCGCCGGCAATGCCTCGGGCATCAATGATGGTGCGGCCTTCTTCGTGCTGGGCGACGCCAAGCGCGCAGCGGCCGATGGCTACAAGCCCATGGCACGTCTGGTGTCCTATGCCGTGGCCGGCGTGCCCAACGAAATCATGGGCGAAGGCCCCATCCCAGCCAGCAAGCTGGCCTTGAAAAAGGCGGGCCTGTCGCTGGACCAGATCGATGTCGTGGAGTCCAACGAGGCCTTTGCCGCGCAGGCCATTGCCGTCGCGCGGGGTCTGGGGCTGGACATGGCCAAGACCAATCCCAATGGCGGCGCGATTGCGCTCGGCCACCCGATCGGCTGCTCCGGCGCCTTCATTGCCACCAAGGCCCTGTTTGAGCTTCACCGCACGTCAGGCCGCTACGCCCTGGTCACCATGTGCATTGGTGGCGGTCAAGGCATCGCTGCCGTCTTCGAGCGCCTCTAACCAGTCACGAGGCGCGCCTCATGTCTTGGTTGTTGCTCGGCTTGGTGCTGTTCTTGGGCGCCCACTCGTCGCGTGTCTTTGCTGAGGGGTGGCGCCAGGCCCAAATCAACCGCTGGGGTGAGCGCGTGTGGAAAGGCGCTTATTCGCTGCTCTCCCTGTTGGGGTTGGTGCTCATTGTCTGGGGGTACGGCCAGGCCCGGCAAACGCCGTTGGCGCTGTGGGTGCCGGTGGCAGCCTTCCGGCACCTGGCGGGCGTGATGATGCTGATCGCCTTTGTGCTCGTGGCGGCGGCCTATGTGCCACGCAATGCCTTCAAAGCCCGTGTAGGACATCCCATGGTCCTGGGCGTGAAGGTGTGGGCACTGGCCCACCTTCTGGCCAATCACACCCTGGCCGATGCGTGGTTGTTCGGTGCTTTCTTGGTTTGGTCTGTGCTGTGTTTCACCGCTTCCAGGCGGCGCGATCGCCGCTTGGGCATCGAAG
>CAZCJB010000200.1:0-3644 GCA_964498795.1 uncultured Rubrivivax sp. | reverse complement strand
CTGGCGAATGCCATGCGCCGTATGGCTTAGAGGGCATCTACGCGGGCACCTTGTCGCCCAACCCGCTCACGCCTTACCCGGAGCTTTTTGCACAGAAGGTGGACAGCTATCGCAAGCGATGGCCGCATCTTCTTCGCTAGATGCGCCCATCAAGTCTCCGTTTCAAACTGCAATACCCGCTGCCTGGCCGACCTTAGGCACTGTGACCTTTGATATAGGTCTCTAAAAACGACACGTGCTCGCCGAGGTCACCCATCATCTTCTTGACCACATCACCGATCGACACCACCCCTATCACTCGATCATTCGCCAATACTGGCAGATGGCGATAGCCACGCGCGGCCATCATTCCCATGCACATGTCCATCGGGTCACCCAGCTTCACGGTCTGGGGGTTGGGTGTCATGATTTCTGAGACGGGCGTACTGCGCGCATCGCGCCCCGGCAAGAAAGCGCGAATGGCGCAGTCACCTTGAGATACGATGCCCGTCAGGACGTCATTGTCGATGACCAGCACCGCACGAACTCGGTGCGTTTTCATCAACTCCAACGTCGTTTGCACCGAATCGTGGGAGGAGACGCTGATCACGCGCTGCGGTTTTTGAGACAAGCAGTCTTTTACAGTGCTCATGGCCGGCCTTTCGGGAAACTGAAGTGTCGACAGTGCTTCATGATACAGACCTTGAACAAAGGCTTCGCCCATGCCCTACCACCGACGCCAATGGATGTTTCACACTTGGGCCATGACCCTGGGGTCGATGTGCTTGTCCTGGAAAGATTCGTACGCCGAAGTTTTGAATCAGCCCGTCAGCGTCGATCAGACCTGGGTGGACGAATCTCGCGGACGTTCCGTGCCTGTGCGAGTGCGTTGGCCTGCTGCATCCTCGCCGATTCCCGAAGGTGGACGCCCCGTGATCCTTTTTTCCCACGGCCTGGGCGGCACGGTGGCCGGTGGTGAGCGCTGGGGCCAGGCATGGAGCGCAGCGGGCTTCGTGGTGCTGCACCTTCAACATCCAGGCAGCGATCTGTTGGCCGTGCGACGCCTCGCACGTGACTTTGGCGATCGGCAGGGTTTGAAAAGGGCAGCAGGCCCCGACCAATTGCTGGCACGACTACAAGATGTCGAGTTCGTGTTGAATGAGTTGGCGCACCGGCACACCACCGCTGAAGCCCGCTGGCACGAGGTCAGAACGGTTCAGGTCGGTCTCTGCGGTCACTCTTTTGGTGCGCACACGACGCTGGGAATGGCCGGACAACGTTTTCCGGGCCACCCAGGCTTCATCGAACCCCGTCTGGCAGCCTTTATCGCCTTTTCACCCACCTTGCCGGCTTATGGTGACGCCCTGTGGGCATTTGAGCGTCTTACGCGGCCCATGCTCAGCATCACTGGCACACGAGATGACGACGTCATGGGCGTGGGAGCGACACCCGATCGGCGCATCGGTGTCTTCGCTGCGTTGCCCGCCGGGCACAAGGCGCAATTGGTCTTGGAAAACGCCGATCACATGACCTTTGCAGGTCAAACAGGGGCCGCGGTGGAGATCCTGCCTCGTCATCCTCTCGCACGATCGCTACAGCCTCTACATCATGACCTGGTGGCCGCCATCACCACCGACTGGTGGCGGGCCCATCTGATGGGCAATCCGCAGGCCTTGCAATCCCTGGTCCGTCCCCAGGGTCTCACGCCTGGCGACCGTTGGCAGATGGGCTAGAGCCCGGCCGATCGACGCTACGAAGGGCGAGATGCGGACTCCGCCAACCGCTTCACCATGAACACATTGAATTCACTGGCCTCATAGTCTCCAAACGCGCCACACCATTCAAAGCCATTGCGCAGGTACAGGGCATGCGCCGCTGCAAAGGCCTCACCGGTCCCCGTCTCCAGCAGCAGCTTTGAATATTGACGCTGTCGAGCTGTTCGGATGATTTCATCCAGCAAGGCCTGCCCGACACCCTGCCGCAAAAACGCCGACCGGGTCCGCATGGATTTCACTTCGCCGGCATCGGGCGAGAGGGCTTTGAGGGCCCCGCATCCGCACAGCGCCCCATCACGCCAAGCCGACCAAAAACTCACGTCCGCTCGGCGCAAACCTTCCACCGCCAACGCAAAAGAGTGCCCGGGCGGTGAGTCGTCACGCATACCCGCCACATGCTCGTTGACCAGCGCTTGCACCTCCGGGCCAGAGAGGTCATCGAGACGGACTTCAATCGGTGCCAGCCGGCCAGCGGAAGTCAATCGCACCCGGCCACGGGGCGTATCGAGTTCTGCGACCAACTCAGGCGGACCGTCACTCACACTCACCTGAGAGATGCCGATCGCACCCCAGGCTTGCTGCAACAGGGCCGCTTGAGGGTGACGGACCTCCACCGACAGCAGGCTCACGGCGCTCTCCCCCATGGCTTGGGTCGGGTGCACCGCCCCCCAGTGGATCAGCGTGGGCAAACATCCGTCGAACAGCCGGGCACCATCCTCCCGCACGGTAATTTGCCACTCCAACAGCCCTTGAGGTGTCATGCGCGAGGCCGCCACCGCAGGCCCTCTGTCCAGCCCTAGGTGTTGCCATGCCTCGCGCGCGGCGTGCAGCGCATCGGTTCGAACCACCCAATGGACCAGCTGGGGCCCGTCTCGCTCGATTCGCTGCCTCAGCACCGGGTCATCAAAATCGAACCAACGCCGGGCACCGGCAGGGATCTGTGGCACCAAATCTGGCTTGATGGCGATGATCTCCAGGTAGGCACCGTCAAAGTCTGCCGCCGCGATCTTTATCAAGCGATTGTGGGTGCCCATCAGGGGATGCTCACCGCCCATGCCGGGGCTGACGCCCAACGTGCGCTCGCACCAGCGCATGCCGGAGTCGAGATCGGGCGCCATGACGACCAAATGATCTAAACGCGTGTGGATCATGAGAAGATTGCTTTCACTATGCTCAAACTCTACATTGGAAACAAAAACTACTCCTCATGGTCCATGCGACCCTGGGTGCTGATGCGACAAGCGGGCATCGAATTTGAGGAAGTGATGGTGCGGTTCGACAGCTTTTCAGCAGATTCGAACTTCAAGCAGCGCATGAGCCAGGTCAGCCCCACCGCGCAAGTGCCCGTGCTGGTGGATGGTGATCTGGTAATTTGGGACACCTTGGCCATTGCCGAATACCTGGCGGAATACGCGGCCCATCGCGCTTCTCCACAGCACTTGTGGCCGCAGCACCGGGCTCATCGCGCACGTGCTCGCAGCCTCTGTGCGGAAATGCACGGCGGATTCTCAGCCCTGCGTTCGGCCTGCCCCATGAATATTGAGGCCCGACTGCCCGAGGTGGGGGCGCTGGCCCTTCGTGACCGCCCTGCGGTGCGAGCCAACTTGGCGCGCATCGTCGACATGTGGTCAGGTCTGTTGACCGAGCACGGTGGGCCTATGCTGTTTGGTGAATTCACCATCGTCGACGCCTACTACGCGCCTGTGGTGATGCGTTTGCTCACCTACGACTTGCCAGTACCCGACGACATCCGCGCCTATATGGAGCGGGTGATGCAACTGGCAGGCGTCAAGGCCTGGATCGACGGCGCTTTGCAGGAGAATGACTTTTTGGATTTTGAGGAACCTTACCGCTTGCGATCCTTGTGATCGCTCAGAACATGGAGGAAAT
>CAZCJB010000199.1:645-3656 GCA_964498795.1 uncultured Rubrivivax sp. | reverse complement strand
GAGACCTGTTACCTGACAAGGAGTTCTGCAGCGTGATTCCGTTTGTTGATTTGAAAACCCAATACCTGTCCATTCAGGACGAAGTCGACGCCGCCATCAAGGGCGTGTTGAACTCTTGCCAATTCACGCTGGGTGACGAGGTGGCTGCCTTTGAGCAAGAATTTTCGCGATACTGCCAGTCCGAATGGGGTGTGGGCGTGAACACCGGCACCAGTGCCTTGCACCTGGCCTTGTTGGCGGCGGGTGTGGGTTCGGGTGATGAAGTCATCACCGTGCCGTTCACCTTTGTGGCCACGGTGTCAGCCATTGATTACACCGGCGCCAAGCCTGTCTTGGTGGACATCAAGCCCGACACGCTGACCATGGACCCGGTGGCGTTCGAGGCGGCGATCACCCCGAAGACCAAAGCCGTGATTCCCGTGCACCTGTATGGCCTGCCGGCCGACATGGATCCGATCGTGGAGATCGCTCGGCGTCACAACCTGGTGGTGATTGAAGACGCCGCTCAAGCGCACGGTGCCGAGTTGAATGGGCGCCGCGTGGGAAGCTTGGGCGACATGGCGTGCTTCAGCTTTTACCCGGGGAAAAATCTGGGTGCCTACGGTGAAGGGGGCATGGTGGTGACCCAAAACGCCGAATGGGCTCGCAAAGTTCGCATGCTCAGGGACTGGGGTGCGCAGAAGAAGTATCACCACGAAATCAAGGGCTACAACTTCCGAATGGAGGGCTTGCAAGGTGCGGTGTTGCGGGTCAAGTTAAAGCACCTGGAGCGATGGACGGAGGATCGACGCTCGCTGGCCCGTCAGTATGACGAGGTCTTGCAAGAGGCGGGTGTGGTCCGGCAGTCCGTGCCTCAAGGGCGGCGTCACGTGTATCACGTCTATGCGGTGCGAAGTGCCGATCGAGGACGCTGGCAAGAGCAACTGTCGGCCCAGGGCATACAAACGGGCATCCACTATCCGACCCCTGTGCACCTCTTGCCGGCTTTTGCTGACTTGGGTTACCAGGTCGGCGCCTTCCCTCATTCCGAAAAGGCGGCGCAAGAGGTGTTGTCTTTGCCGATGTTTCCCGAACTGAGCCCGATTCAGTGCGAAACGGTCGCGCAGGCCGTGGCCCAATTGGCGGGTCCATCCGAGCGACAGGATCGCTCGACCGCTTCCTTGTTGGCAGCTGCTTAAGGACTGCAAGTGGCTCCACAGCAGGTGGATTTGATGATATTCCCGTGCAATGGGAACGGCATCGAGGCCTTGGATGCTTTGGGCTCCATGTACCGCTTGGTCACCTTCGTGGACGATCGGCCCGGTACGACCAGTGCATCTTCGTTGTCGTTCCCGATCCAGGGTCGTCAGGCATTTCAAGACCATCCCAACGCACGCGTGCTGGCCGTACCCGGAAGTCCGGCCACCTACCGTCAGCGACGCGCGATCATCGAAAGTCTGGGGCTTCCCTACGAGCGCTGGGCCACGGTGGTGCACCCCAGTGCCAGTGTCTCTGGACGAGCTCGTATTGGGCGCAATGTATTGATCATGGCGGGGGCTGTCGTCACCAGCAATGCCGTGATCGGTGATCACGTTTGCGTCTTGCCCAATGCCGTGATTCACCACGATGTGACTGTGGGGGATTGGAGCCTGGTGGGCAGCGGTGTGGTGCTGGCCGGAGGTGCGGTGGTGGAACCCAACGCCTATCTCGGCAGCCAATCCAGCGTGAAGCCCTTGGTGCGAATTGGCGCACAAGCCATGGTGGGGATGGGGGCTACGGTCTTGAACGATGTGGCGTCGGGGTCGGTGGTGGCCGGTTGCCCGGCACGACCTTTGAATGCTTGAGGTGAAGGAATGGAACCTGTGAACACGGACGCAATGAATGCGGATGCGAACGATGGGATGGAGCAAGTGAGAAGTTGGGTACGACTTTGGTGGCGACATCGAATCTGGGCCATGTCTTGGGCTTGGGGTACCGCCATCGCCGTCGCCCTTGTGGTGCCTTGGGTGCCGCAGCGATTTGAGGCCAAGGCTCGAGTGCAGGTGGATACGCAGTCGAGCATGAAGCCCGTGTTGGCGGGGCTGTCGGCCCCCATGGATCTCGACCGGCAGTCTCGTGTTTTGGCACGGATGGTGACCTCCACTCACAACCTGGAGCGCCTGCTCGATCGAAGCGAGTTGGACCTGCCCCGTGCCACGGCCAGTGAACGAGAAGATACTCTGGCGCGCTTGCTCTCGCGGGTCAAGCTGATTCCGGAGGAGGCGGGTCTGTACACCGTGAGTTATCGGGATACTCAGCCCGATCGCGCACGGCGTGTCGTGGAAGGCGTGGTGGACCTGTTTGTCGAGGTGGGCAATTCTGACAAGTTGCAAGAAGCCCAAAACGCGACACGTTTCCTGGATGAGCAGATTCGGCACCACGAAGCGCAATTGCTAGAGGCTGAGCGCAAGCTCACCGAATTCAAAGTCAAGCATTTTGGAGCGACCGGTGTCAGCAAGGAAGACTACTTTGCACGGATCGCGGGGCAGCAAGAGGCGCTGAATCGACTTCGAGCGGAGCTCAGAGCTGCGGAGCAGACCAGAGACGTTTACCGCAATGAACTGGCCCAGGAGTCTCCCCATCGGGCGGCCGATGTGGAGGTCATGGCTCAACGCAAAGCCTTGGACGATTTGCTCAAGCGCTTGGGAGATCAACATCCTGATGTGGTGAGCGCTCGAGAAACCTTGTCGCGGCTAGAGACGCAACGTGACGCCGCAGGTGCGGAGCGTACTGCGTTGGGCAGTCCCACCAACCCGGTGTATCAACGCATTCGGACGGCACTCACGGATGCAGAGGCCCAGGCTGCCGCGTTGCGATCTCGCCTGGGCGTGGAGGAGCAGCGGATGAAGGCGGTTCGTGCGTTGGCTGACAAGACCCCCGAAGTGGAGGCTGAATTGGCCCAGCTGACCCTAGAGTTGGAGTTTGCGCGCAAGAACTATGACCAACTGATGGCGCGTGGCGAGTCGGCGGCCTTGAGTTTGAAGGCCGAAGAA
>CAZCJB010000199.1:0-635 GCA_964498795.1 uncultured Rubrivivax sp. | reverse complement strand
CAGGACCTTGGCATCACCGGTATTTCCGGGTCGCTTGGAAATGGCCTGGATGGGCGTCGTGCTCACCCTGGTGGTGGCTCTGGGCTCACCTTGGGCGTGGCATCAGTGGCGGCCCACTTTTCAAGACATGGAGACCTTGTCACGTGCCACCGGCCGACCCGTGTTGGGGCAAGTGAGCCTGTTGCAGTCGCCGAGCGCCAGCTCGCGGATGGCTGATGTGACGGTGTGGAGCGCATGGGGTGCGTCCTTGCTGTTGTTTCAAGCGGTATGGCTGGCCTGGCTGCAGCACCATCTTTGAGAGGGCATCGCCATGGGATTGATTGAAACGGCGGCGCGACGCCTTGACACTTTGGCGCGGGCAGGTATCGAAGTGCCCGGTCTGTCCAACACCTCGA
This sequence comes from uncultured Rubrivivax sp., assembly GCA_964498795.1. Lineage (GTDB taxonomy): Bacteria > Pseudomonadota > Gammaproteobacteria > Burkholderiales > Burkholderiaceae_C > Rubrivivax. The sequence continues at coordinate 240 of CAZCJB010000199.1, read as the reverse complement.
CTTTGACGGTGGGGCCCTCGGGGTTGTCACCCTCTTTGAAGGACGGAGCGAGCTTCTCACCGGGCAAAGCCCGACGAGTGCCCCCCGTGCCGTGGGGTCCGGTGGATCGCGTAGAGCTGGATTTGCAAGGCCTCAGTGGCAAAGGATATGTCACCCCCAATCTCGGACGCTCGCAGTTGGCCGATGAGTTCAGGCGTCCCAAGCGGGTCCTGTTGCACAACGCGCTGAATCCGCCGAGGT
>CAZCJB010000198.1:2173-3689 GCA_964498795.1 uncultured Rubrivivax sp. | reverse complement strand
TGCGCAAGTGGTACTCGGCAGAAGGCTCGTGGACAGGGCCCGAAATCGCGAGCGCCCTGGCAGAGCTCATCACGCGGGCCGTCGCAGCCTCCCTTCAACCCTCAAGCCCCTGAAGTCGTAGCGGGATCGCAAAGTCCCAGGCGCGCCAGCCGAGCAGCTCGCCTCTGGCTCAGCTCAGCTCGTAGTGGAAATCGGTGATCTTCCCTTGGGGATGGTCATCAAACTTCACACGTACACGGGTTCCCGGCTCGAGCCGGGCTGCCGCAGCTTTGACGTCACTCAAATCGAGTCCGCGCACAAAATTCACCAGCGCCGTGTCGACACCATCCAGCCGCACATAGGCGATGGCATAAGGCGGTTTGGGCAAGTTTTCAAAGGCAGCAGACACAATGGTCGCTGCCTCAATCACGCCCTCATGCGCGGCCTCCACCCATGCATCACAAGGCTCAAAGGACCGCTCACAATACGCTCGCGGTGGCAAATAGCTGATGCCCGAGGCGTTGCACCGTGTGGCCAAAATCTTCTTGTCCTTGAGGCCCGCGAAAAACCGGGTCGCGGTTTCCCCAGCGGGATAGTTGTACCGCACATGCCATTCAGCAGGAATGATCAGCGGTTCGGTCGTGGCAGTGGTCATCGTGCTCTCCCATATGCGTCATGACGCACGGCGCTGTCGAGGCTCGTCCGACAGCAGCGTGCAGGTAAAAAATTGTGTGGACCCGCCAGCCGCGCTGGCCAGCGCGTTGCGAACTCCGTGGACCTGCATGGCACCGGCACGGCCCATGACTTGAAGCGCCGCTTCGGCCACGCGCACCAACCCAGTCACCCCAATGGGATTGGTACAAAGCGTACCGCCCGATGGGCCAATGGCCGTGATGCCTCCGGCCTCGAAAGCCCCTTCATCGCTCAGGTGCGCTGCATGTCCACGGGGGCAAAAGCCCATGGACTCCAGCTCAGGGAACTGGAACGAGCTGAACGGGTCGTAAAGCTCCAACACCTGAATTTCTTTGTCAGGGGCGGTGATGCCCGCTTGCTCAAAGCACTCTCTGGCCGCAATGCCGATTTCCGAGTGCTCGGCCAGGTCACAATCGGCGATGGGCACACAACGGTCGCCCATGAAGACCGTGTTGGACGCCGCGCCGATGCCCGTGACAAACGCGGGCCGGCTGCACAATTCACGCGCGGTTTCCTCGTTGGAAATCACCACGGCGGCCGCCCCTGCTGAGCGAGGACAGATATCAAACAGCTTGTAGGGCCAAGACACCCGTGGAGAATTCATCACGTCATCGACCGTGATGTTGCCCTTCAGATGCGCATTGGGATTGTTGAGCGCGTTCCTGCGCGCCCGCACAACGACCCGCGCGTATTGTTCCTCGGTCACGCCATAGCGGGCCATGTATCGTTGCGCGGCCAGCGCCGTCATCGTCACGGTGTTGAGCGCAAAGTCTTGTTCGTACAGCGGGTCCCAAATGAGGTTGAGGATGAACTGCGCATCGGGGGTCTCGGTGATGCGGTCAGC
>CAZCJB010000198.1:0-2073 GCA_964498795.1 uncultured Rubrivivax sp. | reverse complement strand
CCACCGAGCGCATAGCGATCGATGCCCGAGGACACCGCACACACACGAGCCATTGGGCGAGCCATGCTGCGATGCGCCGCGTGGCGCGCCAGCCAGTCGCCCGACGCCAATACAAAGGCGACGCACCCGTCAGAAGGCCTCGCACGGTGTCCCTGACGCAGCGGCCAAGCCTGCAGCACGGACGATTCGACCTCGGCGACCCCGACCGGTGCGCGGCGCAAACCGCGAGGGTTCTTGTGCGCCTGCGTTTGCCGCTGGACGACACAATCGGCGACCTCACGGTCTTGAAGATCGAGGCCCCTTTGCAGTGCACCGGCCTGAAGACCGGCCGCAATCACCCCATTCATGCCCACAGGTCGCAAGGTGAACGGCTCGGCCTGCATGCGGGTGAGCGCATCCACATCGATCTGCGAGGTTTGACTCCAACTCACCACCAGCCCGAGATGAAATCGACCACTGGCACCTCGCAGTGCCCCCATGACCAAGCCGGTAAGGCCCGAATCGGTGACCCGCAATTCGTCTTTGAGATAGGCGCCGCTGGGGGCCGCCATGAGCATGCTGCTGATGCTGCGACCGTCCATTTCGTCGCTGGTGGCCAGCGTGACCGCATCCAGTTCTTGGCGCTTGACACCTGCTCGCGCCAACGCGGCGCGGACAGTTTCAAAAGCCATCTCTTCGGTGCGCTGCGATCGCAAAGCGGCATGGGGCGGACTCATGGCCACGCCCAGCACATAGAGATCCATACCTGACTTCATGGTGTCTTTTTCGCTTGTCTTGAGGGACTGAAAACGATCCTAACGAAGAATGTCTGATTGGTCAATATGATGACTGACCGGTCAGTTTTCAGCATCATCGGATCTCGATACAATCCCAAATCAGGAAGGAGAGGCCCACATGAGACCATGGAATGGAGCCGTTCAAGGCGCCGACGAGCAGTTCCTGGCCAAGCGTCAAGCCATCCTGCGGGAAGCCGCGGCCTCATTCAATCGCAAGGGCTACCACGGCACCTCTCTGATCGACATCGCCCAAACCCTGGGCGTGAGCAAGGCCGCTCTGTACACCTACGTCAAGAGCAAAGACGAGTTGCTGCTGTTTTGTCATGAGGCGGCCATGGACGCGGCGCATGAAAGTCTGCGCCTGGCGCGCGAAGCGGGCGGATCGGCGCTCGAGCAGTTCTGCGCCACCTTGCGCAATTATCTGCGCATGATCATGTCCAACGAGGCCTGCTACGTGGTCCTCCTCGAGGAGCAAGCGCTGCATTCAGACAGCGTGCAGCACATCATCCAGCGGCGCGACGGTTTCGAAGCAGAGCTGCGGGGTCTGGTGGCCGCGGGCATCCAAGATGGAAGCATCGCTCCCTGCAATCCCAAGATGGCGGTCTTCGCCGCACTGGGTGCGATGAACTGGGTGCAAAAGTGGTACGTGCCAGGCGGCGCCTGGACGGCAGAACAAACCACCCTCGCGCTGGTGCAACTCCTCCAGCGCATGTTGTCGTCCAACCCAGCACCGGCCCTGAACGTGGACCCCTCCCTGTGGGTCCCGGAAATCTAAGCCACCGCACCGGCTGACCGGCCCTGCACGTCCCAAACAAGGGTAAACCCTTGAGAATACTGACCGACCGGTCAGGCGTATGACCTACTTGACGGATTTCAGTCCTCGGTCTCAGAATGGGCCGTTTGTGTCATCCCCCACCCCGCGAGCCAAGACCACCCCTCTTCTTTGGCTCTTCAAGGAGAACCCCCGTGGATTTCAACCTGTCTCCTGACCAAAAACGCCTTCAGGACTTGGTCGCAGAATTTGCGCGCGACGAGGTCGAGCCTCAAGCCGAGCGCCTGGACCGAGAGGGAGTTTTCCCCACCGACCTGTACCGCAAAGTGGGTCAGTTGGGCATCACCGCCATCCCTTTCTCGCAAGATCACGGTGGCATGGGACTGGGCACCTTTGACATGGCATTGGCCATCGAACAGCTGGCCATTGCCGATCAATCCCTGGCCGTCACGACCATGGTGAGCGTCTCGGCGGGGCTGATCCTGGAACGGTTCGGCACCGACGAGCAGAAGGCCAAGTACCTTC
>CAZCJB010000197.1:0-3695 GCA_964498795.1 uncultured Rubrivivax sp. | reverse complement strand
AGCGACGTGGCGATCTCTCACCCTCAGGCGCCGACTTCTTTCAAGGCCTCGATCATGCAGCGTCCCAACTGGGCGAAGTAGCGTTGGGATTTGTCGGTGGATTCCACGTAGCGGATGCGGGCGTCTTGTTCATCAGTCTTCAGGCTGACAAATCCTTTTTTCCGCAATTGGGTCAAGCGACGATGTGCGGTGCTGAGCGAAAGGCCGTGAGGCAGCGACATGGACTGCAGCACGGTCATTGGATGGTCCATGCTCCAGGCGGCCGCCAAGCACTGCAGCATGCGTTCTTCGGCCGGATCGAGCGCGGACGAACCCGTCAACTGACGCACCGAGGCCGAGAAATTGATGAAGCGGGCATAGGCCAACGCAAGACGATCGACTGAAGCCATGAATCTCGAATTCACTGATTGCGGACCATTCTCAGTGAATTCCCGCTCGAGCGCATTGAGTCTGCGCTGCATGAAGCAGAGTATTTCGCCCCTTTTTCTGCGCGAGGTCATTGTCAATGTCGAACAGTGACCAAAGTGAAACAAAGATCGGTATCGAATTGTGGAGTGCACCTTCCTTCAGGAGTGAGGACTGATCAGTCCGGGCTCAAGAATGCGGGCGTTAGGCCAAAGGTCACACTCCCCTTCGAATTCATTTTGAAATTCGAACCTTCTCGATCCCGGAAGTGGTTCCACCGTTGCAACCAGACAACGCGTGGGGTGCCTCATCGGCGCATCAGATGCTCATCGGGCGCTCATGTGGCGCTCATGTAGCGCTCATGGCACAGCCATCTCGCCGTGGATCGCCACCGCCGCTCCACATCTGGCCTTGTCGCACGGCGGCCTGGGTGCCGCCATCCATGCGGCGCACCATGGTCCAGTGACCCTTGTCGCGCAAGGCCTGTGCAAATTCGCCGAGGGCAGGCTCCAGTTCGGTCATGCCGCTCCAGTTGATGATTTGCGGTGAGGCCAAGATCTGTTGCGCGTCTTGCGCACCCCCACGCTGGCGCAAGATGGCGTTGCTGACAAAGCCGACGATGCGGTTGCCGCCGCCGGCCCCCACCACCATTTCGGGCGCACCATCAAGGCCGCACAGGATGGATGGCGAGAACGACGTGATGGGCCGTTTGCCGGGCTCCATGGCATTGACGGATCGGCGCTGCCCGGGCGCTTGAGGCACGCGGGCAAAGTTGGTCAAGGCATTGTTCAAGTAAAAGCCTGCGGCGGACACTCGGGAGCCAAAGTTTTGGTTGATGGTGGTGGTCATGGAAATGCTCAAGCCCTGCGCGTCCACCACCACCAGGTGCGAGGTCATGGCGCTCGTCAACCCCGTGCCATCGCTGGCAGGCTCCATGGACGGGTCGGGCCGTCCGGCGCCCAGGTCGGGCACCCACCGTTCGGCTTGCAGCACCTGGGCGCGAGCCTCGAGGTACTCACGGTGGAGCATGGCCTGCGCAGGGATGTCAGAAAACGCCGGGTCGCCCACATAAGCGCCCCGGTCGGCAAAGGCCATGCGACTGGCCAGGGCCACACGGTGCAATTGATCCACGCTGCGCGAAGGGGACTCTTGGCTGTGACCGCTGGCATCCAGCATCCCCAGGATCTGTGCCACCGCCAATCCGCCGAACACCGGTGGGGGGGCTGTCAGCAACACTTGAGGCCCGAGCGTGATTTGCAGCGTGGGACGCTCCACCACTTGGTAGCGGCGCAGGTCTTGCAGATCCAGCAGGCCAGGCAGATGGTCTTGTTGCACGTGCGCGAGCATCGTGCGCGTGATGGGGCTGTCGTCATAAAACACGTCGGGACCCTGTTCGGCCAATCCTTGCAGGGTCTGCGCCAAGTCTGGGTTGCGCACCATGGCGCCCGCGGCTTGCACCTGATGCTGACCTTGGCCATAGACTGTGAAGGCCAGAGGCTCATCTTGCATAGAGCCCATCTCTCTCAAGGTCTTGACCAAGTAGGGAGGCAGTGCGAAGCCATAGGAGGCCAGTTCACGCGCGGCGTCGAACAGCGGGGCCCAAGGCTTTTTGCCGAACTTGGAATGCAAAGCGGCCAAGGTTTTGACCGTACCGGGGACACCCACGGTCCAGCCTCCCGTCAAGGCACGCTCGCGAGGAATGCGGGCACCGGCCATGTCTTGCTCCAGACGGCTCGGCACCTTGGAGGGGGCACAGGCCAATCCGTCGAGCACCCCCGAGGCGCCCGAGGCTCGGTCATGCCACACCACCACGGTGCCGCCGCCAAAGCCGGAGGCGTGAGGCTCCACCAGACACAGCACGGCCTGAGCCGCCACCGCCGCATCGGCGGCGCTGCCGCCTTGACGCAACACCTGCACGGCGGCTTGTGTGGCCGCTGGGTTCGCCGTGGCGACCATGGCCGGGCCCAAGATGGGCGCCGCAGGGGCGAGGTGAGCGGAGGCGTTGGTCGGCAGAGCAAAGCGTTTCATGGGCGGGATCGCAGGTGTGTTCAATGAGCAGGTGCCCCACCCAGGCGCGCGCAAATGCGGTCGGCCGTGTGCTGAAGCTCCTGAAGGATGAGGTGGCGGCGGGCATCAAATCGCGAGCTGACGGTGGCCACATTGAGGGCGGCCACGACCTGGCCGCTGCGATCGCGCAGGGCAGCCGCTGCGCCAGAGCCCCCTACCGAAAATTCTTCGATCACCGTTTCGAGGCCCGACTTGCGAATCTGCGCCAAACGCTTGCGCAGCGACGCCGCCGAGGTGAGGGTGGTGGGGGTGAGTTTGGGGAACGGGGCTTTTTGCAGGTACCGCGCTTGGTCTTTGGCGGGCTGATGAGCCAACAGCACGCGGCCCATGGCCGTGCAGTAGGCCGGCCGCGGGACCGAGGCGTCGGCGTCATAGCGCACCTCTTGGGCGCTGGTGATTTTGTGGATGACGCGCACGCGAAAGTCGGGGTCCAACACCCCCAAAATCACCGTCTCTTGCAGACGTTCACTCAAGGTGCGCATGGGAGCGTGGGTCGCTACCAACAGTTGACCGATGTCATCGCCGGTCCACCGAGCGCGCATGGTGGGCGGCATCTGATAGCGGTCTTTGCTGTCTTTGATCAGGTAACCGCGGTCAACCAAAGTGCTCATGAGCGCCAGGGCACTGCTCTTGGGGAAATTGAAGTGGTTGACCACGTGTTGCAAGGACGTGGGTTCCGGGCGCAACGCCACCCACTCCAAGATGTCCAGCACCCGGCCGGCAGACTTCACACCCGTGGTGCCTATGTCGGTCATAATGGTTCATTATGCCGAACAAGTTCATACTTGTGAACTTTGAATTGAACTGGACCTCGCGCCTGAAGTGCAGCGCCGAATCTTCTATGACAGGACGCCTGAAATGTCTCTTGACCGCCGCCAGTTCGGACTGTGGGTCTGCAGCATGACTGCGACTTCTGCAGGCATGGCGCAAAGCGCGCCGACCACCTTGCGCCCCAAGGCCGACGTGCGCATCGACATCGATGCCAACGGCATCCCGCACATCCAGGCACAGTCGGTGGAGGACGCGTTTTTCGGGCAAGGCTATGCGGCCGCCTGGATGCGCCTGTGGCAGCTGGACCTCAACCATCGCCGTCTCACGGGGCAACTGGCCTCCGTGTTGGGGCCCGCCTTTGTGGAGTTTGACCATGCGGCGCGCTTGGTGCTGTCACGCACACCCCCGCAAGACGATTGGAAGGCCTTGGGCGAACCCCTGCATGGCATCGC
>CAZCJB010000196.1:0-3703 GCA_964498795.1 uncultured Rubrivivax sp. | reverse complement strand
CAGCCTCGCGCGCCAAAGCAGCCAAAGCCGCCTCGTGGGTGTCGATGGCCCAGACCGTGGCGCCATGCTTCACGAAGTCCAAGGCACATGCAGCGCCCACATGGACGCTGTAGGCTGCATGGGCTTGGGTCGCCGCATCACCGCGATCCACCGACACGCTGGCCACCACCACCACGCGTCCTTTCACTGACTTGCGCCTCCAGGCAAGGCGCGAGCCGCCGCATGGTCGGCGGCAATCCTTCCAAACACGCATCCCTTGCCCAAAGAAGAGCCACTCATATAGGTTTCTCCGTGGAATCCCCCTGTGACCTCACCGATCGCGTACAAGCCATCGATCGGCTCGCCAAACACATCCAAGACACGTGCGTGAATATCCGTGCGCAGGCCGCAGAACGTGGAGGTCAAACCGGTCGTGCAAGCAATGCCGTAAAAGGGCGCCCGCTCCACAGGCGTGGGTTTGCCGAATCCCGTGCTCAGAGACGTTCTCCCCCAATCGTCCACGCCCTCGCCTCGGCACGTGGCGTTGTAGCGCTCGATCGTCTGCAGCAAGCCCCGTTCGTCCACGCCCAACTGAGCGGCAAGATCCGCCAAAGACAGTGCTTGCTTCATCATTCCGGCTGCCAGAGCACCTTGGTAATCTGCCACGGTGGGCATGGGGGACGATTGATCCATCACCTGTTGATCAAAGATTTGAAACCCCACCACGCCCGGCTGACGCAGGCAGGCATCCCCAATCACTTTGTAAGACACGGATTCGTCCACGAACCGATGCCCCTGACGATTGACGATGATGGCGCCTCGGTACATGGCCGACACAATGCGCGGCGCACGAGACTCATAACCCGGCTTGGGTGCTTGCACAGGCGCGCCAAATGTCCCCTTGGCATGCGCCATGTCCGCCATGTCGGCACCCAGCGCCCATGCCATGCGCAACCCATCGCCGGTATTGCCTTCGCCACCCATGGGGCGCGCGGCGGCTAACTCCGGTGCAAACCGTTCCACCAAGTCGGCGGAGCGAGAAAAGCCTCCCGTCGCAAGGATCACGCCCCCTCGTGCTGCCAGGCGCTCACCGGCTTCAAGCTCCACACCGACCACCGCCTTTCGATCTGCCCGCGCTTCCACCCACAGGCGCTTCACGGCGGATCCCGTGCGCAAGGTCACGCGCCCAGAGTTCAGTGCATGGGCTCTCAGACAATGGAGCATCTCTTGAGGTTGGGTGGCATGGTTGCGAGGCACCGACTGGCTGCCGCTCAGTGATACCGAATCAATCTTCACCCCGAGCCCCGTCAACCACCGATAGGCGTCATATTGGCGCGCCGCATACTCGTGGACCAGGGCCTGATCGTTGCGGAATTTGCCTGCCTTCATCAAATCGGCTTCCAGCAACTCGGGGCTGTCGTCAATGCCCTTGGCCTTTTGAAGGTCGGTCCCTGCAAATGCAAGCGCACCGCCGCACATCGCGGTGCTACCGCCAGGCTGCGTTTGCTTCTCCAACCAAAGCACCTGTGCACCCGCCTGTGCACCCGCCAAGGCCGCACAATGCCCGGCCATCCCAGCACCCACCACCACCAGGTCGGCGCCTACCGCGCCAGTATCCCTTTGCGCAGACATCAATCGACCTTGACCTTCACCGCCTTCACAATCTTCAAGAAATCGGCGGACTCGCGCTCCAAGTGGGCGGCAATGCTGGTGGGCGTGTTCGCATCTGTGGGCACCGCACCTCCAAGTTCTTGCATGCGCGCGGAGAACGCCGGCTCCGCCAAAATCTTTCGAACGGTCTTGGCCAGCAGGTCCAGTGTGGGGGCCGGGATCTTGGCCGGTGCGAAAAGACCAAACCAGGTGTCCAGATCCAAGTCTTTCAAGCCCAGCTCGGTCACGCTGGGCACTTGAGGGAACAAAGGCGTGCGTTTGGCACTCATCACAGCCAACGGCCTTAACTTGCCGGCTTCAAGGTTGCCCTTGGCATCATTGCCCGTCGCCAGAGCCCATTGGATGTCACCGGCCAATAACGCCTGAAGCGTGCCGGGTGTTCCCTTGAAGGGCACATGGATGAACTGGGTGGCCGCGGCGGCGTTGATCATCTCTGCGCCCAAATGCGACAGGGCCCCCACCCCCGATGAACCATACGCCGCAACCGGTCCTTTGGCAGGCTTGCCCCGTTCGAGCAAGTCGCCGAGTGTCTTGAATGGTGAGTTCGACGCCACCACCAACAAGAACGGACTGCGAAACACGATGGCCACCGGAGCCAAGTCGGTCATCTTGTAGCCGATGTCCTTGTTGACATGGGGGACTGCCGTGATCGGGCCCGCCACCGTGAACACCAAAGTGTGACCATCGGGATCCGCCTTGGCCACGGCCTGAGTGCCAAGGCCTCCTCCAGCACCGGCGCGGTTGTCAATGATGACCTGTTGCCCCAACTCCTCCGACATCCGCTTGCCCAAAATGCGCCCGACCACATCGGTGGCACCGCCCGGCGGGAAGGGAATCACCATGCGAATCGGCTTGGTGGGAAAGGGTTGGGCCTGAGCCTGGGGAAGTGCCGTCACAGCCAAGCTCACCAACATGGCGCCAAGGGTCAAAAGTTTCATGAGCGTGCGCGAAGTTTATTTGGTCGGACCATTATCAAGACCAACGTTGGATCAAGAAAATTCGCGTATTCCCGCATCCTCTTTTCAACCGGTCAATGCCGTATTGACTTCAAGGCTTCTTTGGTCATACCATTTTCCAAACTAGGAGACTCGCCCGCATGACCATCGATCGTCGACAAGTCTCGGCCGTGATGACGGCTGCCTTGGCCCCGTGGCGGGCTCAGGCTCAGTCCTACCCCAGCAAGCCGATTCGGTTGGTGGTGAACTTCGCTGCCGGAGGGACCACCGACGTCATCGCCCGCGCCTTGGCCAGACCCTTGAGCACGATTCTTGGGCAACAGGTGGTAGTCGAGAACAAGACCGGCGCGCTTGGCGCGATCGGAGCGGCCGAGGTGACACGTGCGGTGCCCGACGGTCACACCTTGCTGATCACCACGCAAGGCTCGTTGACCGAGATTCCGGTGTTGTCGCCCCAAACGCCCTATGACCCGCTGACGGCTTTGGTGCCCGTGACGCTGATCGGCGAATCTCCCTTGATCCTCTTTGCCCACCCCAGCTTCCCGGCCAACGACATGAAGGGCTTCATCGAGTACGCCAAAGCTCAGCCTCAAGGTGTGGACATGGTGGTCACGGGCTCCAGCGTCAAACTCGGCGCCTTCGCGATGCAAGGTGCAGCGGGCATCAAGATCACACAAATTCCGTATGCCGGGCAAGGTCCCGCCCTCAATGCAGTCTTGGGCGGTCACACCAAGTTGGCCTTCAACACCTCGTCGACGGCCCTCGTTCAACACGTTCAGGCCGGTCGTTTGAAGTTTCTGGGTGTGGGTTCGGACGGGCCCTTCAAACTCTTGCCTCAAATCCCGGCCATCTCGCAAACCTTGCCCGGCTACACGGCCAAAGCCTGGTGGGGCATCTTCGCGCCGGCGGGCACGCCGTCAGACATCGTCAACAAGGTCAATCAGGCCTTCAAGCGCGCACTGAGCGAGCCCGGCATGGAAGATTTGTTTGTGGCCAATGCCGTGGTTCAGATGACCACGACTCCCGCAGAGTTGGGCCGCATCGTGAGCAAGGGGCTGACCGACACGAGAGCATTGGTCACGAAGTACCAGATCCCA
>CAZCJB010000195.1:0-3707 GCA_964498795.1 uncultured Rubrivivax sp. | reverse complement strand
GAGAAGCACTCGGGCTTCACGCAAGTGAATGACCTTTTTGGGTTTCGGGTGGTCGTGCCCAGTTTGCACGATTGCTATCTCACGCTGGGTGTGCTGCACCAACTGTACAAGCCCGTGCCGGGGCGCTTCAAAGACTACATCGCCATCCCCAAGGCCAACGGTTATCAAAGCCTGCACACCACCTTGGTCAACCCCGTGGGCACGGCGGTGGAGTTTCAGATTCGCACCGAGTCCATGAATGCGGTGGCCGAAAAGGGCATTGCCGCCCACTGGATGTACAAGATCAGCCCCAAGAGTGCGCAGGCCGATGCGGGGGCAGCATCAGGAGCGCCGAGCAAGGGCGATTCCCACGTGGACGCCCAACGGGTGGGGGCTTTGTGGCTGCAGTCTTTGCTTGACATCCAGCACGACACGCACGACTCCCACGAATTCCTGGAACACGTCAAGATTGATCTGTACCCAGATGCGGTCTACGTCTTCACCCCGCGCAGCAAGATCCTCGCGCTGCCGCGCGGCGCCACGCCAGTGGACTTTGCCTACGCCATCCACTCCGACGTGGGGGACCACTGCGTAGCCGCCAAGGTCAATGGCGAAGCCGTGACGCTGCGCACCGAACTGCGTAGCGGCGATGTGGTGGAGGTGATGACCTCGCCTTCGGCGCGCCCCAACCCGGCATGGCTGACCCACGTGAGAACCGGCCGGGCGCGCGCCAAGATTCGCCACTTTCTCAAGAACCTCGAGCAAGAGGAGTCTCGCGACCTGGGCGAGAAGATGCTGGCCCAAGCGTTGCGAGGCGAAGGGTTGACCATTCCTTCAGCCGACCCCAATGACGATGCCGCCGCTTCGTTATGGCAGCAACTGGCGCGTTGGGGTGGCAACCGAAACCGCACCGAGCTCTTGGTGGATGTCGGCATGGGCCGCAAGCTCGCGGTGATTGTGGCCAAGCGACTGGCCCGCATGATGGCCGAACGCGGGATACGCCCAGATGCCGTCATGCTCACCTTAGGGCGCTTCAGTACCGAGGAGGCCGCCGGCAACCAGGGTGTGGTGTTCATCGACGGCAGTCAGGGGGCCACCATGCAGTTGGCCACTTGCTGCCGGCCCATCCCAGGGGATGCCATCACGGGCTACTTGGGCCGCGGAGAAGGCCTGGTGGTGCACACGGCCGAATGTCAGGTCGGCCGCAAGCTGTTCGAGCGAGACCGGGAGCGGTGGATCCATGTGGAGTGGGCTGAAGACATCGGACGCTCTTTCGAAACCGCCATCAGCGTTTCCGTGCAAAACAGCAAAGGCGCGTTGGCCAAGGTGGCCTCGGCCATCAGTGGCGCTGAGGCTGATATCGTTCACATTTCCATGGATGACGAAGAGCGATCTGCCGAGATCGCAGAATTGCGGTTGTCGGTGAATGTGCGCGACCGAGTGCACTTGGCCGAGGTGATGCGCGCCCTGCGTCGCTCAGCACCGGTGGCGCGCGTGTCGAGGGTCAAGCGAGGTTGATGGGCGCAGAGATCGCCACGTCGCGACGCGCCTCGCGATGACCGTTACGGCGCCGGATACCTCACCTCCACCACTTCAATCAGCTCCACACCGGCTGGCGTCACCAGCTTGACCTGATCGCCTTCGCGCGCCTTGAGCAACGCCCTGGCGATGGGTGAAATCCAACTCACCTCCCCTGCCAAGCTATCGGCTTCATCAATGCCCTTGATGGTGACGGTGCGCTCTTCACCCTGACCATTGGCATAGGTGACTGTGGCACCAAAAAATACTTGGTCGCGCCCATGGTGCACGCTGGGGTCAGCCACCTCGGCCACATCCAAACGCTTGGTGAGAAACCGGATGCGTCGGTCGATTTCGCGCAAACGCTTCTTACCATACAGGTAATCGCCGTTCTCTGAACGGTCTCCGTTCTTGGCCGCCCAAGAGACGGTTTCGACCATCTTTGGGCGTTCTTCGTCCAGGAGATGCATCAACTCGCCCCGCAAGCGCTGATAGCCCGCAGGCGTCATGTAGTTGCGCGCACCGGCCGGCAGGGGCGGCAGCCCTGGCGCATCGTCGTCCTCATCGCCGCCGTCTGACTCTTTGGTGAAGGCTTTGCTCATGGAAGGATGATACGCATTGCGATTTGACGCCGCATTGGATACTCTGTTCAAAAGCTTCAGTTTTCGAGGTGGAACATGGCTGTTTCGGTCTTCGACCTTTTCAAGATCGGTATCGGACCGAGCAGTTCGCACACGGTGGGGCCCATGCGTGCCGCGCACCTATTTGCGCACCGCCTCCTCTCTGAGGGTTGGCTCGCACGCACGGCTCGCGTCAAGTCTGAGCTCTACGGGTCTTTGGGTGCCACGGGCAAGGGCCACGGCAGTGACAAGGCCGTATTGTTGGGCCTGTCAGGTCACACGCCCGACACAGTCGATGTGGATGCCGTGCCACGCTTGCTGGACGACATCAGAAGCCATGGACGCATCGACCTGCCTGCTGCCAAGGGCACCCACCGCATCGAATTTGACGAAGCCAAAGATCTGGTGTTCTTCCGCCGACAAAGTCTGCCCTTCCATGCCAATGGGATGCGATTCACCGCGTGGGATACGCAAGGACAAGAGCTCCTGAGCAAGACCTACTATTCGGTGGGCGGAGGCTTTGTGGTCAGCGATGAGGTGGCTGCGGACGGCCAGCGCCAAAAGGTCGTGGCGCCGGATCCCACCGTGCTGCCCCACCCCTTTCGCAGCGGCGCCGAACTATTGTCCTGGACCCAGGAATTGAAATGCTCGATTGCCGAGGTGATGCGGCGCAATGAGCGGCATTGGCGAACCGACGCTGAAATTGACATGGGCTTGAGCCACATTTGGGAGGTGATGCAGGCCTGCGTCAAGCGGGGTTGCAGCGCTGAGGGTGTGCTGCCCGGCGGCTTCAAGGTCAGACGCCGAGCGGCGCAGCTGCATCGCGATCTCATTGCGCACCCCGAGGCAGCTCTGCGTGACCCGCTGCAGGTGATCGATTGGATCAATCTCTATGCCCTGGCGGTCAACGAAGAGAACGCTGCCGGAGGTCGCGTGGTCACGGCACCAACCAATGGAGCCGCAGGCATCGTGCCTGCGGTGCTGCACTACTACGTACGCTTCGTGCATGGGGCCACAGAGAGCGGCGTGCGAGACTTCTTACTCACCGCAGCAGCCATCGGCATTCTCTACAAGGAGAACGCCAGCATCAGCGGAGCGGAGGTCGGCTGCCAGGGTGAGGTGGGTGTGGCCTGTTCAATGGCGGCTGGGGCCTTGTGTGCCGTGATGGGGGGGAACGCCCGAGCAGGCAGAGAATGCAGCCGAAATCGGTATGGAGCATCACCTGGGCCTCACCTGTGACCCCGTGGGAGGTTTGGTGCAGATTCCCTGCATCGAGCGCAACGCTATCGCCTCCGTGAAAGCGGTGAATGCCGCTCGCATGGCCCTGCGTGGAGACGGCACTCACCACGTCAGCCTGGACAAAGTCATCAAGACCATGCGCGACACGGGTGCCGACATGTTATGCAAGTAAAAAGAAACCGCTCGCGGCGGTTTGGCTGTGAATATCGTGGAGTGCTGACTGCCTGCGCACCCGACCGGCACGCTGCCAGACATCAAAACGGGCTAGCCCCTTGTGAGAGCTAACCCGTTGATTTTTTTGGCGCGGCTGGCAGGATTCGAACCCACGACCCCTTGGTTCGTAGCCAAGTA
>CAZCJB010000194.1:0-3837 GCA_964498795.1 uncultured Rubrivivax sp. | reverse complement strand
TGAGCCGGATACCACAAGTGAACGCGTGCTTGGTTGACCACTTCGACCGCGATGTCCAGATCGCTCAAGGCAGCTTCGATCCTGCCTTGAGCTGCGCGCTCTGACGATGGGCTGAGGTCGCTGTCGTCGAAATAAAAGAAGTCGTAGTCTTTGATGCCTGATGAAGGCGGCTGACCTGCTTGAAGGTTCCAAATGGTTTGAAACAGGCAACCGGCCACCAACCAGGCATGGGGCAAGCTCAACGTGTCCCACCTGGAAAGAATGGCGTCGTTGATGGGGTTGCGGCAGATGTCGTGGAAAAATTTGGTGGACATGGGGCTCGCGCGCACGGGCGTTGATCGTACGCAATTTTGAACAGACCAGGCATCAGAGACTCAAAACGCGCGTCACCAAAGTTCGCGCGCCGGAGGTTGTCCGATGAGCATCGGTTCGGAGTTCAAGGAGTTCGCCATCAAAGGCAGCGTGATCGACCTGGCTGTGGGGGTCATCGTGGTGGCAGCCTTTTCAAAGATCGTGGAGTCATTGGTCAAGGATTTGATCATGCCGATTGTCGGCAGGTTGTTCGGCGGCTTTGACTTTTCCAACCATTTCGTGATGCTGGCGGACCCGCCAGCATCCTTCACCGGTCCATGGACCTATGAGGCGCTGAACAAGGCCGGTGTCCCCCTGTTGGCCAATGGCAATTTCATCACCGTGACGGTGAACTTCTTGATTCTGGCGTTCTGCGTTTTCATGATGGTTCGCCAGATCAACCGGCTTAAAAGAACGGAGGGCTGAGCCCCCTCATGGACTCTGCAGCATCGCCTCGACCAACTCTTGCACGGCCAAGGCCTCTTCTGCCGTAGCCAGCAGATGAGGCTCCCCGCGCAGCCACAAATCCGCTTGGGTGAGTTGCCGCTGCAAGGCGCTCAGCCGTGGATCTTCGCCGGCGGACCAGTCCACCACTTCCACCCAAGGCCCACCGTCAGAGCGCCAGAGTTGAGAGAACTCGCGGAACTGATAGTTCAGGTGGCTTCCTCGGACGGTCACTTCCTGGCGGTCGGGTTGACGGCCGCCCGTCGTGGCCAGAATGGTCACAGGTCGGCCATCGGCCGTTTCCAATCGAGCAACCAGGTCCAACTCACAAAAATTAGGGTCCGCCGGGTAGCGCGGCGCGGCGTGACACAGCCGAAGCGGCCCCAAGAAGCGGCCCGCTAAAAATAAGAAGTGTGAGATCACCTCGCGCGTGTAGCCGCCTTCGGCTCGAAAGCGCAACCAATCAGCCTGCGCCTGCCAAGCTCGAGGCCAGGCTGGGTATTGCACCACGATGTCAATGCCCAACAACTCACCGGTCTCGCCCGTATCGATGGCACGGCGCAGCACTTCGAATCCGCGTGATGAGGCTTGCGTGAAGTTCACCACACCCGGTCGGCGTGCACTGCGCAGTCGTTGCACCAGGTCGCGGCTGGCGACATTGTCAGTACCCAGCGGTTTTTCCATGAACACGCCCAAACCTGCCTCAGCCGCGCTCAGCGCATACGCTTTTCGCGGCCCAGGCGGACAGGCAAGGTAGACGGCATCCGCCCCCTCCAGGGCCGCCTCGGCACTCTGAACCGGCATCAAGGCCAGAGTCTTGGCGATCGACGATTCGGACGGGTCCCACACGCGATGGACTTCGAAGGCGGGATGCAAACGGACGTTTTCCAGCATGCGTCGACCCATGATGCCCAGGCCGATGAGGGAGATTTTGTGCAATGGGGTTTGGATGCTCACGGTACGCCTTTCAGGTTCGCATGGTAGCGGCCAACCACCCTGAAGAACCAGTGCGAATTGACATTCAAAAACCTTCGGATACGATCGTCACCCATTCGGATCACAGAATCTGTTTTCACCTCTAAGGAGTGTTCCATGGCCACGGAAGGCGTCACCTCATTCAGCACGGGGCTTCGTGTCTCCTTGGGTCAAGCGCAGGCCAATCTGAAGGCGCAAGTCACCGAACAGCATGTCGCCCGACTGCTGGAGGAGGCCAAGTCCCATCCCGGATTTCAAGCGCATGCGGACCGCTATGAATTTCGCCTGCGCACCTTGAACGGTGAGGCGGTGTTGGAACTCAAGGAGAAAAATTTCGCCAGCAAGCTCAAGAGCGCCTTCACCGGAGCGCGTAAATCAGACGAGCGCAAGGCGGCCGGAGAAGCCATCGGACAGCTCTTTCAGATCCCCAAATTCTTCCAAGACGCACAGCGCGTCAACAGCGCCCAGGCTCAGGCTTTCGCCTCGACGATCACGACCCGAGTGGATCAATATTTGAGTGACAAGGCCGAGGGGAAAATCTCGATTGCGCCAAGGTCTGAAGATGATTGGGTGGCGGGTCTGCGGACCACCCATGAAAAGGTGATAGGAGACGTCGACGAGCAGTCGGGTCTTTTCACCAAGACTCTCAATGAAGTCAATCGAACTCGAATCCAAGGTGCGTCCAAAGGCTTTGAGCTGGTCATGGGGACGTTCGAGAATTCGAATGGGTCCCTTCAGGGTGTAGAAGCCGTCAAGGCGGGGTTCAGCATGATCCGCGATAAGGCAGGATTCGGCGATCATCATGTGGGCGATCGTGCGTTCGAGCAAGCCAAGCGCAATCTGATGTCGACCATGAGGTCGGGATTTCAGCAGGAGTGGTTGACGAGTGCCGATGCGCGCTGCCGAGAGAAATATGGAATGGGCGCATTGATCGACACGTCTGCTCCTCAAAGCACCTCGTTCCACGTCGATTCCAAAGAGGGGCCTAATGGCCCCCGGGCTGTCGTCACGCTCAAGACATCAGGCACTTTGAAGGTGGGTGGTCAACCCGATGGGTGGAGCGCTGAGTTGCCGCCGGCGCTGGCATTGGTGGACTTCAAGACCCAAGTCACGATTGATGCGGCATGGTCGGATTTAGCCTCTGAAACCTTCGATTTCAGTCAAGCGAAGGTGTTGGATTCACAGGAGACTTTTGCACCCCACGTTCGACAAGCCTCACCGCGAAATGACGATCTCTTCAGTGCGTGAGACAGCCATGACGCTCGACCTCGACCTACCCAGCCAGCGCGCCCTCTTGGCCCTGAGCCTCGCGGGGTTCAATGTGACGCTCGTGGGGCCTGAGTTTTTGACAGCAGACCCCAACGATGGCCTTGAACTGACTTTTGAACGTGACGATGGTAGCCTTTCAACGCTCAGCCATGACGCGCAGAACGCGCGATTCGAGATTGAAGAGCGTCTGGGTGAACTTCCCGAGGTGCTCGGAGATTTGGCTTTGATGATGAATGCCTGTCTGGCGCCGCAACGCCGGATCGCCC
This sequence comes from uncultured Rubrivivax sp., assembly GCA_964498795.1. Classification (GTDB taxonomy): domain Bacteria; phylum Pseudomonadota; class Gammaproteobacteria; order Burkholderiales; family Burkholderiaceae_C; genus Rubrivivax. The sequence continues at coordinate 532 of CAZCJB010000194.1, read as the reverse complement.
GAGATCCGAGCACTCGCCGCTTGATGGTGAGCTCTGTACTCAGCTGGGATGAGGCTGATGTGGGGCGGCTGGCCGAAGAGATCACTGCAGTGGCGGAGATTGCGCAGGCGCTCAGAGAAGCTAAGCCGTTGGAGAGTATGGAGCCCATGCGTCCCGAAACCGTGGGCCTAAGGGCTTGATGCGAAATGGTCTAAGCAGGTGAACGTTGGAGTTGGTCGGCAAAAACGAACCTAGATGGTCCAAGGATCACTGACCAAGCTGGGCGCTTGGTCAACCGCTGTTGAACCGTCACTCCAACTTCAACCCCGTGGCCAAACCGCGATAGCGATCTTCCTCGCTGATCAGGTAGCGCCCAAAATTCGCCCGGTGGCATGAAGGGCACCGCCATGTCTCCCATCTTGGCGCGCCGCTCCGTAAAGTCTTTGTCGGCCAAAATGGCTTGAACTGCTTTGCTGATGCGGTCAACGACGGCGGAAGGTAGGTGCGGTGGGCCGGCCAAGGCGGTCCAGATTTCCACCACCACACCTTTGAC
>CAZCJB010000193.1:0-3913 GCA_964498795.1 uncultured Rubrivivax sp. | reverse complement strand
ATCAGTTCTTCAATTTGTGTGCGTTGCAGCGAGGTCTCTGCCACACGAGCCTCGAGCAAGGCCACCTTGGCCGCTGCATCTCGAGACGTGGTTTCGGCCTGCCGAGCCAAAGACCGGGCTTCTTGTGCTTGTCCGCCTGCGTCTTGCTGACGTTTGACCAACTCCAACTCGGCCTGTTTCACCCGCTGCAAGGTGTTCCAGGCCATGGCCGCCGCAGCGACGGCCAGCACGGTAACCGCCACTGCCGCAGCAGCACCCCAACGATGCGACCAGGGCGGTGTCGTCGCGCCCGGCGGTGGCGGGTCTTGAACCGGCGTTGAGGTGGTAGAAGTGGTGTCGTTCACGGAGCCTTCGATTCTAGAGCGCCGATGGCCGCCTCTAAAGGACCCAGCCCAGGCTCCACCACTTGCACTGTGTCAAAGCCCGCTTCACTGGCCGCCTGTGCGATGCGCGGATGCGACACCAGGGCGGTCCCAGCCAAGCCGCTGAAGGACGCCCACTCTTGCGCCGCGGCTTGCAGGTGCCGCACCGCCTGCGAGCTGTTGAAGACCCAAATGTGCCGCTCTGGGTGGGCAAGCGCCTGAGACAGCGCGGCCCGACCTTCCAAATCCAGTCGGGGTGGAAGGCGTCGGTAGGCCGCCAGGAACTCGACATGCGCACCCGCGGCGCGCAGCGACTCAGCCAGCCAATCGCGCCCCTCTTCTCCTCGCACGATGAGCGCACGTCGGCCCTTCCAATCGCGCTGGCGCAGACGCATCCAAAGGGATTCCGAGTCCAACGTGGCGCCGGGCGCGGGCTCCACGATGCAGGCCTCGGGCACCCCTGCGGCCCGCAAGGCGCCGGTAGTGCCAGGGCCGGTACTGCCCGCTGACGTGTGAGCAGGCCACGCCTGCAAGACCCCTCTCGCCGCGAAGAAATGGGCCGCCGCATTGGCACTGACAAACATCACAAAATCTTGGTGCGGCAAGTTTGTCCATGCCGCACGCAAGGCCGTGAGGTCTTCGACCGGGGCAATGTCAATCAAGGGCAAGGCCTGGGCATCCAAGCCTCGAGCCCGCAGGGCCTGCACCCAGATGGCGGCCTGCTCTTTGGGGCGTGTGATCAGGACTCGTCGATGAGACATGGCACGCGCAACCACACCCAGACGGTCATCAGGGAGGTGCACATCCTCAAGCTTTGGAGGCGCTCAAATATTCGGCGGCCCCTGCTTCAGACAACGCCTGCGCAGCCTGCTCGCCCATTTGCCGAGCCTGCGCTGCATCGGCAGGCTGGCCTCGGACCTCGGTCTTGAGCAAGGGGCGATGCAGGTCGCTGGCATGTCCCAAGGCTGCCCGCAGGCGCAAGGTGGGGCCTTCCCAAGCGGCGAAGGCTGCCAAGGGCATGCTGCAACTGCCGCCCAGGGCTCGCGAGACCGCTCGCTCGGCATGGGTCGCCAACCAGGTGGGACGATGCAGGGCCTGCGCAAAATCACGCTGCAGCTGCTCTCGGATCGCCGCCTGAGGGCCGTCGGCTGCAGAGGCTGCAGAGGCCGCTTCACACAGCTCGATCCCCAAGGCGCCCTGACCGGCAGCAGGGATCATGACCTCGGTGTCAAACAGGCTGCGAATGCGCGCGCCCAGCCCCAAACGCTTGAGCCCTGCGGCGGCCAGTACGATGGCGTCGTAGCCTCCCTCGTCGAGTTTGCGCAAACGGGTATCCAGATTGCCGCGCAGCGGCTCGATGCGCAAATCGGGGCGCTGCGCGAGCAATTGCACCACGCGACGCAAGCTGGAGGTGCCCACACAGGCGCCTTGAGGCAGTTGAGCCAACTGCTCGAAACGGTTGGACACGAACGCATCACGCGGGTCTTCACGCTCGAGCACGGCGGCCAAGACAAAGCCCGGCGGCAGGTCCATGGGCACGTCTTTGAGAGAGTGCACCGCCAGATGTGCGCGGCCGTCGGCCAACGCGGTCTCCAACTCTTTCACGAACAAACCTTTGCCGCCCACCTTGGAAAGGGCACGGTCCAGGATCTGATCGCCCTGCGTGGTCATGCCCAGCAGCTCCACCGCATGGCCGAATCGTTGCTGCAGCAGGTCACGCACGTGCTCGGCCTGCCAGAGGGCCAACCGGCTTTCGCGGGTGGCGATGATGACGGGTGTACTCATGTAATCATTATCGAGGCAGTCAGGTCGCCCCAAGCCGCTGCCGGCACACCATTTGCATACATTAAACGTTCATCTCGCCTGAACACCCGATTGTCACCAATTCGGTGCAAAATATGTAATTTAATTACATTACTTCCGGAATCTACTGTGAAAAAGTTGCCTTCAAAAGACCTTGATCGCGCTCTGATGAATGATATTCGGTTACTCGGCCGGATTCTCGGAGACACCTTGCGCGAGCAGGAAGGTGCTGAAGCTTTCGAGTTGATCGAGAAGGTGCGCACCCTTTCGGTGGCCTTTAGGGTCAAGCAAGATGCGCAAGCGGGTCGGGCCCTGGACCGCTTGCTGAAGAACCTGTCTGGCAATCAAACAGTCACCGTGATCCGCGCCTTCAGCTACTTTTCGCATCTGGCCAACATTGCCGAGGACCGGCATCACATCCGACGTCAGCGCTTGCAGGAGCAGCATGGCCCCGCGGGCAACGGCTCATTGGCCATCACCTTTGAGCGTCTGCATCAACACGATTTGCGCAGCCGCGACGTGGCCCAACTGCTGAAGCAGGGTTGGGTTTCACCAGTGCTCACTGCGCACCCCACGGAGGTGCAGCGCCAAAGTATTCTTGAGGCCGAACGGTCCATTGCCGATTTGATTGAGCAACGTGGCCAACTGCTCATCGCGCGAGACCTGCAGTCCAACGAGGCCTTGCTGCGCGCGCGGGTGACCCAGTTGTGGCAAACACGCATGGTGCGCACTGCCCAGCTGACAGTGGCTGATGAAATTGAGAACGCGCTGTCTTATTACCCAGTCACCTTCCTGAGGCAGATCCCGCGGGTGTACGAAGAGATTGAAGCCCTCATGCCTGGGCATGCGGTAGGCCCATTTTTGCGCATGGGCCATTGGATAGGCGGTGATCGCGACGGAAACCCCCATGTGACGGCACATACGATGCGTCATGCGCTCAGCCGCCAATGCGAAGTGGCCTTGCGTCACTACCTGACTGAGGTGCATCTGTTGGGTGGCGAGTTGTCCATGTCGCAATCGCTCACCCCGGTCACCCCGGCCTTGCACGCCCTGGCCGAGCGATCCCCCGATCGCAACGATCACCGCCAAGACGAGCCCTACCGCCGAGCCTTGATAGGGATCTATTCGCGCCTGGCGGCCACGCTGCAAGCACTCACCGGCACCGAAGCTCTGCGCCACGCGGCCGCTCCTCAAGACCCCTACGAGCACGCGCAGGCGTTCAGCGACGACCTGCAGGTCATCGCTCACAGCCTGGAGTCTCACCATGCCAAGGCCTTGATATCGCCGAGGCTGCGTCCCTTGCAAAGGGCGGTGCAGGTGTTCGGGTTCCATCTGGCCACCTTGGACATCCGTCAAAGCTCGGATCAGCACGAGAAGGTGGTGGCTGAGTTGTTGCGCATGGCCCGGCTCGAACCTCACTACGAAGCGCTCGACGAAGCATCTCGCCAGACCCTGCTGATGGGACTGCTCAATGATGCTCGCGGGTTGCGTGTGCGAGATGCCGCCTACAGCGATTGGACCCTCAGTGAATTGGAAATCTTTGAGACCGCCCGACACTTGCGCCGCAAGTTTGGCCCCGAGGCGCTGCGCCACTGCATCATTTCGCACACCGAGACCTTGAGCGATCTGCTCGAGGTGTTGCTGCTGCAAAAGGAATGTGGCTTGATGCAGGGCACCCTGAACGAAGGTGCCACGGCTGAACTCATTGTGGTGCCGCTCTTCGAAACCATTGCCGACTTGCGGCGTGC
>CAZCJB010000192.1:0-3935 GCA_964498795.1 uncultured Rubrivivax sp. | reverse complement strand
CCTACGGCGATTCGCGCCTCAATGCCCTCGTCGAACAGGCCACGCGCCACAATCCTTCTTTGCAAGCCGCGCGCACCCGGGTCGCGCGGGCTGAGGCTTTGATGCAGTGGGCCGAGACCTTGAACCGCCCGCAGGTCACGGCGGGATTGGATGTCACCCACCAACGCTACACGCAAAAGGGCATGGTTCCGCCCCCCATGGCAGGCACCATTCAAGACACGGGCACGCTGCAGGTCACCCTTGGCGGAGAATTGGACTTTTTCGGCAAAAACCGTGCGGCTCTGCAATCGGCACTGGGCCAAGCCCGTGCCGCCGAGGCCGAGTCGCAAGCGGCTCAAATCTTGCTGCAGAGCCAGGTCGTGCGAACCTGGATGCGCCTGCATGCCGTGCATGGCCAAATGCAGTGGGCGCAACGTACGCTGCAACAGCGCCAAGAGATGGCCACACTCATCAGACAGCGGACCCAAGCCGGCCTGGACTCCGAGCTTGAACTCCGTCAGGCCGAGGCCGGTTTGCCCGAAGCACGCGCACAGATTGAGAGTCTGCGCGAGCAGTGGGACTTGACGCAAAACGCACTGTCCACCTTGGCGGGGCAACCCCCTGACTATCGCGCACCCGAGCCCATTGCGTTGGCGAGTCTGCCGTCAATGACTTTGCCCACGGCGGTACCCTCGGATTTGCTGGGACGCAGGGCCGACGTGGCGGCCGCGCGATGGCGCGTCGAGGCCATGGTGGGCGAGCGCGATCAGGCGCGCGCGCAGTTTTACCCCAACATCAATCTGGTGGCGTTTGCTGGGCTATCTAGCATCGGGCTGGATCGGCTGTTGCAAGCCGGTGCGGTGCAATGGGGGATGGGGCCCGCCGTGCGCTTGCCCGTGTTTGACGGGGGCCGACTCCGAGCCAACCTCCAAGCCAAAGCCGCCGACCTCGATGCGGCCGTGCTGAGCTACAACGCCACCCTGACCGATGCGATCAAGGAAGTCCTCGATGCCCTGGCCACCTGGAAATCGGTGGTCGCTCAACAGGCTGAGCAACGCCAAGCCCTCGAGCTTGCGCAAAAGACCTATGCCTTGATCCGCAGCCGGCAAGAGGCCGGGATGGCAAATTCGCTGCAGGTGTTGATGGCTGAAACGGCCGTCATTGCGCAACACCGCAGTGCGCTGGATTTGCAATCGCGCCTGCGGGATGCCGAGGTGTCGTTGGTGCGTGCGCTCGGCGGCGGATTCCATTTTGACCTTCTCACAAAAACCCCATCATGACGACTCAAGATTCCCCAAACCCTGGGCCACCTTCGGGCAAAGGCGCACAACGGCGCAAAGCCCTCCTCGGCGTCACGGCTGTGGTCCTGTTGGTTGGCGTCACCTGGGCAGCGTACGAGTGGTGGGTGGCGAGCCACTATGAGTCCACCGACAACGCCTACGTGCAAGGGCACGTCATCCAAATCACGCCGCAAGTGGCCGGCACGGTGCAGCGCGTGATGGTCGACGACACCGACTTTGTCAAAGCCGGACAGGCCTTGCTGCAACTCGAACCGGCAGATGCACGGGTCGCCTTGGACCAAGCCCGGGCGCAGCTCGCGCAAACGGTGCGCCAGGTGCGATCCCTCTACGCCACCAACGCGACCTTGTCGGCGCAAGTCGACCTGCGCGACGCAGAGGTTCGTCGCGCACAGTCTGATGTGCAACGTGCGGAGCAAGACCTGGCTCGGCGCCAGGCGGTGGCAGCGCAAGGTGGCGTCTCCCAAGAGGAGCTTGGACATGCCCAGTCACAAGTGGCCACAGCTCGCAGTGGATTGGCCGTTGCGCAGTCAGCCGCGCAGGCTGCTCGCGAACAACTCAGCGCCAACCGAGCCATGACCGACGGCACGACCTTGGAGCAGCACCCCAGCGTACAGGGGGCCGCCACTCGGGTGCGTGAGGCCTGGTTGGCCGATCGGAGAGGCGCCTTGCTCGCACCGGTGCAGGGTCAAATCGCCCGCCGCACCGTTCAAGTGGGGCAACGCGTGGCGCCTGGCACACCGCTGATGTCGTTGATCCCCTTGGACCAAGTGTGGGTGGACGCCAATTTCAAGGAAGGCCAATTGCGCCATATCCGTCTGGGGCAGCCAGCAGAGTTGGTGGCCGACTTGTATGGCAAGAAGGTGGTGTATCGCGGGCAGGTGGCGGGCTTGAGTGCCGGCACGGGGTCGGCCTTTGCCTTGCTGCCAGCCCAAAACGCCACGGGCAATTGGATCAAGGTCGTTCAGCGCGTGCCCGTGCGCATTGCCTTGGAGCCCTCGCAACTCAGGGAGCATCCCTTGCGGGTGGGTTTGTCCATGGTTGCCACGGTCGACGTGTCCAATCAAACGGGCAAGTCCTTGTCAGACGCACCTCGCAGCGGGCAGGCTGAGCAGGTCACCCCTGCCGCAGGTGAAGGAGCCTTGGAGAAAGACGCCGAACTCGAGATTCGTCGCGTCATTGCGGCGCACGCCGGTGCTCAGCCTCGAGCGAAATGACACCGACTGCCTGAACCATGGCCCCCCCGCAAGGTCCCTCAACACATCCACCCCTTCAAGGCACAGCACGTGCCATGGGCACCATGGCCCTGTCGGCGGCCACCTTCATGAATGTGTTGGATTCTTCCATTGCCAATGTGTCCCTGCCTGCGATTGCGGGGGATTTGGGGGTCAGCCCCAACCAGGGCACTTGGGTCATCACCAGTTTTGCGGTGGCCAATGCGATTGCTGTGCCCTTGACCGGATGGTTGTCTCAGCGATTTGGGCAAGTGCGTTTGTTCGTGACCAGTGTGCTGCTGTTTGTGCTCACCTCCTGGCTCTGTGGGCTGGCGCCCACCATGGAGACCTTGATCGTGGCACGAGCCCTCCAAGGCTTCGTGGCGGGACCGATGATTCCCTTGTCGCAAACCTTGCTGCTGGCGAGTTACCCACCCGCGCTGGCAGGCTTGGCCATGGCCATGTGGTCCATCACCACGCTGGTCGCGCCGGTCACCGGACCTTTGCTGGGTGGCTGGATCACCGACAACCTGTCCTGGCCCTGGATCTTTTACATCAATTTGCCCGTCGGGCTTCTGGCCGCTGGTGCGTCGTGGACCTTGTACCGCCATCGCGAAACGCCCACCCATCAACTGCCCATCGACCGCATCGGCTTGGCCTTGCTGGTGCTGTGGGTGGGCTCCTTGCAAATCATGCTCGACAAGGGCAAGGAGTTGGACTGGTTCCATTCGAGCGAAGTGGTCACCTTGGGGGTCATTGCGGTCGTGGGATTTGTGTTCTTCTTGGCCTGGGAACTGACCGAAGAGCACCCGGTGGTCGACCTCACTTTGTTCAAAGGTCGTAACTTCTGGGCCGGGTCCACCACCACCGCCATTGCCTATGGCCTGTTTTTCGGCAATGTGGTGCTTCTGCCTTTGTGGCTGCAGCAATACATGAGCTACACCGCCACCTGGGCAGGCATGGTCATGGCTGGCGTGGGTGTCATGGCCATCCTCTTGTCCCCCGTGGTGGGCAAGAACTTGGCGCGTGTCGACCCTCGAAAATTCGTGACGTTTTCCTTCTTGGTCTTCGCCTTGGTGCTGTGGATGCGAGCACAGTTCAGCACGCAGACGAACTTCGAGACCATTCTCATTCCCACGGTGATCCAAGGGGTGGGCATGGCATTCTTCTTCATCCCCTTGGTCTCCATCACCCTCTCGGGCCTCCCCCCGCAGCGCATGGCTGCCGCCTCGGGCGTGTCCAACTTCATGCGCATCACCGCCGGTGCTTTCGGTACCTCCATCGCCACCACCTTGTGGGAGGACCGCGCCAAGCTGCATCACGTCCATTTGGTCGAAGTGGCATCGTCAGGTCGCGCTCCCACGGCCGAGGCTCTCAACGGCCTCACGAACTTGGGCCTGGCTCCGTCTCAAGCCTGGGGGATGATCAATCGGGTCGTGGACGA
>CAZCJB010000191.1:0-4006 GCA_964498795.1 uncultured Rubrivivax sp. | reverse complement strand
CGCGTTTCAAGGCTGCGCGAGGTGTAGCTGATGTGCACTGCAATGATCTTGCTCGGATCGACTGGCGGCAAATAGACCTGCGAATGGGCATCGAGCAGGCGGCCATCGTCCAGGCGCAATTTTCCTGAGCTCGGCCCCTCCTCCACCATGGTGCCCCAAAACGCACTCCCACCCACCAGCGCGCGGCGCCGCTCCACACGGGGCCCGCACAACACGGCAGGCAACTCTTTAAAGGGGAATTGAAAGTTCATGGTGCCTGGCTTTCATGCCACCGAGGTGTCAAACCAGATGTGGATGTTGCCCGTGCCGCGTGCGTTTTCGTACGCGGATAGCACCTCACCCTTGGTGCGACAGGTCGCTCCACCCAAAGCCCCGATCATTTGCAGGTAGTGCGCGCCAAAAGCTTCCCAAGGTTTGTGGCGGTAGTCCTCGTCCCAACGGGCCAGGATTTCATCGTGGCGGCCTTGCTGCATGAGTTCAATGGCTCGCTTGTCGCTCTCTATATTCTCGGGCCGTGAGACATTGCTTTCATGAAAGATGCGCGGGTGATTGGGCTTCCAATCAATGCCATTGAACTTGTGGCTGAGGGCCCCAGAGGCCAACAAGACCACGCGCAACCCGCTGCGCCGGATGGCCTCGCCAATGATGTCGCCGGACGTGACAAAGTGCGGCCAATCGCAGTTCTGGCAGCTGCTGGCCGTGACCACCGGTACGTTCATCACCTCCAGACGCAGTTGCTTGATGAGATTGATGGTGGCGTAGTGTCGGCCCAACTCGGGGTGGCAGATGGCGCGGTTGTAGCCGCCGCGCTCGCGCGAGACCGCATCGACCAATAGCGCCAACTCAGGATGACCACGGTAGTCATAGGGCACGCCGTGCAGGTACCAGGGCATCTCATCGGAGATGTAAGTCCCGCGGTAGCCTTGGGCGCCATCCACCAGGTGGTAGCCTGTGGTGAACCAGTGGCTGTCAAAAATCATGACCACGTCAGGCTCGGCGGCCTCGATGCGTTCGCGCAAGCGCGCATAACCTGCAATGAGGTCGGAGTCCTCACCGTGGCCCATGAGGCGGCGGAACTCCTCGCATTGCATCAGCCCGGGGTGGTGTGACACGATGGCGGCACCGACGATGTGTCCCTTGTCTTTTCCCATGGAGAACGTCCTCAGCGATGGCTGAAACTGGCGCGGAAGGGCTTTTTGGGCACGACCACGTCCTTGATGTCACAGAAGAATTCATAACTCCAGTCGCCGCCTTCGCGGCCGACCCCTGAGCGCTTGATGCCGCCAAATGGCGCAGCCAGGTCGCGGATGCCAAAGCTGTTGACCCAGATGAAACCGGTACGAACCTGCTGCGCCACGTCGATGGCATGTTCAGTCTCACCGTAACACACGCCACCCAAACCATAGTCGGTGTCGTTGGCCCATTCAATGGCCTGCGCATCATCGGCGAAGGTCTGCAAGGTCAACACCGGGCCAAAGACTTCACTTTGCACGATTTCGCTGTCTTGAGACACGTTGGTCAGCATCGTCGGTTGGTAGTACTGCGGGCCGAACTCGTGACGTGCGCCACCCCATAGCACCCGGGCACCGGCGGCACGTGCACGCTGCACAAATCCGTCCACCCGCTCCACCTGGCGGGGGTGGATGATGGGCCCCACCTCGGTGGCCTCGTCGCGAGGGTCACCCACCCTGAGCTGGGCCACGTAACCCTGCAAGGTCTCTACAAACCGGGCAGCCACACCCTCATGCACCAAAAAGCGCGTACCCGCCAGGCACACCTGACCGGCATTGCGGTACATCAGCGCGCCGGTGGCCGCCGCCGCGTCGAGGTCTGCATCTTCCAACACGATAAAAGGGCTCTTGCCGCCCAACTCCAAGCTGCACGGCACCAAATTGGCCCCTGCGGCCTGCGCAATCCACCGGGCCGTGGGCACGCTGCCGGTGAAAGACACACGCGCCAATCGAGGGTCGCTCACGAGAGCCGCGCCAGTGACGGCGCCGCTGCCTTGGATCACGTTGAACACGCCTGGGGGCAAGCCTGCCGCATGCGCTGCATCGGCCAACAAGGAACAGGTCAGCGGCGCCCATTCGGGCGGCTTGAGCACGCAGGTGTTGCCCGCAGCCAAGGCGGGGCCCAACTTCCACGTGGACAGCATCAAGGGCGCATTCCATGGCGTGATGATGGCCACCACGCCTGCCGGGTCGTGTCGCACGATGTGGCGCGCCTGCTCTGTGTCGAGGGGCCTGTTCTGCAAGGTCAAGGCGTGCTCGGCAAACCAGCGGATGTTGAGCATGGCCCGGGGCACCACGCCATGGCGCATGCGCGACAGCAGCACGCCCGCATCATTGGATTCGAGCACACACAAGTCGTCAGCGCGTCGGCCGATCTCTTCGGCAAAACGGTTCAAAAGCGGTTGGCGTTGCGCGGCCGTCAATGCGCTCCAAGCCGGGAAGGCTCGATGGGCCGCCTGGATGGCCGCATCCACCTCGGCCGCGCCGGCTTCGCACATGGAACCCAGCAAGCTTTGGTCGATGGGACAGTGAAGGTCAAAGCGCTGCGCGCTGGCCACGCGCTGGCCGTCGATGTAATGATCGGGCGATACCGCTACGCCAGCCACGTTCATACAAATCTCGCGGAAATAGAACCCAGCGGGCCATAGTCTGCGTGAAAGACATCACCCACTGCGCACGCCACAGGCCGTGTGAAGGAGCCGCCCAGCACGATCTGGCCCGCCCGCAGCGATTGGCCATGAGGCGCCAAACGGTTGGCCAACCACGCCACCCCGTTGCCGGGGTGGTTGAGCACCGCCGCACCCAGGCCCGACTCTTCGATCACCCCGTTCTTGAACAGCAGCGCCCCCGCCCACCGCCAGTCCACCGCATCCGGCCGCATGGGCCGTGAGCCTAGGATGATGGCGCCATTGGCCGCGTTGTCAGCGATGGTGTCCAAGACACGACGCGGCGTCTTGGTGTGACGACACACCTGCTCGATGCGCGCGTCAATCAACTCCAGGGCCGGCACCACATAGTCGGTGGCGTTGAGCACGTCAAACAGCGTCACGCCCGGGCCGGTTACGTCACGCGCCAAGATGAACGCAAACTCCACTTCTAAGCGCGGCACGATGAAGCGTGAGGTGTCAATCTCGGCCCCATCGCGCAACACCATGTCGTCCAATAACGTGCCGTAATCGGGTTCGGTGATTTGCGAGGCGATTTGCATCGCGCGCGAGGTCAACCCAATCTTGTGCCCCACCACAGTGCGTCCCTCGCCCAGGCGCAGATCCATCCAGGCCCGCTGAATGGCGTAACTGTCTTCCATGTCCATGGTGGGGTGCAAGCGCGAGAACAGCTCCAACTGCACACGCGTGCGCTGGGATTCATGCAATCGACGGGCGAGGTCTTGGTGCAAGGTGCGGTCGAGATTCACGTGGGATCCTGGGTCCAAGCAAGTCTGGAAAATCTTATGGGTCGATACGGTCCGATCCGAAAAGGTACTCGATTTTGAGTCCTCGGGTAAACCCGCAAGTTCTTGAGTCCCTCGCGTGAAGTGACTCCCTTGAGACATTCGTATTGCGCGTCGCGTCTGTGTCCTCTATCGTTGCCCATCTCAAGTGCGGATCCCAAAAGTGCTGAAAGTCCACCACCATGACCTCCATCTATGACCAAGACTTGGACAAATCCCGCGCCAACTTCGTGGCGCTGTCCCCAGTGAGCTTTGTGGAGCGAAGCGCCGAGGTCTTTGGCGATTTGCCTTCGGTCGTGCACGGCCGTCGTCGCTACACCTGGGCACAGACCCGTGAGCGCTCGGCCCGCATGGCCGCCGCTTTGCGCGCTATGGGTGTCGGCCCGGGCGATACCGTGAGCGTGATGCTGCCCAATACCCCGGAGATGGTGGAGGCCCATTACGGCATTCCCGCCTTGGGTGCGGTGATCAACACCCTCAACACGCGGTTGGACGCACCGCTGCTGGCCTGGCAGATGAACCATTGCGAAGCCAAGGTGCTGAT
>CAZCJB010000190.1:0-4016 GCA_964498795.1 uncultured Rubrivivax sp. | reverse complement strand
GATCCCAGGTAGGCGGCCAACATGGCTCCTGCACCGTAGGCGAGGTTGAGGCGTCGCAACACACCGAAGCCCAGGCTCAGACCCAAGCCAATCAGAGCGTAAGGCCCGGCTTCCAGCAGCCCATCCACGGTGCGCTGCAGCAGGACCATGGTCAGACCGACTGCGCCTCAGAGTGCGCCTCTTTATGGGCCGCAGCGCCATGGCCTTGAGAGGCGGTCATGTCTTTGGTGTGTCCGGCCAAATATGCGCGCTGCACCACATCGTCTTCGGCGAGCTCGTCGGGGGTGCCCGAGAAGGTCACGCGCCCTTGCTGCAGCAAGAAAAACTGCTGCGCTACCTTCATGGCCATGCGCACGTTTTGCTCCACCAAGAAGATGGTAGTGCCCTCTGCATGCAGTTGGCGGATGATGCCGAAGATCTCGGCCACGATCTTGGGGGCCAGGCCGACTGAGGGCTCGTCCATCAGCAGCATGCGCGGACGTGACATGAGTGCGCGTGCCAGGGCCAGCATTTGTTGTTCGCCGCCAGACAAGGTGCCTGCCAACTGGTCGATGCGCTCGCGCAGCCGACCGAAGCGATGCAGCTGCTGTTCCAGGTCGCTCGCGATGCCGGCGCGGTCTTTGCGGCCATAGGCGCCCGCCCACAGGTTCTCTCGCACCGTGAGCGCGGGGAAGACGAGGCGGTTTTCCGGCACCAGGGCCAAACCGCGGGTCACGATCTGTGCGGGGGTCAAACCCAGCAACTCTTGACCTTCGAACGAGATGGAGCCTTGGGTGGGCTTGAGGATGCCTGACAAGGTCATCATCAACGTGGTTTTACCCGCCCCATTGGGTCCCAACAAACAGGTTACTTCACCCTCACGAGCGCTCAGGGAGACCTGGCGCAAGGCTTCGATCTTGCCGTAGCTGCAAGCGAGATCTCGGATGTCCAGCATGTCGTATCTCCTCAGGCTTGCAAGGCAATTTGGGCCAACTCGTCGTCCTCGTCAGCTCCGAGGTAGGCCGCTTGCACCTGGGGGTCTTGCTGCACCTCGTGCGGTTGACCCTGTGCAATCTTCTTTCCGAAATTCAGCACCACCACCCGATCGCACACACCCATCACCAACTCCATGTGGTGCTCAATGAGCAAGATGGTGCGACCTTGCGAGCGCAAGGTGCGGATGCGTTGGTCCAGGTCGTCGATTTCCTCGGCATTCATGCCGGCTGCGGGTTCGTCCAGCAAGAGCAAGGGGGCACCGGAGAAGGCCGCACGGGCAAGCTCCAAGCGCCTTTGCTCACCAAATGCCAGGTTGCCTGCCAGCAAGTCCCGCTTGGACTGCAGACCGCAAAACTCCAACATCTGCTCGGCCTGCTCGCGTCCTTGACGGGCGGAGGCGAACCACCGCTGACGCAGACCCGACCACCCAGATTCGCGCACCACCCGTGCGGCCCACAGGTTTTGCCAGACCGACAGTTGCGAAAAAAGTCGAATGTTCTGGAAGGTGCGAGCAATGCCCCGGTTGGCTCGCTCGTGAGCGGGTAGCTCGGTGATGTCTTCTTGCAGGAACGTGATGCGACCCGATGTGGGCTTGTACAAGCCCGCAATCAGGTTGACAGTGGTGCTCTTTCCTGAGCCATTGGGACCGATGAGGCCCACGATTTCGCCGGTATGGACGGTCAAGTCGATACCGTCCACCGCCTTGATGCCTCCGAAGTGGCGGACGGCTTGGTGCAACTCAAGCATGTTGAGTCCTTTCTGACGAGGCTTTGGGAGAGGAGCCCGTCGTGCGCGAGGCCTTCTTCGATCCCGGCCACCCCAAGGGAGAGGACAAGACCCCGACAGGCCGCAACAGCATGACCAGCAAAATCAGCGCGCCAAACAGCAGGCTGCGCCAGTCCCCGAGGAATCGAAGACCTTCGATCAACAGGCCTTGGATGAAGACCACGGCCACCAGCGTGCCAGCCAAGCTCTTCAGCCCCCCCAAGATCGGGTAGGCAATGGCAAAGGTGGCCAACAGGATGGTGAAGTTGCCGTGTTCGATGTGGGTGGTGTTGTGGCTGAAGAGCCCACCTGCCAGGCCCGCAATCACGCCCCCGATGCCAAAGGCCGATACCTTGGCCGCTGTGAGGTTGATGCCGGCACTCTGCGCCGCCACCTCGTCCTCGCCGACCGCGCGCCACAAGGTGCCGATGCGTGAACGATCCAACAGCCACAATCCCACCATGACCAGCGCCACGAGGCCCCAGATCAGGGACAAGACTTCCCAGCCGCTCCAAGCGTTGGACGGGAAGTAACGAATCTGACCAAACCCCAGCCCGCCGTCCGGACCCACCGGGCCTCGTGGCGTTTGCACTTGCCACTTCAGGTTGAAGAACACCAGCCGCACGATTTCGCCAAAGGCGGTGGTGGCTACCACCAACATCAAGCCTTTGACCCTCAACGCGGGAAATCCGACGGCGACGGCCACACCCCCAGACATCAGGGCGGCCACCAGCAATGCGGCGCTCAGGGGCCAACCCGCCATGGCAGTGAGCATGCCCGCGCCGTAGGCACCAATGGCAAAGAAGCCCCCTTGGGCCAGGCTGACCTGGCCGGTGTGCAACACACACCACGCTGACAAGCCCAACAGAGTGTGCACACCAATGACTTGCAGCAATCCGATGTAAAAGTCCATGGATGCGCCTCCTGGTCAATCGCGGCCACCTGGCGCCGCGAACAGGCCACCCGGTCGGAATACCAAAAACGCGAACAGCATGAGCATGACGTAGATGTCGCGCTCACTGACGCCGCGTAAAAACTGAAAGAGGTTCTCGACACCCCCGACGATCAGGCCAGCGATGATGGCCCCAGGGATGCTGCCCAAACCCCCGATCACGGTGACCACCAGGCCTTTGACGGTCAGCGGCAAGGTGAGCAGGGGCGAGAGCACGCCAATGGCCGCACCTGTCATGGCCCCGGCGGTACCACCGAGCAAGCCGGCAATGACGAAGGTGGAGGCGTTTGTGCCGTCTACGCTCATGCCACACAACTGGGCGGCCACAGGCTGTTGTGCCACGGCCCTGGTGGCCAGACCCAAGCGGGTGCGCTCCAGCATCAGTTTCAGGCCCACCATGGCTGAGCAGCCCAAGCCAAAGACAAACATCAAGTCCCCACGCAGCATGAAGGGGCCGATGTCAAACACCACTCCGGCAAAGACAGCGGGATAGTTCTGCGGCATACCCGCGGTCGCGTGCACGATGACTTCTTCCAGGACCAACAACATCCCGACTGTGGACATCAAGGTGGCCAGAGGTTGGTTCAAAGGCAGGAACCGAAAGCACAAGGTGTAAATCAAGGCTCCCAGCAACCCGCCGCACAGGGCTGCTCCCGCATACACCACAGGTGCGGGTGCCACCTGGACGATCAAAAGGCTCAAATAGGCTGCCCCAACAGAAGCTGCTGCGTAGGACAGGTTGATCTTGTGCATCACCCCAAAGATCAGGGTGAAGCCGATGCCGATGAGTGCATAAGTGGCACCGAACATCACCCCGTCCATCAAGGACTGCACGAGATCGAGAAGATCGATCCAGGACATGATTGACTCCCTTGGAGGCCCGTTCAGTTCGGCCTGTGCGCCACGGCCCACTCACCCTTGGTGGCCCTCACAAACAAGAAGGGCTTGACGGCCTCGCGATCGTCGGTGCGCCCGACCTTGCCCAACAAGCCCGAGGTTTCTTTGGCAGAGGCCAAGGCTTCGCGGATCTTTTGGCGATCGGCGGCAATGGTCTCGGGCTTGGCCATGATCTTGGCCTTTTCGATCAGCTCTTTGAGCGTGAAGATGTTTTCCCATGCGGCGGCGTTGTGCAGGTCCATGCTCGCCCCCACTGTTTGCAAGGCAGACGCTGCCTTCTTGGCGTCTGCCGTCACGGGTGCAAAGCTCGTCGGAATGAGCATGCCCTCGGCCTGAGCCGCACAACCTTGCAAGGTCTCCATGCTGGATGAACTGGTGAGGCCCACCATCATCTTGGGCTTGACGCCTTGACGCTGCATTTCTTTGA
>CAZCJB010000189.1:0-4029 GCA_964498795.1 uncultured Rubrivivax sp. | reverse complement strand
CCCACCAGGTAGCCGCTGTGCCGCTGCGCCACCTCGGGCTTGCAGGGCTCCACCGATTTGGCGCCAATGGCCCGCGCAAGGTTCTTGGTGCTCACTTGGCGGTCCCCATGCATCAAGACGATCAGGGGCTGGGCGCGATCGTCTTGCATCACCAGGGTTTTGACCACGGCGTGTTCATCCACGAGCAACTGACGCGCCGATTCGGCGGTGCCGCCGTGATCCACATAGTCGTAGGGATGCTCGGTGAACTCGATCCCTTGCGCCCGCAGCCACTGTGTGGCCGGTGTCTCACTCACATGACGTTCCTTTTTGGCCATGACCCTGTAAAAGCGCGCCGAGTGGCGTCTCTTTATGATGACGGTATTGTCACCCTCCCAGCCCGCGGCTTCAGCGCGGCCTCTCCCATGCTCAAGACCCTCCTCCAACCCGGTGTGCTGTGGATCACCCTGGCCGCCGGCAGCATCCTGGCCGTGACCATGGGCGCACGCCAATCCATGGGTCTATTTTTGGGGCCCATGAACACCGATACCGGCCTGGGCATTGCCACCTTGAGTCTGGCGATGGCGGTGGGACAATTTGTATGGGGTGCGGTGCAACCTGTGGCGGGGGCGATGGCCGACCGGTGGGGCCCACGCCCGGTATTGATCGCGGGCATCCTCATCATGGCCGCGGGAACGGTGCTCACCACGTTGGCTCAATCGGGTGTCGCCATGGTCTTGGCCCTGGGCGTGCTGACGGCCGTTGGCGCGGGCAGCAGCAGCTTCTCGGTGTTGCTGGGGGCCGCCGCCCAACGGCTGTCACCCGAGGCTCGAGGGGCTGCTTCGGGTGTGATCAATGCCGGCGGATCTTTCGGGCAGTTTGTGTTTGCGCCAGTGACGCAAAAGCTCATCCAGTCCTTCGGATGGGTGGGCGCCTTGTGGTCCTTGGCCGCACTGACCTTGGCCGCCTTGCCACTGGTTGGGGCGCTTACACGCGGCACGCAGGCCCCCACCACGCCCGCCACGACCTCCTCGAACGCGTCAGCTTCCGCGACATCGCCAGATGGCGTTATGGCGGCCATTCGCCAGGCCATGAAAGATCGCAGTTACTTGCTTTTGCATGCAGGCTTCTTCACCTGTGGGTTTCACGTGGCATTCTTGGTCACCCACCTGCCCACCGAGGTGAGTTTGTGCGGACTGCCAGCCTCGGTGGCGAGTTGGTCCTTGGGCATCATTGGCTTGGCGAATATCGCCGGGAGCTTGTATGCAGGCTCGTGCGTCAATCGCTTTCGCAGCAAGTACGTCTTGTCGGCCATGTATGCCTCGCGCGCCGTGGCGGTGATCTTGTACCTGCTCGCTCCCAAGACCGACTGGACCTTTTATTTGTTTGCCGTGGTGCTGGGCTTCACCTGGCTGGCCACCGTGCCCCCTACAGCCGCCATCGTGGGCAAATTGTTCGGCGTGCGCTACCTCGCCACGCTCTTCGGCCTGACCTTGTTGTCACACCAGGTGGGCGGCTTTTTGGGTGCTTACTTGGGCGGCTTGTCCATCACGGCATTTGGTGACTACCACTGGATGTGGTGGGCCGACATCGTGCTCGCCGCCGGTGCCGCGCTGCTGAATTTGCCCATCCGTGAGGCGCCCGTGGGCCATGGAGCGACCTCCACAAGCCGCTAGTCGGCCTTGATGTTGTTGTCCTTCACCACGTGGGCCCAGGTGTCCACTTGGGCATCGATGAAGGCCTTGCCCGCTTCGGGCGTCGTGGTGCGCACCTCAATGCCTTGACCGGCCAGTCGTTGCGCCACTTCGGGGCTCTTGAGGACGGCATTCACGGCCGCGTTCATTTGTTTCACGATGTCGGGCGGGGTCTTGGCTGAGGCCAACACCGCCCACCATGCGGGCGCGTCAAATCCGGCAAAACCGCTTTCAGCAACCGTGGGCACGTCAGGCAGCAAGACGGAACGTCGGCTGGTGGTAACCGCCAAGGCCCGCAAGCGCTTGCTGTCCAAGTGGGGCTTGGTCAAGAAGATGGACCCAATCGACAACGGCACATGGCCGGCCAAGGCGTCATTCATGAGCGGGCCACCCCCTCGGTAAGGCACATGCACCCAATCGAGGTTGTTGTTCTTGGCCAGCAGCGCCATCGCCAAGTGGCCCAGGCTGCCCGAGCCAATGCTGCCGTAAGTCACCCCCTTGCGCGCCTTGCCCGCTGTCACCACGTCCGCAAAGGTCTTGAAGGGCGAGTCTGCATGAGTGGCCAACACCATGGCCCCCGTGCCGACGATGGCCACGGTGGCGATGTCGCGCTTGGTGTCATAGGGCAAAGAGGGCATCAGCGACGGGTTGACCCCGTGCGTGTCAAACACCACCGCAAAGGTGTAGCCGTCGGCCGGCGCGTTGAGGACCGAAGCCATGCCGATCGCGCCCGAAGCGCCGCCGCGGTTTTCCACCACCACGGTCTGGCCCAAGTGCTGCTGCAGCGGCACTTGCAGGATGCGCGCCACCTGGTCCACCGAGCCCCCGGGCGGGAACACCGCAATCAACTTGATGGGCTGAGCCTTGGGCCATGCCTGTGCCCATGCGGTGGCAGCCAAGCTCGAAGCCAAGACCGCCATAAAAACCAGGCTCCATCGACGAAACAGGGGTGTCTTCATGCGCTTCTCCCAAAAGGTGTTCAACGGAGGAGTTGAATGGAAGTGTTCAATCGAGGCGTACAGTGTCATCCTAACTGCAAAGAGAGAGACCCATGGCTCGACTGCCTTATGCCGACCTGAACACCCCCGAAGTCCAGCCTTTGGTGCAGCGCATCGTGGCCGAGCGGGGCAGCGTGCTGCACCTGTACCAGATGCTGCTGCACAGCCCGCCCCTGGCTCAAGGCTGGCTCGCCTTTTTCACGGCCGTTCGCCAGCAATTGAGCCTGCCGGGAGACCTGCGCGAACTCGTCATCATGCGCATCGCCCACCTCAATGGCGCACCTTATGAAGCGGACCAACACGCACCCATTGCCCTTCAAGAAGGTGTGACCCCCGCACAGTTACAGGCCCTTGCGAATGAGCCCGACGACGCATCATTTCAAGTCTTCACACCTGTGCAACGCAGTGTCTTGCGCCTGTGCGACGAAATGACCCGCCACATCCAATTTGACGAGGACATCTTGCAAGAGGTGCGTGGCCACCTCGGCGAGCGACAGACGGTGGAGCTTGCAGCCACCATTGCCGGCTATAACTTGGTGTCGCGATTCTTGGAGGCTTTGCAGATTCATTCTCACGACCCCCGCTAAAGCGATGAAGCTCTCCCCTCAAGCGTTCGCCACCTTGCTCTTCATCGCCTGCCTCATGGGTGCCAACCATGTGGCCGCTCGGTTTGCGCTGGACCATGGAGCCGATGTGGTCACCGCCGTGTCCTCTCGCAGCCTGGTCACCGCCATCGTGGTGAGCCTCATCGTGAAACTCTACGGCGTCCCTACGGCCATGTCCCGCCGGCAGCGCGGCTTTGTCCTGGCCATCGGCGCCCTGGTGGCCGCACAGAGCGTGCTGCTGTACTCGTCCGTAGCCCGCATTCCCGTGGGCTTGGCTTTGTTGGCCTTCAACACCTACCCCTTGACCACCTCCTTGTGGGCGGCAGTGTTGTACCGCCATCGACCTGACCGCTCGGTGCTGCTGGCGATGCCGCTCATCTTGCTCGGCCTGTGGTTGGCTTTGGATGTCAGCACGTCGGCCACTTCGGCACCGATCGCCCACATGGAGTTGGGTGTCACCTTGGCCGTGGCGGCGTCGGTGGTGTTCGGCTTGGTGCTGGTCCTCACGCAACATGAAGTGGCGGCGCTCGACGGTCGCTTGCGCACCGCGGTGTCGATGGCCACGGTGGGCGTGTTCGCCCTGTGCGCCGGGGTGGCGCAGGGTGGATTGCACTGGCCTCACGACCCCACCGGTTGGGCCGGCTTGGGTGCACTGACCGCACTCTACGGCCTAGGCATCACCCTGGTGTTCACGGTATTGCCCAAGCTCGGGGTGGTGGGCAACTCCCCCATCTTGAACGTCGAACCCATCGC
>CAZCJB010000188.1:0-4068 GCA_964498795.1 uncultured Rubrivivax sp. | reverse complement strand
ACCAGCGACTTCATGACCGCCGATTGGGCCGAGTTGCCGTATGCCTTGCTCAAGAAGGTGTCGAGTCGAATCATCAACGAGGTGCGTGGCATCAACCGGGTGACCTATGACGTGTCGTCTAAGCCGCCGGCGACAATTGAGTGGGAGTGAGTTCACCTGAGCTTGAGCCCATGCGCGACTGGTCATCCAACCTATTGAATCGGGTAAATTCCTTGGGACGATCCCATCGATCTTCGGTTCGCCATGTCTTGATGTGGTTGCTTTTGCTTGCCTGCGCCTACCGGGTCTGGTTGGTGTTTCATTTCAACCCGCTAGATCACTTGTGGAGCGATCCCAAGCGTCATTGGGACCAAGGCATCGACGTCTTGCGCAGCGATCCCATGTCCATGGTCGACCCGCTGCTTTATCAACTCTATGTCGCGGCGTTGGCCAAGCTGACCCTCAAAGTGCCCTTGCTGGTGGCCTATTGGACATCGATGCTGTCCCTTTTAGGGCCTTGGCTCTGGTACCGGTTTTTGCGAGAGTTGTTGCCTTCTCGTGATCTCGCCTTGGCCGGTTGGGTGCTCCTGGCAGCCATGCCCTCGTGGTCGGCGCTGTACAGCTACTTCATGCAGGAGACACTCATGTTGCCCTTGTTAGGGGCGGCTTTGTGGGCCACCTGGCGCGCTCGGCGAAAGGCAGGGGTGGGGCCCTTTGTGGTGGCGGTGCTGATGTGGATGTTGGCCGGTTTGACACGCGGCATCTGCCTGCCCTTGGGCCTGGTGGCCTTGGCCATGGTGTGGTGGCAGCAAGGAGCCAAAGCCGCACGCTTGATGGCCAGTGTGGCCCTGTGCGCGGCACTGCTCGGCCCTTTGGCGGTGCGGATGCACACCTTTATGAGCCAGTGGTCTCCCTACGGAGTGGGCACCTTGGTACAACTGTATCAACGCTCCGGGGCCCGAGAAATTCAAATCACCTTTCAACGCGGCGGCAGCTTGTGGCAATTCGGATTCACGTCGCCGGCCATTTTGCGTCCGCCGTTCGAACCTCTGTCGTCGTGGATCAGCCCTCGCCAAGGCACGGCCAATTTTTTGGTCGATCTCGACTCGTCCGATGGGTGGGACGCGGCCAAAGCACGGCTTCCCGAATGGAGCTGGGATCGCGCTCTGACCTTGACGTCAGACAACCTCATTCACTTGTTTTTCAGTCAATCCTGGCCGGATACCGACATGAGCCGAGACATTGGGCTCATCAACCATCATTTGCGGTGGATATGGGCCCCTCTAACGCTGCTGTGTCTGGGCATGATGTGGAGACGTCGGCACCGATTGAAAGCGCCCGATGCCATATTGCCGGCGATGCTGGTGACCTGGTTCTTGGTGCAAGGGTTGTTCCCACTCAGTGTCAACGAAGGACGCTATCGCAAACCCTTTGAGGGCTTGCTGATCGCCCAATTGCTGTGGTTGATCCCAAGGCCCAGGCTGCCGGCTGGTGTAGGCTTGCAGGACCACCGCCCCGAAAGCGCTGCATGAAGCTTCGCATCGTCGTGCCTTGTTATAACGAGCAAGAAGTGCTGCCCGAGACGGCCCGACGCCTCTCGGCCCTGTTAGAAGACCTCCACCACCGAGGATGGGTGGAGGCGGGCAGTGGCATCCTGTTTGTGGACGACGGCAGTCGCGATGCCACTTGGCAACAGATCATGGATTTGGCTTCACACTCGGCATGGGTCGCGGGGCTGAAGTTGTCACGCAACCGGGGCCACCAGCAGGCCCTCAAGGCGGGGCTGGACCATGCAGACGCCGATGTGGTGGTGTCCATGGACGCCGACCTGCAAGACGATCCCGAGGCCATTGAACACATGCTGCAGGCGCACCAGCAGGGCTTTGACATTGTGTATGGCGTTCGACGCCTACGTCGTACCGACAGCTGGTTCAAGCGAGTCAGTGCCGAGTCTTACTACCGGCTGCTGGCTCTCTTTGGGGTCGAGGTGGTGTTCAACCACGCCGATTTCCGGCTCATGAGCCGCCGCGCCTTGGAGGCCTTGGCCGAATTCAAAGAGCAGCATTTGTTTTTGCGCGGCATCGTGCCCCTCTTGGGATTTCCCTCTACCACGGTCACCTACGACCGTCAGGAGCGTTATGCGGGACAGTCCAAGTACCCATTGCATCGCATGTTGGCGTTTGCCTGGCAGGGCATCACCAGTTTCAGCCCGGCGCCGTTGCGGTTCATCACGGCCTTGGGTTTGATAGTCTCCCTGGCCAGCCTTTCTTTCACGGTGTGGGCCCTGTGGATCTGGATGTTCACGGATCGCGCCATCCCAGGCTGGACCTCCACCGTGGTGCCTGTGTATTTCTTGGGCGGTGTGCAGCTGATGTCGATCGGTATCTTGGGCGAGTACGTCGCCAAGATTTATGCCGAATCCAAACGGCGCCCAGCTTACTTCGTCGAACGCAAGGTGGGCCTGGGGTAAGCGGTAAAGCTTTCGCCACCCGCGTCACTGCGAGCGCAGCGAAGCAATCTCATGGCGGAGGGAGCGGGATTCGAACCCGCGGTGGGCTATTAACCCACACACGCTTTCCAGGCGTGCGACTTAAACCACTCATCCATCCCTCCGCGGGGAAGCTGGGTCCTCAAGGGCCGCCAGTGTAGCCGACTGCCGAGGCGCTTCATTTCGAAGGGTGTGACCTCTGAGCGACATTGATTGCAAAACCCTCACTTGGAACAAGCCAAAAGGGGCCGTCTCGTCCTACACTTCGCGCGTTTTGGGTGTTCCGGGTTTCCCCTGACCAAAGGCTGTCCATGCTCAGATTTCGCTTCCCCATCGTCATCATTGACGAGGATTTCCGATCGGAAAATACCTCGGGTTTGGGCATTCGCGCCCTGGCCCAAGCCATCGAAAAGGAGGGCGTGGAGGTGCTGGGCGTGACCAGCTACGGTGACCTGTCTCAGTTCGCGCAGCAGCAAAGCCTGGCCAGTGCCTTTATTTTGTCCATCGACGACGAAGAGTTCACACCCGGACCCGAGTTGGATCCTGCCGTGTTGAACCTGCGAAAGTTCATCGAAGAGATTCGCTTTAAAAACGCGGACATTCCCATCTATCTGTATGGAGAAACCCGCACCTCACAGCACATTCCCAACGACATCCTGCGGGAGCTGCATGGCTTCATCCACATGTTCGAGGACACGCCCGAGTTTGTGGCTCGCCACATCATCCGGGAGGCCAAAAGCTATCTAGGCGGCGTGGCACCCCCCTTCTTCAAGGCGCTGGTGGATTACGCGCAAGACGGCTCGTACTCCTGGCACTGCCCAGGGCACTCAGGAGGCGTAGCCTTTTTAAAGAGCCCCGTGGGTCGAATGTTTCACCAGTTCTTCGGCGAGAATATGCTGCGAGCCGATGTGTGCAATGCGGTCGATGAGCTGGGACAGTTGCTGGATCACACCGGCCCCGTGGCAGCCTCCGAAAAGAACGCGGCGCGCATCTTCAATGCCGACCACTGCTTCTTCGTGACCAATGGCACCAGCACCAGCAACAAGATGGTCTGGCACCACACCGTGGCCCCGGGCGACGTAGTGGTGGTGGACCGCAATTGCCACAAGTCCATCTTGCATTCCATCATCATGACGGGCGCGGTACCAGTCTTTTTGCCACCCACGCGCAACCATTTCGGCATCATCGGCCCCATTCCGCAGCGGGAGTTTTCACCCGTGGCCATTCGGGAGCGTATCGCGACGCATCCTTTGTTGGCCGGCGTGGATACCAGCAAGATCAAACCCAAGATCTTGACGATCACCCAGAGTACGTATGACGGCGTGCTCTACAACACCGAGACCATCAAGCATTCTTTGGACGGCTTCATCGATACCTTGCATTTTGACGAAGCCTGGTTGCCACATGCAGCCTTTCACCCGTTCTACGGCAGCTTCCATGCCATGGGCAAGAAGCGCGCGCGGCCCAAGAACCAGCTGGTCTTTGCCACGCAAAGCACGCACAAGTTGCTCGCAGGGCTGAGCCAAGCGTCCCAGGTGTTGGTGCAGGAGGCGCAGCACCGCAAATTGGATCGGCACCTCTTCAACGAGGCCTACCTGATG
>CAZCJB010000187.1:0-4073 GCA_964498795.1 uncultured Rubrivivax sp. | reverse complement strand
AAGAGGCTTGCAAGAGCTTTACCAATACCAAGACGTATTCGATGCCTTGGTGAGGGGTTATCAAAACCCCACACTCACCGTCGCATCCTTGACATTCACCAGGCTCTGACGCGGCCGGTACGACACGACCGTCAGCGGGCGCAAAGCCGGTGGTACAGACATCTTTAGCGATTGCACGGGTCCGGTAGCGGCCAGCCATTGCGCTGTCACGCTTTGGGGCTGTGGGTGCTCATGAGCGCCTGTCACTCGTTGCATCAACTGTGATTGGGCGGCGGCTTGAACTTGCTTGGCTCGAGGCCAGTCCCAACGCTGCCATTGGCCCTTTCCTGAAGGCTCTAGGGTGAGCACCCATTCGCGGGCCCATCGTTGCAGGGCCTGCTCTAACAGGCGGTCGACCTCCAGCGGTGAGCTGGCGGCCAAGCGTGTCAAATATTCAGCATAAGGTTCTTCAGGCGACATCATGCGATGCAATGCAGCGAGCAGGTCACCGCGCCAGGTGAATTCGATCAAGCGATCTTGTCGCAACACGAGGGTGAGGCGGTCGCTTTCAAGTTCATGCGCCGCAACCTGCGGGCTCCACAAGGCGATCGATACTGCCATGCATGCCAGCACCAGAGCGTGGAGGCTTCGCGGTTTTTGGATTCGCATCGGCGTCATCGGCAGTACGTGATCGTAGGTTGTGTGGTGGCACCGGTACTGCTCTTGAACTGAAACTCCCAGCAGGCGGACTTGTTTTTGTTGGCACTCAAAGCCAGTTGCGCCTCCAACGCACTGCCGTTGAGCGCCTTGTATCGGATTTGATAAGTCCCGGGAGGATTGCTGTAGCTGTCGCTGCCAGTCTCATTGGTGACAAAGGTCTTGCCGCTGCTGAATTGCAGCACTTGGAAGCCGTCGGTACTGTCTGTGCGCAAAGTCATATTGCTGACCGCAAACGGGGTGACAGGAGGTTGTCGCATGGGCGAATATTTGCCAGACTGACCTGCGAGGTCGGGGCTGGGTGTACCGCGGAAGCACGACAAGATGTAGGGCGATACCTCGGTGACGTGATAACTGTAGCCGCTGGGACCATTGCTGACTGAACCCGTGTTCCCGCCGCACACGCCGTCACGTGCCGCTACTGCGCCGCTCGGATCGTTGTAGCCGTAGATGGCAAATCCATCCAAAGCCCAACCGATGGGGTGAGTGTCCCAATAATTGCTAGCACGTCCAGCCATCAAGCATACCGGTGCAGCGTGGTAGTGGTAATCGTCGGCACGTCCGGCGTGCCCATTGCACACATCCAACTCGCCCAAGACTTTGGTGTCACCATTTTGGCAACCGCCTTGCTTGCAGGGGTTGAAGATGGGCACTCCGTTGACGGCCACGCCAATGGGACCATCCACCGCGCTGACCGTGGTGTTAGCCACCACAGGGTTCAGCGGAATCTTCCAGCCATTGCCACCCAGGAAGTTTTGTGCGGTGGGTACCTGCAAATTGGTCGCCGTGATGCCGTCCATCATGGCGTGGGTGGGCATAGCCTGTGAACTCACATAAGCGTAACTTTCATCGCAGCTGACCGCAGCAGCGCCGGTGGTGGAGGCTTGCACCGAGTTACGCACCATCACGCACGCGGCACTTGACCCACTGGACGTTGAGGTGCGTGTGTGTGTGAGATTGAGCGTGGCCGATCCGAGGGTCGCACTCTTGATGGCCGTGATCAACGTAGCGCCATCGACAGCACCGGCCATCTCTGACACGGCTGGGCGGCTCGCCAGTGCATAGAGCGTGAATGTGTAAATCTTGCTACCCAAACCTTGAGAACAGGGCGACTGATAGCCCACGAAAGGTCCGTCGCTGCCTGATCCGGTGGTGCCCACACCGAAAGTGTTTCGAGGCAGGCCAGATCGAGTGCCCGGGATATCGTACAAGACCCAGTTGTATTTGGTGCTGCCATCAGCGGGCAGGGTGGTCATGACCACCGCGAACGACTGGGTATTGGCGGGGGCATTCGTCCAGGTGAGCGCAGGTGACGAGCCGCGTCCGTCGCAGGTGTACTCCACCCCCATGGCGCTGCCTTCGGTGCCCGCTTCGCTGGTCAGCGTGAAGGTGGTGGGAGATGTGGGTGAGTTAGGGGTGGAACTGCTTGCCCCTCCACCGCCGCAGCCCATCAATATCGACGCAAGCAGCAATGTGTTCGAGAAGACGTGGAGTCTCATGATGTTTAGTTCAGGGAAGTTGATAAGTGAAAGCGACAGAACCGCTGCGCCGACTGGATGTTTCATCGGCCGGCAAGTAGGTGCGCACATAGTCCACCTGAACCCGCTGGGGGCTCACTGTCACGCGCGTATAGCCTGAGCTGGGCAAGACATCGCCCGACAAATACGCCGATGCAAACCCAGGTCCGTAGTTGGGGTCGGCAGGGACCGACAAGGTTTGGTAGGTGACCCCATTGAGCGATTGGCGCGCCCAGACGTGGTCGTGTCCTTGAAAGAAGATGGTCACTCCGGTTTTGACCATCAAGGCGTGGATGGATGAGTCCCAGCTGGGGCGTTGTACGCTGAACAAATCTTTGCCACTGGCGTCCTTGCCGCCCCATTCCCACAGCGAAGCGACTTCTACGCCTCCACGGCCTGTGCCCATGACATGGTGGGCAAAGACAAATTTGTACTTGGCCTTGCTTTGCTCCAGTGTTTGTTTGAGCCACCGGTATTGCGCATCGCCATGGGTGAAATCCCAGGCATTCGCATGCTTGGCTCCGCCTCCCAAAGGCTCGTCGACCGGTACGGAGGACGGCCAGTACGGATCGATGACCACAAACAGCGCGTCACCCCAGGTCCACGCATAATAGTTGCGCAGCAAGTTGACGTAGGCGATGGGCGTGACGTTGCCGCTGTAAAAGCTATCAGGTGCAGGCTGCGTGTACAGGCTGTTGCGTGCGGTTTGTGCCCACACGGCCACATTGTTGGGCGTGCCGTTCAACAGGTAGCCTGCGGCTTGCTCGTGATTGCCATTGACCAAATAGACCGGCGATTGGCGGCCGATCAACCCCAACCATGGTCGTTGCAAGGTGTAGCGGCCTCGAACCTGGCTCGCTGTGAGGGTGCTTGCGTTCAACGTATCGACGCTGAAATCGTCCCCCATGCAGATGTGGAAGTCAGGGCGGTCGGCGGCGGCAGTGTTGAGCGTTCGTGTGTACAACGTGGCATCGAACATCGTCTTTTCACGTTCGGGATGCGAGTCGCCTTGCACGGTGAAGCTGAAGGCGCTGCCGCTGGCGCGCGCGGTGTGAAAGGTGGCGGCGTCTGAGCTCACGTAGGCATCAGCGCCACTGGCTTTGAACGACAGGCGATAGGTGTAGGCTGAGTCAGCATTCAGGCCATCGATGACGATCTCCACAGGCTGATCAGCCTGGAGCGAGACCGGCATGCTTTGAGAGGGCCACTGGCCGTTCGCCACACTGGCTTCTGGCCCCCAAGCGAGGTAGACCATGCCACTTTGGTCGGCGCTGTATACGTTGGCCACCACGCGCGTGGCGCTGGGAGAACCTAAGATCACTGAGCCCTTGAAGGCTGAACCCGAAGTTCCGGGATTGACAGGGGCAGGGCTGGAGGTGGAACCTCCGCCGCATGACGCGGCCGCCAGCACCGCGAGCACAGCGATGACCCTGCCGAGGGTGCGCACCCAGGCCCGCATGTCAAACGGCATCAAGGGGCTCTGCGGGTCACGGTCCATCGATGATCCACCTGTGCATTCTTGCGTGTCGAGGTCTCGTCTTTGGGCAGCCAAGACCTGACGTACTCGCCCGTCACACTGGTGGGTGTGACTGATAGCCTCAAGTGTCCCGAACTGCTCAAAATGGTGCCGCTGGTGTAGTGGTAGGCGCTGGCCAGGCTGGCACCACTGCCGTTGTTCACAGCGCTGGGTTGCGGCACTTCTTGGTACACGACGCCGTCGAGCACTTGGTGGGCATACAGATGGTCGTGCCCGTGGAAGACGGCGGTGACGCCATATTACACAAGCAGGGAGTGGATAGGCAGACCCCACCCGGGCCGGTTCTTGGCAAATCCGTCGGTGCCGTCGAGATTCTTGCCACC
>CAZCJB010000186.1:457-4115 GCA_964498795.1 uncultured Rubrivivax sp. | reverse complement strand
GTGAACCAGGTGTCTTTGTCCGGATGTGCGTCGTGCACGCCAGCCTGCATTTGCGGATGCCCCGCGTAGCAATGCCAGCCAACGCCATGGGTGTACCGACGAGCGGTCGAGTCAGCCAACACGGCCAACGGTGCCTGCGGATCGTCCCAGTTGTGATCCCAGTCGATCAACTGGACCGAACGCCGCTGCTGTTGCAGCAGCGGTCCGAGGTGTTGGCCAATGATGCGCGCACGCGCAGCCGAGTCCAGGCGCATGCCCGGATAATCCTCAGGTTCAAAGTGGGGCTCGTTTTGCAAAGTGAGCGCAAAGATGGGGACCCCCTCGGCCGCGTACGCGTCCAAGTAGCGCACCAAGTACCGCGAGAACACCGCTTCCATGCCGGGCTTGAGGGTGCCCTTGAAAAGACTGTCAGTGGTTTTCATCCACGCCGGCGCGCTCCACGGCGAGGCCATGATTTGCAATCGCGGATTGACCGCCAGAGCCTGCCGGACGATAGGCAAGACATCATCGCGCTGGGCATCGATCGAAAAATGGGCCAAAGCCAGGTCGGACTCGCCTGCTGGTCGGTCGTTGAAGGTGTAGTGCTTGCGCGAAAAGTCAGACGCTCCGATGGTCAGCCGCGTGAATTCAAACCCGACACCCTGGGGACCACGGCCAAACAGCTCGCTCAACAAGGCCGATCGCTGCGCCGGTGACTGCACCTTTTGCATGAGCCAGGCACTGGCGTCGGTCAGCGAGGCCCCGAAGCCGACCATGGTCTGAAAGCGCCGAGACGCATCGACATCGATGACCAGCGAGCCTCGCGCCGCGGCATCGGCAGCAGACCCTGCGCCGGCTCGGGTGATGGGCAATGGCGCATCAAGCGACAACAGCTTCGAGCGATCGCCCGTCGTAAGCCACAACGATGCCCTCGCCTTGACATCTTGCGCGGGCGCGTGAGTCGGAGCCCCACCTGGCAAAGCGCATCCCGTTTGAACCCACACCACCGCAGTCACCAGAGCGGCAAGGGCGGCTTTCGTCGCTTGACATGGCTGGACGCGAAAATTCTTCATCGCCGCTGCTCCTGGTCGGCTGCACAATGTTCAGCAATGAACTGCGCTTGCGTTGGCATGATGTCCACGCACTTGCCAATCACACGTTTGACATCATTGAGCATCTCATCCACCTCAGTGGCCGGGCGCACACTGGCCAAAGGGTGGTAGGCCTTTGCACGAACACGCTGCCCGTGCATGACTTGCAACCAGCTCACCTCACCAAAGAGCTCGTTGTTGTCGCGAAAGATGCGTCCACCGGCGCGATAGAGGTCCAATTTGCGCTGCAGCGGCTCGGGGATCTCCATGGTCCGACAGTGGTTCCAAAAGGCTGAATCAGAGCGCTCGGTGGCCTTGTAATGCAAGATGATGAAATCGCGAATCTGCTCGTACTCGAGCGCAGACAAGCGGTTGTATTCATCGATCTGGACGGCATCGAAACCCACGTGCGGAAAGAACGAGAGGATGCGCATGATCGCCGTCTGGATGAGGTGAATGCTGGTGGACTCCAGAGGTTCCAAGAAGCCACTGGACAACCCCACTGCGACGCAGTTGCGCTTCCAGAAAGCACGTCGACGTCCTGTCTGAAATCGGATCGTTCGCGGAGCGGCCCAGGGCTCACCATCAAGGTTGTTCATGAGGATGGACGTGGCTTCGTCTTCGCTCATGAAAGTGCTGCTGAACACATGGCCATTGCCGGTACGGTGCTGCAACGGAATTCGCCATTGCCAACCGGCTGCATGCGCCGTTGATCGCGTGATGGGCAACAAGGGCTGCGTGGATGCACAAGGCACGGCAATGGCACGATCGCACATCAGCCAATGCGTCCAGTCTTCGTAACCGGCTTTGAGAGTCTTTTCAATCAGCAGGGCCTGAATACCCGAACAGTCGATGAAGAACTCTCCTTCCACGCGGGTGCCGTTGGCGAGTTCCACCGCTTCAATAAAACCGTCGGCCGGTCGTTGAATCACGCGGACAATACGGCCCTCCGTGCGCTTGACGCCCCGTTTTTCTGCCAGACCTCGCAGGTAGCGCGCATACATGCTGGCGTCGAAATGAAAGGCATTGACGATTTCGCCCAAGGGCGAATTGGCCATGTCGGTTCGGGCCCGCATGAACTTGGCTGCATGAGGCGCCACGGTATTGATGGAGTAATGACCTAAGTCGGCCGCGGTACCTTCCTGGTACCGACGCTGCCAGAAATGGTAGAACGCCAAGCCATCCACGGGCTGACCGATCGTGCCAAAACCGTGGATGTAACGGTCCCCCAAAGCACCCCAGTTGACAAACTCAATGCCTAGCTTGAAGGTGCCTTGTGTGTGCTTGAGAAATTCGTCCTCGTCCAGGTCCAGCAGGTCATTGAAGCTCTTGATGGCCGGAATGGTGGCTTCTCCCACCCCCACGGTGCCAATTTCATCAGACTCCACCAGACAAATTTTGAACTCGGGGCTGAGCACCTTGGACAAGGCCGCCCCGGTCATCCAACCGGCAGTGCCCCCTCCAACAATGACGATTTGTCGAACTGGCTGCGGGATCAACATGTCTTGCTCCTCGGGGTGCTGTGGCCATAACGCCGGCCGGTGGCTGGGTCAAATAGCAGCAGGTGGGTCGGCTCCAGGTCAAAGCGCACCACCTGTCCCGCTTTGCACCCTGCAGTCTGGTGCACAACCGAGGCCAGCACCAGCCCCCCCCGCTGCAGCCACACCACCTCGTGGCTGCCCATCGCCTCCACCAGTTGCACCCTCGCCTCAAAAGCACCTTGCTCGCGCAGGTGCACGTGCTCGGGCCGAATACCCCAGGTTGCAGGCGACTCCTCGGGGCACAAGGTGGGCCAGGGAAACGGCGACAGGTCCATGGACAGCGCCGACGACTCGAACGTCAAACGCCCGTTGACCCTGGTGAGTGCGCCGGGTAACAAGTTCATGGGCGGAGACCCCAAAAAACCCGCCACAAACAAGCTGCTGGGACGCTCGTAGATCTGTGCGGGCGTTCCCACTTGTTCAATCCGCCCCTGCTGCATGACCACCAAGCGGGTCGCGAGCGTCAGGGCCTCCGCCTGATCGTGGGTGACGTACACCATGGTTGTGCCCAAGCGTTGGTGCAACAGCTTGATTTCCCGGCGCAGTTCAGCCCGCAATTGGGCGTCGAGATTGGACAGCGGCTCGTCAAAGAGAAAGACCTGCGCCTCGCGCACCAAAGCTCGCCCAATGGCCACTCGCTGCCGCTGTCCGCCTGACAATTGCGCCGGCTTGCGGTGCAAGAGCGGCTCCAATTGCAGCATCTGCGCCACGCGCCGAACCCGACGGCCCACTTCGTCCCGCGGCAAGCCCGCCACACGCAACCCAAATGACAGGTTGCGCTCAACCGTCATCGTGGGATAAAGGGCATAGGACTGAAATACCATGCCAATGCCACGATCGCTGGGGTCTGCCTCGGTCACATCGCGGCCCCCCATCTCAATGCGGCCGCTTTCAACATTCACCAGGCCCGCCAATGCATTCAGCAGGGTCGACTTGCCACAGCCCGATGGCCCGAGCAAGACGACGAATTCGCCGGCTGCAATCTCCAGATGCAGATCGCGCAGCACAGCTGCGCCCCCTAAGCGCACCGTCAAGTCGTGGACGCGC
>CAZCJB010000186.1:0-447 GCA_964498795.1 uncultured Rubrivivax sp. | reverse complement strand
TACCTTTCCTGTTTCGTGTTGGTTTATCTCTGTCATCCCTTGACCGCTCCGGCCGAAATTGCACGCACGAACCATCGGCCAGAGCCGAAATACACCAATAACGGCACCAGCGACGTGAGCAAGGTGGCTGCCATATTGACGTTGTACAGCCGCTCGCCCGTGGTGGTGTTGATGACGTTATTGAGTTGAACCGTCATCGGTCGCCACTCGGTTCCCGCAAAGGTCAGGCCCAAGATGTAGTCGTTCCAGACCCCCGTAATTTGGATGATGGATGCCACCACCGCCATAGGGACAGACAAGGGCCAGATCACTTCGGCAAAGATGCGCCAAAAGCCAGCCCCGTCAACCCGCGCCGCCTTGAACAGCTCGGCCGGGAGTGAGGCGTAGTAGTTACGAAACAGCAGCGTCATCACGGGCATGCTGAAGACCAGGTGCACCAGCACCAAA
>CAZCJB010000185.1:3500-4143 GCA_964498795.1 uncultured Rubrivivax sp. | reverse complement strand
CGAAATCAGGTGGCTGAGGAATACGCGATGGATGAATACTAATGCACTATGATTCATGTTTCAAGCAGTATTGTGCATGTTTATTCCTAGTGTTTACCCTGATATTCGCAAGGCGTCTCGGATCATGCGCCGCAAGTGGGCGAAGGTGCGTTCCAGCGGCTCTGCGCTGGTGTCGAGGGAGAGCTCGGCTTTGGAGTAGAAGGCGGCACGCACCGCCAAGATGCCCTTGAGGTCTTCCATCGCCTCCTTGCTCGCCGCCATGGGGCGCATGTCACCCTGAGCGGCCACGCGTCGCATGTGATCTTCGGGGTTGGCCTGCAACCACACGGTGGTGCAGTGGGCCAACGCCAGGTTGAAGGTAGCCGGGTCCGACACCAGTCCGCCCGGCGTGGCGATGATGGCCTCGGGGTAGATTTGTATGGCTTCTTCGAGGGCGCGCCGCTCGTAGCGGCGGTAAGCGTTCTGCCCATAGAGGCCTTGAATTTCGGAGATGCTGCAACCGGCGAACTTCTCGATCTCGCGGCTGAGTTCCACAAAGGGGAAGCTCAGGTCGTCGGCGAGCATCTGACCGAGGGTGGACTTGCCGGCACCGCGTAATCCGATGAGGGCCACCCGGTGGCTTCGTGCGTCGTTGGCACCCCCG
>CAZCJB010000185.1:0-3490 GCA_964498795.1 uncultured Rubrivivax sp. | reverse complement strand
TGGTGACGTCGCCCAGCAATTCGGCGAGCGAGCACTGCAGTGCTTGCGCCACTTGATGCAACACCAGGAGAGAAGCATTGCCTAGCCCATACTCCAAATTGGCCAAATGCCGCTCTGAAACTTGGGCGGCGTGGGCGGTGGCTTTTCGGGTCATCCCTCGGCGCGAACGCAGCTGCCGCACGCGCTCGCCCACAGCGACCAACAACGGGTTCTTGGGGTCGGCCGAAGCAGGTTCCGTGGTCACCTGCTCGGGCGTCTGAGTGTCGTCAAAATCTAGGGTATTCCCTGAAATAGGCATTATAGTGCTTGACATGGATGGGCTGCGCACCTAAAGTTCATGTGCGCACAATACTGCATCTGGTCGCTTGGGGCAAGCCGGGATGTCTAAATTTGTCGGATTGACGCGTGTGACACGTTGATCCTTCTTGAGAAGCACAGGAGACTCCAAAGTCATGAGCGTTGAATCCTTTCGTTCCCAGATTGCGGCCCTGACGGCCCAATTGGCGGGCCGCCCCTTGGACGAGGCTTTGGATACGTGGCTGAATGCGGAGCACGGCCCGGGCAGTGACACCTTTGCCGCGTTGAGAGCCTCTTGCGAAGAGGGTGTGGCGCAGGGGTGGTTGTGCCATCGCGAAGGCGGTGGCATCAAATTCGGTCGCATCTTCAAGCCCGCCGACGACCTGCATGGCTTCTCGGTGGACGTGGTCGACATGAAAGACATCGCGGGGCCTCACCACACCCATCCTTTGGGCGAGATTGACCTCATCATGCCGATGGAAGGTGAGGCGACGTTCGATGGCCGCCCGCAAGGGTGGTTGGTATGCCCGCCGGGCAGCGCACATCGTCCCACCGTGAGCCAGGGCCGAGCTCTGGTGCTTTACCTGCTGCCGCAAGGACAGATTCAATTCACCCCATGACCACTCTGCCTCTTCACGCCGCGATCAGGCAAAGACAGGTGAGCGCCCTCCGGACGTGGGGCTGGAACGGCCCTGTATGACCCGGTCTTGGGTCATGAATTAGTCCGAGTGGATGCCACCGGACTGGACTTGGCCGCTGGGTTTGAATTTGCGCGCACCCATGCAGGCGCCGCGTTGCGAGCCATGACCTATCGCGAGCGTGGCGCCATGTTGGCGGCGGCCGTGAAGGTGTTGCAAGGGCACCGCGATGCGTACTACAACATCGCCATCGCCAACAGCGGCACGGTGAAGAACGACTCGGCGGTGGACATCGACGGCGGCATTTACACCTTGGGGGTGTACGCCAAGATGGGCGAGAGCCTGGGTGATCGGCACTTCATGCTCGATGGGGAGCCGGCGCGCCTGGGCAAAGAACCTTTGTTCCAGTCGCAACACCTGCAAACGAGCGTGCGCGGATTGGCACTGTTCATCAATGCGTTCAATTTCCCCTCGTGGGGGTTGTGGGAGAAGGCCGGCCCGGCGCTGTTGTCGGGCGTGCCTGTGGTGATCAAGCCGGCCACAGCCACGGCCTGGTTGACCCAGCGCATGGTCAAGGATGTGGTGGACGCGGGGGTGCTGCCGCCCGGGGCCTTGTCGGTGGTGTGTGGCAGCTCGGCCGGATTGATGGACGCCTTGACGCCCTTTGACGTGGTGTCTTTTACCGGCTCGGCCGACACGGCGCAAGTGATTCGTTCGCACCCGGCGGTGGCCGCGCGCTCGGTGCGGGTGAACATCGAGGCCGACAGCGTCAACTCGGCATGGCTGTTGCCAGGCGAGGATGCAAGCAGCCCTGCCTTTGAGCTCATGGTCAAAGAAGTGGCGCGCGAAATGACCCAAAAGTCTGGCCAGAAGTGCACGGCGATTCGCCGTGTTTTTGTGCCCGAAGCCTTGTACCAGCCGGCTGCTCAAGCCATTGCGGCACGCCTGGCCAAGACCACGGTGGGCAATCCACGCAATGAGACGGTGCGCATGGGGGCTTTGGTGAGCCGCTCACAGTTCAATGCGGTGCGTGAGGGATTGGCCCACTTGGCTCAACATGCCGAAGTGCTGCACGATGGCAGCGCCGCCCCCTTGGTGGACGCGGACCCCACAGTGGCGTGCTGCGTGGCGCCCACGTTGCTGGGTACGCGCAGCGCGGCTGGCAGCGACGCGGCTTCCGTGGTGCACGAGACCGAGGTCTTCGGACCCGTGGCCACGTTGGTGCCGTATCGCGATGGGCATCATGCGTCCGCGCTGGTGCGCCGCGGCGAGGGCTCCTTGGTGGCCTCGCTCTACGGCACCGATGCAAAGGCCCTGGCGCATGCTGCCGTGGAGCTCGCTGACAGCCACGGTCGTGTGCATGTGATCTCTCCCGATGTGGCCACCCTGCACACCGGCCATGGCAATGTCATGCCTCAATCGTTGCATGGCGGCCCGGGTCGCGCGGGAGGTGGCGAAGAGCTGGGCGGTTTGCGTGCGCTGAACTTCTACCACCGCCGCAGCGCCATCCAGGCCAGCACCGAGGTGTTGGCGGCGCTCGGATGAATCAGGGCTGATCACCAAAAATCACCAAAAAATCTTCAAGGAGACACCCATGACTGCCCCTGCACCCAGCGCCGATGCCCTGGGCATCACGCCCCCCGGTGAGACTTTCAACTTTGCCCACCATCTGCTGCAAGCCAACGCGCAGCGCGGTGACAAGGCGGCTTTTGTCGACGACCAGGGCCGATTGACCTTTGGTGAATTGGACGTACGTGTGCGCCGCTTGGCTGCCTCCCTGAGGGCCTTGGGTTTGCGCCGTGAAGAGCGGGTGTTGCTGCTCATGCAGGATTGCAATGACTGGCCGGTGAGTTTTTTGGGTGCGGTGTACGCGGGCCTGGTGCCCGTGGCAGTGAACACCCTGCTCACCGCCGATGACTATGCCTACATGTTGGAGCACTCGCGTGCGCAGGCGGTGTTGGTCTCAGGTGCTTTGCTGCCCACCTTGACGGCCGCCATGACCCGCTCTGACCATGAAGTCCACAAGGTGGTCGTGTCACGTCCGATCGCACCTTTGCATCCTTCAGAGGTGGAATTGGAGTCTTTCTTGAGCAGTCACGAGCCGGCACCGCGACCGGCCCGCACGCATCCTGATGACCCGGGCTTTTGGTTGTACTCATCAGGCTCAACAGGGCGGCCCAAGGGTACCGTGCATTCGCATGCCAACCCTTTTTGGACCTGCGAGCTTTACGGCAAGGCCGTGTTGCAGTTGAAAGAGAGCGACGTGTGCTTCTCGGCGGCCAAGCTCTTCTTTGCCTACGGTCTCGGCAACGGGCTGACCTTTCCGATGTCGGTGGGTGCCACCACCATCCTCATGAGCGAGCGTCCCACGCCTGAGGCCACCTTCAAACGGTGGTTGGGGGAGGTGGGC
This sequence comes from uncultured Rubrivivax sp., assembly GCA_964498795.1. Taxonomy (GTDB): domain Bacteria; phylum Pseudomonadota; class Gammaproteobacteria; order Burkholderiales; family Burkholderiaceae_C; genus Rubrivivax. The sequence continues at coordinate 145 of CAZCJB010000185.1, read as the reverse complement.
GGTCTCAAACCGACGGTGTTCTTTGGCGCTCCGACGGGGTTTGCGGGCATGCTGGCGCACACAGCTTTGCCTTCGAGTGAATCGGTGAGCTTGCGGTTGGTGTCTTCGGCGGGTGAAGCCTTGCCGGCCGAGCTGGGCGAACGTT
>CAZCJB010000184.1:2204-4159 GCA_964498795.1 uncultured Rubrivivax sp. | reverse complement strand
GACAGCTGGTGTTCCCACTCGAAAAGGCTCCGTGCTGTCGGCATCGGTTGTGCCCAAGGAGACCTCGCCCGCCGTCTCGCGAATGCTGGACGCCGGTGCCATCATGGTGGGCAAAAACACCACCGCCGAGGCCGGTTGGAAAGCCGCCTCGACGTCTCCCTTGACGGGAGTCACCAGGAATCCTTGGTGCCCCGACCGGACCACGGGTGGATCCAGTTGCGGTTCTGCGGCAGCGGTGGCGGCGGGAACCGTGCCCATCTCTCTCGGATCCGACGGAGGTGGCTCGTTGCGCATCCCCGCCTCATTTTGTGGTGTGTTTTCGCTCAAGCCGACCTTGGGGCGTGTGCCGACCTTTCCACTCAGTTCCTCGGAACAACTCTCCCATGCAGGGGCATTGACGCAGACGGTCGCGGATTCCGCCCTGTCGCTGGATGTGCTGCAAGGCGCTCATGCCATGGACCCCAACTCGTTGCCGCACGACCCCCAGGGCTACTTGGCGTGCCTGCAAGAACCGGCAGTTCGTGTACGAGTGGCGATGTGTCCAACCCTGTTTGATAAGCCGGTTTCGCCCGAAGTCGCTCGAATCGTCACCGGGGCTTTTGAGCGCATCGCTCAGTTGTCGCATGTGGAGCTGAGCGACCTCAAACCCACGTGGAAAGACCCCATCGATGTCTTCGATCGCTTGTGGGTGGCTCGGGTGGCTTCAAGGATCGACGACAAAGAAGCCGACCTTCAAAAGTTGGATCCCGGTCTTGCGCGCATGATTGGAGCTGCTCGCGGTCTGTCACTCGCGGGTCATTTGCAAGCTCTGCAACAGCGGGCTGTGTTCTCACGGCAGGTCAGCGAAGCCTTTGAGGTGGTTGACTTGATTATCACACCGACGGTTCCCATCGAGCCGTTTGACGCCGAGTTAGATGGACCGAAAAGTATGGATCTGGCAACCCCCGTGCCTTGGGCGCGCTGGACGCCATTGACTTATCCATTTAACTTGACGGGACACCCCGCCGCATCGGTCCCATGCGGGTGGACCTCCAACGGATTGCCTGTGGGTTTGCAGGTGGTCGGGCCGCGATTCCAGGAAGCCAAAATACTCCGGTTTTGTGCCGACTTGGAAACCGTTTTCAGGTGGCAAGAAAGACGACCGCAAGTCTTCGCGGCTCATGTCTGAGGGTCAAGAGTCAACAGTGGCAACAGGGGAGGAGTATTCCATGAGAGTACGTGCATTCATTTGCAAGGCTGGTCTGATCTGTCTGGCTGTGGCGTCTTCGATGTCTTGGGCCCAAGAGCCCAAGCGGGGTGGCACGCTCACCTACACCTACCACCCCGAGCCCACCGCGCTGTCAACGATCGCGACCACGGCAGTGCCGGTGGCGATTGCCTCGTCAAAGATTTTTGAGAGCCTGCTGGAGTATGAAGGGCCTGCGCTCACGCCCAAACCGGGGTTGGCCCAATCTTGGACGGTGGATGCCAACCAACGGATCTATACCTTCAAACTTCGGCCTGGCGTCAAATGGCATGATGGAGTGCCTTTCACCAGTGCCGACGTCAAGTTCAGCATTGAGAAGATCGTGCGCCCCTTGCATTCGCGGGGCAAAGTTTACTTTGGCAACGTGGCGCTCATTGAGACGCCAGACCCTTTGACGGTGGTCTTCAAACTGACCGAGCCGGTGCCGTTTTTTCTGAAGGCCTTTCAGCCCAGCGAGTCGCCGATCTTTCCTAAGCACGCGTTTGACAAGCTCAACGTCGACGATGCCAAAGCGGTTCGTTCATCCGAGTTCATGCAAAAGCCGATAGGCACGGGTCCATTCCGTCTCAAGGAATGGAAAAAAGGATCCCACATCATTCTCGAGCGCTTTGCGGATTATTGGAAGAAGGGGCGACCGTACCTGGACCAAGTGGTGTTGAAGGTCATTCCTGATGGTGCGGCCAGGTCGATCGCCTTGGAAAACGGTGAG
>CAZCJB010000184.1:1024-2194 GCA_964498795.1 uncultured Rubrivivax sp. | reverse complement strand
CGACCAGGGGGCAGAGGGCCTGGGGCCTCTGCTGTGGTTGGAGGTCAACTTGCGCGACAAGACCTTGGCTGACAAGCGGGTGCGCAAGGCCATCAGCATGGCCCTGGACCGCAAGAAGATCGTGGACATCATCTGGTTCGGTCAAGGCAAGCCTGCCGTGGGACCCATCGTGTCTGGCAACCCGTTCTACAACAAGTCGCTCAAACCACTGGTGTACGACCCCAAGGCGGCCAACAAGTTGCTGGATGAGGCTGGCTACAAGCGTGGCGCCAACAATATGCGATTCAAGTTGCAGCAAAACTTCTTGCCCTACGGCGAGAGCTGGGTGCGCCTGGGTGAGTACATCAAACAAGAGCTAGGGAAAATCGGCATCGAAGTCGAAACGCAGAGCCTGGACTTGGGTGGTTGGCTGAAGAAGATCTACACCGACTGGGATTACGGCTTCACCAGCAACTTTGTCCACAACTATTCTGACCCCACCATCGGTACCCAGCGCTCGTTCATCTCAGGGACGATTGCCAAAGGCGCGACCTTTACCAACTCGATGAATTACCGCAACCCACGGATCGACGAGCTTTACGAAAAGGCCTTGGTGGAAACGGATGTGGCCAAGCGTCGCAAGATGTTCGACGAGATTCAGGTCATCCTCCAAGATGATCTGCCCGTGATCTTTTTGGTGGAGATCGCCTACTCCCACCTCTGGAACAAACGGGTGCACGGCTTGATCGCCAACGGCATTTCGATGTACTCCAGCTGGGACGGTGTGTGGAAGGACTGACCCTGCCGGTCTTGGCATGAACGCCGGGTATCTGCTCCGCCGCTTGTTGATGATCGTGCCGGTGGTGCTTTGCATCGCCGCCATGAACTTTATCTTGCTGCACTTGGCACCCGGCGACGCTGCGGAGATCATTGCGGGGCAATCAGGACACGGCAGCGTGGAGTTCGTGGCCGAGCTGCGCAAGGAGTTTGGCTTGGACCGACCGTTGGTGGAGCAGTTTGGGCGGTTTGCCCTCAAGCTAATGTCATTGGACCTGGGTTACTCTTTTGTACAGGCCACCCCCGTGGCCACCTTGATTGCCGACCGCTTGCCGGCCACCGTGCTGTTGATGGCCACTGCGTTGCTCATGTCCATGTCTGCAGGTGTGGTGTTGGGCGTGGCTGCAGCGCGCC
>CAZCJB010000184.1:234-1014 GCA_964498795.1 uncultured Rubrivivax sp. | reverse complement strand
CACACTCAAGGACGGGCTCATTTCCCTGCTGGCCTTGCTGGCCTTTGCGGTCCCCACATTTTGGTTGGGGTTGATGCTGATCGTCTTGTTCTCGATCCATCTCAACGTGTTGCCTTCTGGAGGCATGGTGGATGTGACAGCGGGGCTCACCGGTTGGCGTCATGCCTTGGATGTGGCCTGGCACCTCATTCTGCCCGCAATCACCTTGGCGCTCTTTTACCTTGCGGTCTACACGCGCGTGATGCGCGCCTCCATGTTGGAGGTCTATGGCCTGGAGTACATCATCACCGCGCGCGCCAAAGGTCTGAGTGAGAGGTCGATTGCCTGGAGGCACGCGGCACGCAATGCCATCTTGCCAGTGGTGACTCTGGCCGGCGTCCAGTTCGGGCACCTGCTCGGTGGATCCATCCTCATTGAAACCGTCTTCGGTTGGCCTGGATTGGGCCGTTTGGTCTTTGATGCCTTAAGCCAACGGGATTTGAACACGCTGCTGGGGATTTTGTTTGTCTCCTCCGTGGTCGTGGTGGTGGTGAACCTGCTCACTGACCTGGTCTACGCACTGTTGGACCCCAGGATCGCACACAAATGACGGGCGAATCAATGACGGCTGAACGCCATGACCCATGAACCCTTCCTCTCGAGGTTTGTACGTCATCGAATCGCTGCGGTGGCGGCGGTGGTGCTGGCCTTGCTAGGTCTCGTAGCCCTGCTCGGACCGATGGCGTATGACGTCGACCCCTTCGACATGGTGGGACGCCCGTTTCAACTGCCCGGAGGAGA
>CAZCJB010000184.1:0-224 GCA_964498795.1 uncultured Rubrivivax sp. | reverse complement strand
ATCTTGGCGGGTTTGATTCATGGTGCTTCGGTTTCATTGGCAGTGGGTCTGGTATCCACCCTCATGGCCACGGGAGTCGGCATCTTCTTTGGCGCCTTGGCAGGCTATTACGGAGGATGGTGGGACGAAGTGCTCATGCGCATCACCGACTTCTTTTTGACCATTCCCTCGTTCATCTTGGCCGTGGTCCTGGTCGCGATCTTCTCGCCAACGCTCACCTCCGT
>CAZCJB010000183.1:0-4165 GCA_964498795.1 uncultured Rubrivivax sp. | reverse complement strand
CAAGGGTTCGTCAAACAAGAAGAGCTGCGGCTCGCGCACGATCGCGCGCCCAATCGCCACCCGCTGGCGCTGACCGCCCGACAACTCTCGCGGCACACGATCGAGCAAATGATCGATCTTGAGGAGCCCCGCAGCTTTGCGGATGCGCGCGTCAATGTCTTCTTTGCGAGCTCCCGCCACCTTCAGCCCAAACGCCATGTTGCGGTAAACATTCATATGGGGGTAAAGCGCATAGCTTTGAAACACCATGGCAATGCCCCGCTCGGCCGGAGGTACATCATTGACGATGCGCCCTGCAATCGTCAGGGTACCCTCGGTGACAGATTCCAGCCCGCACAACATGCGCAGCAAGGTCGACTTGCCGCAGCCCGAAGGGCCCACCAGCACCACAAATTCTCCGTGGGCGATGTCCAGGGTGATGCCCGCCAGCACGTCGTGTTGGCCGTCGTAGGACTTGCGGACTTGATTCAGACGGACATCAGCCATAGACAATATCGTCAAGGTGGAAAGAGGTCATTTCACAGCTCCCGAGGTCAGGCCGCGAATGAGTTGACGAGAGAACAAGGCATACAACAGCAACATCGGCACCACGGCCAGTGACAGCGCGGCCAATACCGAGTTCCAGTCCGTCACGTACTGGCCGATGAACTGCTGAACACCCAAAGTCACGGTCTTGGTTTCGTCACCAGGCGCCAAAATCAGTGGGAACCAGAGGTCATTCCAAGCTGGGATCATGGTGAACACAGCCACGGTCGCAATGGCTGGACGAATGAGCGGCAAGATCACTTGAAAAAAGATCGAAACCTCACCCACACCATCACAGCGGGCAGCATCTTTGAGCTCCCCAGGAACTTGTCTGATGAACTCCGAAAGAATCATCACGGCCAGTGGCAGGCCTTGAGCGGTGTAGACCAACACCAAGGCCGTGAGTGTGTTGATGAGCCCCAAGGTCACCACCCACTGCAGAATCGCCACCGTTCCCAAGCGAATGGGAATCATGATACCCACAGCCATGAAAACGGCTATCCAGCGCCGTCCTTTGAAGTCGTACTCCGACAAGGCCCAGGCCGCCATCGCCCCAAACCACACAATCAGAATCAAAGACGCCACCGTGACGATGGCGCTGTTGGCAAAGTAGCGCAAGAACTGAGTCGCGGCGAAGACCTTTTGAAATCCCACCAGCGACCAGGTCTCTAATGTCGGCAGGGCCAGCGGGTCGGCAAAAATCGCAGGCCGAGACTTGACCGAATTCACCAGAATGAGCGCAATGGGAAACAACGCCAACGCCGCGTAGGCCAGAAGCGCTGCGTGCACTGCCAGCCGTCCCAGGTTCATCTGACCCCATGCTCTGGATGTCGACAATGTACTCATAGTGCGTACCGTTGGAGGCGTCGCTGCACCACCACAAAATAAGCCCCCACACCCATGAGGATCACCAAGAACATGAGCGTCGCCACGGCGGCCCCCATGTGAGCGCTGCCGATTTGCGCCTGGTAGCCAAAAAACGTTCGATAAAACAAGGTGCCCAACAGATCCGTCGCGTAGTTGGGTCCAGCCAGGGCGCCCTTGACGGAGTAAATCAGGTCAAAGGCATTGAAATTGCCCACGAACGTCAAGATGGTGACCAGCCCAAGCGTGGGATAGATCAGCGGGAGCTTGATGCACCAGAAGATGCGCCAAGCGCTTGCGCCTTCGACGTGCGCTGCCTCCAACACCTCCTCGGGGACGCCCAATAAGGCCGCGTAGATCAGCATGGTAGGAATGCCGACGTACTGCCACACTGAGATCAAAGCCAAGGTCAAAAGGGCCGTGTGTTCCTGACCCAGCCAGGGGTCGAAATAGGCTGCCAGCCCGACCCACCCCATCATCCGCTCCCCCACGCCCCACAGTGGAGACAAGATGAGCTGCCAGATGAAGCCAATGATCACCACCGACAACAGGGTGGGCAAGAAGATCATCGTGCGGTAGGTCCTGGCAAAGCGCAGCCCCTTGAGGCTGAACAACGTCGCAAGCAACAGTCCAATCGGGTTTTGAACCAGCATGTGGATCAAGAAGAACAGGGCGTTGTTGCGCATGGCATTCCAGAATGCCGCGGACCAGTCGGGGTCGAACAGGATGGTTCGAAAGTTCTCCAGCCCCACGAAATGCATGGAGCCGCCTTCATCACCTGCGAAAAACGCCTGTCGCAAGGTCTCAGCCAAGGGCAGTGCGCTGAAGGCGGCATAGACCACCAGCGCTGGCCCCAGAAATACCAGCAACTGCCAAGGCTTGGCCTGTTGCGCAAGGTCTTTCACCGTCGAATCACCCGCACTTCACAGAGCACCTTCAGGCCAAGATGCTGCACGTCTTTCGACATGCGTGACGACCAGACGGATCTGCTCACTTGTGCCACTTTTCAAAGCCCGCCTGAATCTTGGCTGCCGCATCCTTGGGCGTCATCTTGCCATTGAGCAATTGGGCATTGACGTTCCAAAGCTCGTTTTCCATGCTGGGTACACCCCGATTGAGCACTTGCGCATTCAAGCGAATCGTGGATGCGCAGCTGGATCGCCATTCGAGCATGTGCTTGGCCAAGGGGTCACGTACAGCAATGGCATGTGAGGAAAGGCTGAAGAAACCCGTGACCTTGTTGGTGTAGAGGTCGGCGAACTCCTGCGAGCCTACCCAGGCCAGAAACTTGTAGGCATCGTCTTTGTTCTTGGACTTCTTGTTGACGCCCATGCCAATGTCGGTGTGGTCAGAGATGTAGCACTTGTCGCCCGCCTTGCGCACGGGCGGCGCAAATGCACCCAGCTCCAGCCCGGCGGTTTGGTTGAAGTAGGCAATGTCCCAAGAGCCGGTCGGATAGACCGCAGCGCGGCCCAGCGCAAACTGGTTCTGACTGTCGCCATAGGTCTGCGAACTGGCTCCCTTGGGCAGGTAGGCTCCCAGCCGAGCGATGTAATCAAAGGCGGCCACGAATTGAGGGTCTGTGAATTTGGCCTTGCCTGCAATCAGTGCCTTGCGCCCCTCTTCGCCCGCCCAGTAATTCGGGCCCACGTTGGTGAAAAGAATCTGATTGGCTTCCCACTGGTCGGCAGTGCCCAGGGCCAAAGGTGCCACTGAGCCATCCTTCTTGACCGCTTCCAGCAGTGCGATAAATTCAGCCTCGGTCTTGGGTGGGTTGAGGTTGAGCTTCTTGAAGATCTTCTTGTTGTAGAGAAAGCCGTGAATGACCGAGGCCATGGGCATGCAGAAGGTGTCCTTGCCATCATCGGTCTGCCAAGCCACACGTGCCGTCGGGCTGAAATGCTCCATGCCAGGCTTGCCGTCGATCTTTTCCAGGTGACCTTTCTTGTACAGCGCCAGGGACACATCGAATGGACGACAGACGATGAGATCGCCCGCGGTACCGCCGGTCAGACGCGCGGTCAGGCTGGAGTCATATTCAGTGGGCGGGGTGGGGGCGAACTTGACCTGCACGTCAGGGTGCTTGCGCTGGAAAGCCGGGATCAGCACGGTCTCCCACAAGGATTTGTCATCGACGCGCCAACTCTCTATGGTGACGGTGCCCGCTTGCGCCAGGCCACAACCAGCCAGCAGGATGAGCATCAGACCTTTGTAAGTGCGCAATATCTTCATGTGTCGTCTCCTCTGCAATGAAAGTGGGGTGGAAGAGGTCTCAAACCTCATTTCGTCATCCATGTAATTCAGCGCCATGGTCATGGCGCCCAGACCAAGGTGGCCACGCTCTCGCGAGGCAGGGTGAGGTCGATAAGTCGATCACCTTGTCGAACCGTCAGCGTCTTGGCCTGATCTGTGGAGTTGCACAGCACCAGGACCAACGAGCCACCATTTGGATTTTGAAAGGCCACCGTGTCGACACCATCACGTGCCGAGGTGGAATCGATGCGTTGGGCGCCTTGGAGAACAAACTTGCTGGCGTGGGCCAACGCGTAATACTCCAGATTGCGTGTCACAGAACCGGTCTTGGAGTCGATGGTCACCATGCCACGACAGTCTTTGCATCCGCCCAGGTGGGGGCCGTGGTTCTCGTCCAGCGCCATATTCCACATGAGCACCCCTCGGGCCCAATTGCGGGTGGCGCCGATGAGGACGGTGCGGGTCATCCAAGGCAAGGTCTCCGGCCAATGGGGTTTCCACTCACCGCCTGAGCATTCGGTGA
>CAZCJB010000182.1:0-4184 GCA_964498795.1 uncultured Rubrivivax sp. | reverse complement strand
TGAGCAATCCACCCACCTCTTCTTTGTAGTAAATGAACCCATCGGGGTCGCGCATCACAGGCAGCATGGGATGCACGCCCTCGATCTTGTCCGTGACAATGTAGAAGTGTTCGGCTGGCGACAGTGGCACGGTCACGCCCGCCAGGGCGCCGAACTGCCGAGCCCATTGACCGGCCGCATTCACCAGCGTCTCGCAGCGCACTTCGTGCTCGGCGCCATCCACGCGCACACGCACGCCCACCACCCGATGGCCGGCAGGGCCGTGTTCGGTGAGCACCTGCACCACCTCGGCGCCTTCCACAAACTTCACGCCCCGGTTGCGCGCGCCCTTGGCCAAGCTCATGCACAGGTCGGCAGGGTTGGCCTTGCCATCACCCGGGATCCAGATGGCTCCTTGCAAATCGTCGGTGCGCATGACCGGGTACAAATCGCCCGCCTCTTTGGGAGAAATCAGGTGCACCTCCACGCCGAAGCTGCGCGCCAGCGCGGCTTGCTTGCGCAGCACCTGCATGCGCTCAGGCGTCTTGGCCACATTCACGCTGCCGCACTGCTTCCACCCCGTGGCCAACCCCGTTTCTTGCTCGAGCGTGGCATACAGCTCGATGCCGTATTTGCTCATGCGGGTCATGTTGCGGTTGGGGCGCATTTGACCGATCAAGCCCGCCGCGTGCCAGGTGGTGCCACTGGTGAGTTGGCCTTGCTCCAACACCAGTACGTCGGTGATCCCGAGTTTGGCCAGGTGGTAGGCGGTGGAGCAGCCGGCAATGCCGCCGCCGACGATGAGGATACGCGCTTGAGTGGGCAGGGTCATGGAGGACTTGGCTCTTTGGGACAACAGCGCAACTTTCGCATGAGTTGCCTGTCGGACCAGGGACCCTGCCATTCAGGGTAACCCCTTTGCAAGACGGGCCCGAGGCGGTTTATCATGGTTATGAAACCGCTTTCAAACCATGAGCGACAACCACCATCGAGCCAAGTCCAGCAGCCTCCCGCCGACGGGGGTGGTCACCCTTGAGCAGGTGGCTCAAGCGGCTGGCGTGTCGCCCAGCACGGTCTCCAGAATTCTGAATGGTACAGCCACCGTCAGCGACGCCAAAAAGGCGGCCGTTGAAGCTGCCATTCGCAAGCTCAAATACCGTCCCAATCCGGTGGCGCGCGGCTTGGCCGGCGGACGCACGCTGACGATTGGCGTATTGACCCAAACCATCAGCAGCCCCTTTTACGGCGAGGCCTTGCACGGCATTGAAGACAACCTCGAGCCTGCGGGTTATGCCCCCATCTTCGTGAGCGGCCATTGGGAGGAGGCCCGTGAGCGCAAGGCCATCGAGACCCTGTTGTCTCGACGCGTGGATGGACTGATCGTATTGGCCGGTCGACTGGCCAACCGCCATCTTCTGGCCTATGCCAAGGCCGTCCCCCTGGTGGTGGTGGGGCGTCGTGTGGATGGTCCGGGTGTGTTGAGCTTGGAATTTGACAACCGCGCCGGAGCGCTATTGGCCACCCAGCACCTGATTGAATGCGGCCACACGCGCATTGCATACATCTCAGGCGACACCGCTCACCAAGATGCCATCGATCGCGAGGCCGGATACCGAGACGCTCTGAAAGCAGCCAGAATTGAATTCGACCCCGCCCTGGTCATGCCCGGCGACTTCACTGAAGGCGGCGGACTCTTGGCCGTCAACCGTCTGCTGGAAAGCAGACTGCCTTTCACTGCCATCTTCGCCGCCAATGATCAGACGGCCATTGGCGCCTCTTTGGGCCTGTATCGCAAGAACGTGCGCATTCCCGATGATGTGTCGTTGGTCGGTTTTGATGACCTGGCACCCGCCAAGTACGCCATTCCACCCCTGACCACGATCCGGCAACCGGTGTATGAAATGGGATGCCAAGCCGCCCTCGCCATGTTGAACGTTCTGCGAGGCGCAGCCCCTTCAGTGACCTTGCCCCAGCCACAGTTGATTCCCCGCGAATCCACCCGTCGGGTGTTTCGGTAATTGCGGGTCCTCGTAACCCCAGGCATCCGCCTCCGGGCAAACAGACTACTGCAGAGCGATCAAACCAAGGGTTTACGAGGAGCCTCGGACGTCTTCAGAATATCAATAATCTTGAAAGCGCTTTCAAATGCGCTGACACCCTTCCAAAAGACGGTATGAGCCCCTGCCCTTCGATCTCCCGCCGATCCGCTCTGGCGCTTGGGTTGCTGGCAGCGCCTGCGCTGCGAGCGGCACCGCCGATCACGCTCACGGTAGCCGCCTTCCCGCTGGTGGACGAGATCATCAAGGCTGCTCTTCCGCGTTGGCGGGCACGCCATCCTGATGTCGAGGTGCAGGTGGTGAGTCGCCAATATGCCGATCACCACACGGCCATGACCACGGCGTTGTCCACGAGCGTGTACCTGCCCGACGTGATGGCCCTGGAGGCCAGCTATGTCGGGCGGTTTTCTCAAGGTGCGGGACTGGAAGACCTTTCACAAGCGCCTTATCGGGTCGACCAACTGGGCTCCCGTTTTGTGCCCTACGCCTACGACCAGACCCTCAACCGGCGGCACGAGCGTGTGGCGGTGCCTACGGACATCGGCCCTGGGACTCTGCTTTACCGGCACGACTTGTTGGCCAAGGCGGGCTTGACCGCTGACGACCTCACCGCGTCCTGGGACGGCTACATCGCGGCCGGGCGGCGCCTGAAGGCCGCCACCGGCGCCTATTTGGTGGGCCATGCGCAATCGGTGAAGGACATCATCATTCGCAGCGGTTTGAAGCCCGGCGAGGGCCTGTACTTTGACAAGGACTCGCGCGTCCTGGTCAATTCGCCTCGCTTTGCACGCGCGTTCGAGTTGGCCCGGCACATTCGGCGTGAAAAGCTCGACGCCAAAGTCAGTGCCTGGTCCAACGAATGGGCCGAAGGTTTTCGCCGAGGCACGATTGCGACCGACCTCACTGGTGCATGGATGGTCGGCCAAATGGCCACCTGGGTCGCCCCCACCACCAAGGGCTTGTGGCGCGCGGCGCAATTGCCTGAAAACACCTATGTGGGATACGGCGGCACCTTCTATGCCATTCCCCGGCGCGTCACGGCCACCCACAAACTGCTGGCTTGGGAATTCATTCAACTGCTGACCCTTGACGCCGACCTGCAGCTGGCCGCCTTCAAGTCGCAAGACGCCTTTCCGGCGCTGATGGCCACACATCAAGACGCATTCTTTGAGCAGCCGGTGGCCTTCTTGGGCGGACAAAGAGCACGGGTGCTGTGGCGTGAGGCGGCCAAGCGCATCACCGTGACGCAAGTCCACAAGCAAACCAATTTCGCCGATGAAGTGGTGAGCACGGAACTCGACAACGTGCTCGAACATGGCAAAGACATCTCCCGCGCGCTGGCCGATGCGCAGCGCCTGCTGGAGCGACGCGCTCACCGATGACCATGCGACTGCCACGCTTGCTTCGCTTGTCCCCGCGATGGGCGCCCTATGTGTTCGTCAGCCCGTTTCTGGTGCTGTTTGCCGTCTTCGGTGTCTTTCCGTTGCTGTTTTCCCTGCATTTGGCTTTTCAGTCCTGGGAGCCCACCAGCGGCTTGGGCTCCATGGAGTTCGTGGGCCTGGACAACTTCGCCTTTGCCTTGCAAGACGAATGGTTCTGGAAATCCCTCAAGAACACGGCCTGGTTGGCGGTGGCATCTGGCGCGCCTCAGCACTTGGTGGCCATTCCGTTGGCTGTGTTCATCCACTCCTCATTCAAACGGTTGCGCGACGGCGTGTTGGGCGCCTACTTTTTGCCCTACATCACATCGACGGTGGCGATTGCCATCATGTTCAGTTCCCTGTTCTCCACCGACTACGGGCTGATCAACGCCGCGCTGAAAACAGCGTTCGGTATGGACAACACCGATTGGCTGGGCAACCCTGACATGCTCAAGCCCGCCATCGCTTTCATTGTCTTTTGGCGCTACATCGGCTTCAACCTCGTGCTCTACCTCGCCGCGTTGCAAACCATTCCCAAGGACTTGTACGAAGCCGCGACCATGGACGGTGCAGGGCGTTGGCAGCAGTTTTGGTGCATCACCTTGCCAAGCTTGCGGCCCATGATTTTTTTTGGTGTCACGCTCAGTGTCATTGGCGGATTGCAGCTGTTTGAAGAGCCCTTCATCTTGACAGGAGGGCGAGGTGGCGTTGATCAATCGGGCATGAC
>CAZCJB010000181.1:0-4207 GCA_964498795.1 uncultured Rubrivivax sp. | reverse complement strand
ATGTTGGACACCCGGGCGCCTTCGGCTTGGAAGTAACTGTCTCGCGATTGTTCCGAGGCTTTTTTAACAGCGTGCACCGCCACACCCTGCTCGCTCGCCACCGCAATGGCGCCTTGCATGAGGTGGTGAATGGCCTTGTGGCTGTTGGACATGACGCCCACCCGCTTGCCTGCGGCCAAGAGCGCAGCGATCATGCGCGAGCCCACATACGTCTTGCCTGCACCGGGTGGGCCTTGCACATACAGGTAGGACTGCTGCAAATTCAATGCGGCATAGACGCACCCCTGCACCGTGTCTTGCCCCTGGGAGATGAGGGATTGGCCAGGCCTGAAGCCTTGCACGCGTGGTGGGTCGCGGCGAAGCAATTGCGCGATGGCGCTGTGTGCGGCCTGGCCATTGAGCAAGCCGTCGGCAAAGGCGTAGAGGGCGTCTTCGAGTTTGATCGTATCGATGGGCCTTTGAGGCCCCAGCGACAAGACCTCAGGCAAGGGTTCTTGTTTGGCCGACACCTCGATCGACAGGCGGCCTGCGGCTTCATCCCATGCGATGCCTTTGATTTCTGAGGCTGAATGCGTCAGGGTGTAGGCATCACCATCGCCCAACTTGCTGTCTTGCGGGGGCACGACAAAGGTGTAACGGGTCTTGGAGCCCACGCGCATGGGCGGCACTGCAGTGTCCAAGGTGAGGCCGGCGAGACACTCAGGGTCTTCTAAGAGCTCGTCGAGCGACAGATCGGCCTTGGAGAAGATGCTCCACCATTGCGGCTTTTGGGCTCGGCCATGAAAACCCAGCATCTGGGCGGTGAGCGCGAGAATGTGGTCGTCGGTGCTCCAGGCCGCGACGTCTTTGGGCAGCGCTTGCGTGAGGCGCTGCTGGTACCGCGCAAAACGCTCTTCGGCTTGTTGACGCTTTTCTGACTTGGCAAGCACAGCGGCAACGCCTGGGTTCGACTGCGGTGTGCGCCACGGCAAATCCGAGGGCCGTAGCGTGAGCAGCCAATCGCGCAGTTGTTGCGTGGACTGCACGTCGTCGCGGTTGTAGCTTTGAATGTCTTGCAAAAGCTGCGGGTCTTGAGACTCGCGCCAGCGCTCGTAAAAGACGATGCTCGCGCCCGCATTGGTGACATCGCCGCCGCGCTGGCCCCGGTAGAAATGCTCCACGTATTTGATGGAGTAACTGGGCTGCGAAATGCACAAAGCTTCGCGCACCACGCGGTACAGATCTACCAGCACCTTGCCGCGTAATAGCTCATCCAAGGCAGCCTCGCGCGTGCCGTGAGAGGTGGCCAAGCGCTTGAAAGCCGATTCTTCGTAGCTGGCGTAGTGGTACACGTGCAGGCTCGGGTGTTGGGCCCGGCGCTGCATGATGAAGTCGATGCAATCCTCAAAGGCCTGCTTTTCTTGGGCGCGGTCGTGGGCCCAATAGGCTTTGAAGGTCCATGCGCCGTTTTGCTCAAACCACAGGCCGAACAGGTATTCGAGCCCTTTGTCCTGCAGCGGATCGCCTTCCATGTCGAAGAAGACATCGCCGGGGTGAGGCTGAGGCAGTCGCTCAAAACCGCGCAGACTGCCGCGGGGGTGGTCTATCAATTCGAAGTGCAGTTGACCACTGGCCTTGCCCTGAGTTTGCAAGCGGGCTTGCTGCACCAGCTTGTGCCGGGTTTGCGGGTTGAGTTGCGGCACCGAGGCGGTGGGGGCCAAAGCCCCCAACTGAGCCATGGTGCGGATGCCCGCTTGTTCGAGCTTGAAGATTTGGTCTTTGCGCACACCTGCGACTTGACACAGGTGGTCGTCGGCCACACGTTGCGCCGCGCAGCGATTGCGCCAGGGGCACATGCTGCAATGGTCGCAGGGCAAGGGGTAGGCCGCAGGGGTGGATGAAGAAGGCGCTTGCAGTTGCGCGATGCAGGCACGGTAGCGCTGCAACAGCGACTGCACGTAGTGCCGAGTGTCTTCACACGAAAAGCTAACTTTCTTGCCGTCACCCAAGACCACATGCATCTGCCGCGGCGCAAGGCCTTGCAGGGGCTCGAGCAGATGGCTGTAGAAGGACAGTTGCACCAAGAACTTGCCTTTGGCGCTGCGCGCGAGCTTGGTGTCTTCGACCTCATATGACCAGCCGCCCAAGGCGGAAGGCGTGTCCACCCGCACCAAGAAGTCCGCGTGGCCCACCAGGTCGTCGCCGGTGAGCGCGGCCTGGTAGATAACCTGTGCCCCTTGGGTCATGGCCTGCTGCGTGGCCTGCACCCGATCGGCCAAGGCCGGCCCGGCCACAGCCGCAATGTCCACCACCGTGAGGCCTTGGCTGATGAGCCGCCGCAGGTAAGCCATTTCGTGCTCGACGCCCTTGTCGGTGATGAGTTGCGTGCTGTCGTCGAGCGCCACCTTTTGAGCGGCCAAGTCGGGGTCGGTGAGCGCACGCAGGTTCAACGCCGTGAGCACTTCGCACTCCATGAAGGAGGTGAGGTCGGTGGCCGCGTGCAGCAGCCTCGCGGGAGCATCGGCGGCGGCGGAAGGTTGCAGGATCATGGCGTGGTTTTCAGCGAAGTGCTTGGGGGCATGAACGCATGATTGCAGCTCAGTGGCTCATGGGGTGATCTGGATGTTTGTACAGGCAGTGGGGTCGGGTTTCAATCCTCCTCCTCTGGGTCATCCAAGTCCAGTTCCGCATGTCTGGCATCGAGCCAGTCGTCCACGCGTGTGTCCACCATCTCCCCAAAATCGGCATAGAAGTTGGAGCTGGCCCCCAAGACGAAGGCCTTGACGCGGTTACGAGGGTACGCATCGTCCCTGAAATTGACGTCCAAACAGTCGAGCAGATTCCAAGCGCCCAAGAAGAAATCCACCAGTTGCTGCAGGGTGAGTGGGCGAACTGAAGTGCGCTGATAGGGCGTCTCCAAGGTGGAGCCTTCGTACTCATCGACCACGCGGTAGTGGATGCGGTGTTTGCCGCGCCGTGCGTAGACAGCGGTGACATCGCACGTGGTGGAAGCGATGTTGATGCGGGCGATTTCAACCTCGCCGCTGCGCCGCCTAGGCAAGTATTCGCCTCCCATCATCCAGGGGTGGCCTCCTCCCCACGCCCTGCGCTCTTGCGAGGTGAGTTCTGCGTGCTCGAGCATCTCGCGGGCCGTGGCTTGATCGCCTTGCGCCACAGCGCGTTCGTAAATGTCGCGCCGAGTGGCACCGGGGATGTCGGAGGACAGGCGGATGTGTTTGTCTACGGCCCAGAAGTAGGTGGAGGGTCGATAGTTTTGGATGCGGGTCATGGAGTGACTCCTTGCATAGGCAGGTCAGGGATGCGCAGCCACAACGGTTTGGGGTATTCGCGGGCGCGCTTGCGATGTTTGAACGCCCACCACCCAAAGTGGCCCACCGATGTCATGGGCAACTCATCGGCCATGCAAATCCAACCGGAAGGAAAATGTCCGTGGTCGTGCCAGAAGTGCAGCAGCATGTTGAGCAAAAACTCGCGCTGAATGAACGAGTAGTAATGCCCACCGTATTGAGTGCTGAGTCGTTGCGGCATGACTTGGTCGACGATGGCCTTGGCCTGCTCAATAGCCGCGAGATCGACGACATCGGCTGACAGGTCGGCATACCAAAAGTCAGGTGAAGAATCAGCAGCGAAGCCGAGCTTTTGCGGCGGCACCCAATGCGTTTGCCGCACGCCCTCTTTTTTGTGAAGCGCCATGTGCAGGTCTCCTCGAGAGATGCGCAGCGGCTCAGCCGACGGCTCGCTCGATCAGACGAGACACTTGCAGCAGCTCCTCGCGGCTCAAGCACGCCATGAACTTGACCAATTCTTCTTGCGGCTTGCGCGCCGCGCGGCGCTGACTGGTGATGGTGAGGGCGTAACCCGGCGTGGGCGCGTCGAGCGCCGTGACTTGGGCGTGGTAGCGCAGATCGCCGTTGTCGAAGAACGTGGTGCGCGTGGTGGTGAGAGTGGCATCAGCCATGAAAAAACTCCTGCGCCTCGCAAACAGTGTGGGTAACGCCCATGTTGCACGCGAGGCCAGGAGTGCTGGGGACGTTTAGCGGATTTCTCGCCCCCGCAAGTACCTAAATTGGGCGGTTGGTGGTGACCAACGAATGGATTGTGGGGGACAGCGATGGGCGGTGTCAAGGGCGCCCTTGGGGCCCGTCGCAAAGAACCCTACAGCGGTTGCGCATGCAGCCCGATGCCCAGCGCGCGAGTGACCTTGAGG
>CAZCJB010000180.1:0-4209 GCA_964498795.1 uncultured Rubrivivax sp. | reverse complement strand
TGACCTGTATCTTCGCTGGGATGTGCCTTCGCACACCCGCAACTACCGCCTGGACATCGTGGCCGGCTGGAAGGGCTGGCCCAGCTTTGATTGACCCAAAGCACACACAGGGCGCCATGAGCTTTACCGGTTCAGCCATTCGCAAGGCGATGGGGAGGCATACCGCAATCTCATAACTGCACCCCCGATAAGATTCCTACCATTGCTCCAAGATCAATCGAGGCGTGAATATTTCGCGCGGCTCACAAGGAGACCACGATCATGGGAGCAGCGGTTCTGAACTCGACGGCGCCGGATGTGCGCCAAGAAATACGGCAATTCATGGATGGTTTCACGCTAGAGACCACACCGGGCGCTGCAGCAAAAATCGAGAAATTTACCGACTACGTCAGAACCGGAACACCGGTCTACATCACATTTTTGCCCGGCTCAGATTTTGAAGACACCATCAAAGTCGCCAAACGCCTTCGCCAAGAAGGCCTGGAGCCCATACCGCACTTTGCCGCTCGAAGCATACCTTCTCGGAAGTTTCTGGCCGATGGGCTCGACCGCTTGTGTGGCGAGGCCAATGTCTCACGGGTCTTGCTGATTGGTGGAGCCGTGCCCACCCCGGTTGGAGAGTTCAGCGACTCGATGCAACTGCTGGCCACTGGGCTGTTTGACGAGCACGGTATTCGCACCATTGGTCTGGCTGGACACCCAGAGGGCAGCCCCGACATCACCGACGAGGGGATTCGAGCGGCGCTGAAATGGAAGAATGACTTTGCACAGCGCACGAATGCACACCTGTATTTGGTGACCCAATTTTGCTTCGAGGCAGCACCCATCATCCAATGGGATCAAAAGCTTCAGGCCGAAGGTAACCGCCTGCCGATTCACATTGGAGTGCCGGGCTTGGCGACCATCAAGACGCTACTGGCCCACTCTAAGGCTTGCGGCATTGGGCCATCCATGACCTTCTTGACCAAGCAGGCCATGAATGTGGCGAAACTGTTGACCGTTTCGGCGCCGGATCGTTTGGTCACCGAGTTGGCAGCCTACAAAGCTCGAAACCCCAAATGCGGCATCCAAGGTGTGCACATGTACCCGCTTGGTGGCCTCAAGAAGACCGCCGAATGGTCCTATGCGGTGGCCGACGGACGTTTCAAGCTCAACCCCGCACAAACCAGCTTTGAAGCGGAAATGGCCGGCTGAAGCAGCCCCCACTCAATTCGACTGCAAAGCTTGCGAAACTGCAGGAGTCTGGTCGACAATGGGTTGCATTTGCACCCTGGTGACCCCGAGGCGGCCTGCTGATCATGCTATCGCCTGAGCCGATCGTTTCGGACATCCTTGAATCATTCGTCGCAATCTCAGGAGCCCCTTCATGAGCCAAACCCCTTGCCCGTCATCGTGCTGCGAGCAACCCTGCGACACGGTGAAATTGACCCGGCGTGACTTGGTCGCCGCAACGGGCTTGGGCGTTTCGAGCGGATTGCTGCAGCACGTGTATGCAGCACCAAATGGTCCGCAGGACAAGCCTTACCCCTCTCAAAAAATTGCAGACCTCGATAGCTTGAAGCCAGACGTTCCCGTTTTTTTTACCTACCCCGATGAATCGTCCCCTGCCGTGTTGGTGCGCCTTCGCGAATCCGCAGCGGGGGGTGTGGGGCCAGGCAACACCGTGGTCGCTTATTCACAGCTTTGCACCCACAAAGGGTGTCCGGTCAGCTATCGCCCAGAGCGAAAGCTGATGATATGCCCTTGTCACTGGAGCACTTTCGATCCAGCCAAATCGGGCCAAATGGTCATCGGACAAGGCAGTCAACCTCTGCCGCAGATCCAACTCCGGGTCGCCGGAAATTCCGTCCATGCCGTTGGGGTCACAGGACTCATCTTCGGCCGCCACACCAATATGCTTTGAAGCCATGAAGCACGCCTTGCTGCCACCGCGCGACGCGCAGCGCTTCAACACGGTTTGTCAATTTTGTATCGTTGGATGCGGCTACCAGGTGTTCAAGTGGCCCGAGGGCCGAAGCGGAGGCCCGGCACCCGAGGACAACGCCTTGGGACTGGACCTGCGAAAACCGCAGCCCACGTTTGGCACTTGGATTGCTCCGAGCAACCACCGCGTCGTCACCGACCGTGATGGCAGCCGTCACCATGTCGTCATCATTGCCGACGCATCATGCAGAGTTAACGACGGAATGGCATCGGTGCGGGGGGGAGGCCTGGCCCAAACGCTTTATGCGCCCGACCAATCCACACGGGTGCGGCTCAGCACACCGCTCATCGACCACGGCGCTGGTCTTGGCATGGCCAAATGGGATGACGCCGTTGATCTTGGAGCGCGTGTCATCAAGGCAGTCATCGACCGTTGGGGCCCGGATGCGGTTGGGATGAAGTTTTTCGACCACGGAGGTGGCGGAGGAGGATTCGAGAACAATTGGGCGGTAGGGCGTTTCTTTTTCTCCGGAGTCGGCACGCGCACGGCCTCCATTCACAACCGTCCAGCGTACAACAGCGAGGTCCATGCCAGCGCTGACGCCGGCGTAGCTGCCTTGACCAACGCCTACTTGGATGCCGAACTGGCAGACACCTTGTTCATCGTGGGCGCCAACCCGTACGAGACTCAGACCAACTATTTCCTAGGTCACATGGTGCCCAACATCCAGGGTGGCACCGTCGACCTCAAAAAGCGGACATTTGCCTCCGAAGATGTCGGGGCGGGCCGTATCATCATTGTCGATCCCCGCAAAACGATGACAGTAGCCACAGCGCTTGCCGCTGGAGGTTCAGATCGGGTCCTTCACCTGGCCATTGAACCGGGCAGCGACATCGCGCTGCTCAATGCCATCGCACGGGCCGTGGTTCACAGGCGGTGGCATGACGTGGGTTTCATCCGCGAACGCACGGAGTCTCAAACCTACGAAGCTTATCTTCGCTCTTCACTTGGAGTTGACCAGCCCTATGCGACCTTCATGCTCGAGGCCTCCCGGATCACGGGCGTAAGCGTTCAACTCATTGAGAAGGCAGCGCAATGGATCGCCAGCCCCAAGGCTGGTGGCGCGCGGCGCCGCACCTTGCTGCACTACGAAAAAGGTCTCATCTGGGGTTTGAAGAATTACGAGAACATCGCCTCAATCGTGGATCTCGGGTTGCTCACCGGCAATGTTGGAAAACCGGGCACTGGCATCAGTCGGCTCGGTGGGCATCAAGAAGGCTACGTTCGTCCACCCTATCCTGGCGGTCGTCCAGCACTCAACGTCGACGAGGCCATTCAGCGGGGTGAGGTCAAATGCCTCTGGATTGGCGGATGTAACCCCGTGCTCACCACCTCACGGTCCAATGTTTTCGAGAAAAACCTCAAAGAGCGCGGCGAAATCGTGCGCGACGCGCTCAGGGCCACGGCCAAAGCCAGCATTGGTGAAAGAGTCACCGCCGTCGTGGAAGCGCTCAAGCAAGGTGGCATGTTCATCCTTGGGCAAGACATCTATCTGACCGAGAGTGCGCGACACGCCCACGTGGTGTTGGCGGCAGCACAATGGGGCGAGGCCAACCTGACGTCGATCAATGGCGAGCGACGGCTGAGGTTGTATCCGAAGTTCATGGACCCTCCCGGGGAGGCGATGGCCGACTGGGCGATCATGGCCCGATTTGCGCAACGACTGCGTACGCTGTATTTGGCCGACAAGAACCCCCTGATGGCCCATCGGTTCCTGGACTTCGAATGGCGAACCGATGAAGACGTCTTCGTCCATGCGAGATACTCATTCAAAGGCGATGGAAGCGACGCAATGGAGGGTTACGCAGGGGTGACCTACGACCTGCTGAAACGCCTAGGAAACAACGGTATCCAAACTCCCGTGAGGATAGTTTCAGGCACCCCGGTAGGTACTGTACGCATGCATGAGGATGGACGCTTTTTCACGCCCTCGGGCAAAGCGCGATTCATCGCGGCGCCCCAACCCTGGCCAGGCTACGCCGCCGCCGTGAACGCTCAAAGACGCAAGCACCGCTTCTGGATCAACAATGGGCGCTCGAACCACATTTGGCAAACCTCTTACCACCATCGTCATATTCCGTTTTACAACGATCGGTTCCCCGTACCGTATCTTGAAATGCATGCCGACGACGCTCGCAGCTTAGGTATCTCCTCGGGCGATGTTGTGGAAGTGTTCAACGACGTCGGTACGGTCAAAGCCATGGCGTACATCACGGATGCTGTCA
>CAZCJB010000179.1:0-4341 GCA_964498795.1 uncultured Rubrivivax sp. | reverse complement strand
TTGAACAGTGAGTGATGCCGGTTGAGCTTCATCACTTTGCGCAGGTCGGTCACGACCTGCTGGGCCCAGCGGTTGCCGGCGATGTCGAGCAGGGCCATGTGAAATGCTTCGTTGGTGGCGAAGAAGGCATCGCGTTGATGGACTTCTCGCTCCAATTGATCGTGCAGAGCGATCAATCGTGCTCGGTGAGCTTCACTGGCGAACGCGGCGACCTGCGCGGCCGCCTCGCTCTCCAACAAGGACAGCAGGTGATAGACCTGGGTCACATCCTGCTTGGACATTTCGGTCACATAGGCGCCGCGCCGGACTTTGATGGTGACCAAGCCTTCCACCGACAGCACTTTCAGCGCTTCGCGCAAAGGGGTACGGCTGATGCCGTATTCGGCGCACAGCTTCATTTCGTCGATCCAGCTGCCGGGCTCCAGTTGGCGACTGAAGATTTGCTCACGCAGGCGCTCGGCCACCTGTTGGTACAGGGCTCGCGGAGCCAGAGGGGCAAAGCCGCGGCTCGCCGCCGTGGTGGCTGTCAGGTTTGAAGCGGGCATCGACGTCAGATTCGTTCCAAATGACTTGGATTTGAATTCATAATTATGCATAATTGTAGGCATGGCGCAAGGCCCCGTCCCTAGGATGGCCTTGGGCGGGGTGTGCCTGCGCAACGTGGAGTCATGAGATGAGCGAGAGCAAACCGGTGGATGCAGCTTCAGAGGCCGACCTGGCGGCCTGGCAGAAGGCAGCGACCCAATCGGCACCCGGAGGCGATCTCCAGGGCTTGCGCTGGGTCACCCCCGAAGGCCTTGAAGTCAAGCCGCTCTACACGGCGGCCGACATCCAAGATCTGCCGTTTGCGAACACCTTGCCAGGCTTGGATCCCTTCATCCGGGGCCCGCAGGCCACCATGTACGCGGTGCGCCCTTGGACCATCCGTCAGTACGCCGGGTTTTCGACGGCTGAAGATTCCAACGCGTTTTACCGCAAGGCCTTGGCCGCTGGCGGGCAGGGCGTGAGCGTGGCCTTCGACCTGGCCACTCATCGAGGCTATGACAGCGATCACCCTCGAGTCACGGGGGATGTCGGCAAGGCCGGGGTGGCCATTGATACGGTGGAGGACATGAAGATCCTCTTTGATGGCATTCCGCTGGACAAGGTCAGCGTGTCCATGACCATGAATGGTGCGGTGCTGCCGGTGTTGGCCGGTTATGTCGTGGCGGCCGAAGAGCAAGGTGTGTCGCAAGCGCAGTTGTCGGGAACCATTCAGAACGACATCCTCAAGGAGTTCATGGTTCGCAACACCTACATTTATCCGCCCGAGCCTTCCATGCGCATCGTGGCCGACATCATCGAGCACACCGCGCGCCACATGCCGCGCTTCAATTCGATTTCGATCTCGGGCTACCACATGCAAGAGGCGGGTGCCAACCAAGCGTTGGAGTTGGCCTTCACCTTGGCCGATGGCAAGGAGTATGTCAAAACCGCCATGGCTCGCGGGCTCGATGTGGATGAGTTTGCCGGGCGCCTGTCGTTCTTCTGGGCGGTGGGCATGAACTTCTATCTCGAGATTGCCAAGATGCGTGCGGCACGGCTGCTGTGGAGTCGCATCATGAAGGGCTTCGGCGCCAAGAACCCCAAGAGTTTGATGCTGCGCACGCACAGCCAGACCTCAGGCTGGAGTTTGACCGAGCAGGACCCTTACAACAACATCGTTCGTACCACCATCGAGGCGATGGCAGCGGTGTTTGGTGGCACGCAAAGCTTGCACACCAACAGCTTTGACGAAGCCATTGCTCTGCCGACCGAATTCAGCTCGCGGATTGCGCGCAACACGCAGCTGATCTTGCAAGAAGAAACGCACATCACGAGCGTGGTGGACCCCTGGGGTGGCAGCTACATGATGGAGGCGCTGACCCAGCAAATGGCGGACAAAGCCTGGGCCTTGATTGAAGAAGTGGATGCCATGGGCGGCATGACTCGGGCCGTGGACTCGGGCTGGGCCAAGCTGAAGATCGAAGCCAGTGCGGCGGAGAAGCAGGCCTGCATCGACTCCGGCCGCGACGTGATTGTGGGAGTGAACAAATACAAGCCCTCCAAGCAAGACGCGGTGGACATCTTGGAAGTGGACAACGTGAAGGTGCGAGACGGGCAGATTGCTCGGCTCCAGCACATCAAGGCCACGCGGGATACGGTGGCAGTGACCCGAGCGCTGCACGCATTGACCGAGGCCGCTCGGTCTGGACAGGGTAATCTGTTGGCCTTGAGCATTGATGCGATTCGGCTGCGTGCCACCGTGGGCGAAGTGAGCGATGCCTTGGAGCAGGTATTTGGGCGCCATCGCGCCGACATTCAAAAGGTGACCGGTGTGTACGCTGCTGCTTACGATTCCGCCGAAGGCTGGGAAAAATTGCAAACTGAAGTGGCCGCTTTTGCGCAGGACCACGGGCGTCGTCCTCGCGTCATGATTGCCAAGCTCGGCCAAGACGGTCACGACCGGGGTGCCAAGGTGGTGGCTACCGCGTTTGCCGACTTGGGTTTTGACGTGGACATGGGGCCTTTATTTCAAACTCCTGAGGAGTGCGCCCGCCAGGCCATTGAAAACGATGTGCACGCGGTGGGGGTGAGCACGCTGGCGGCGGGGCACAAGACCTTGGTACCTGCCATCATTGAGGAATTGCGCAAGCAGGGGGCCCATGACATCATCGTCTTCGTGGGGGGCGTGATCCCGCAGCAAGATTACGAGTTCTTGTATCGATCTGGCGTGAAGGGCATTTATGGGCCGGGCACACCCATTCCGGCGAGTGCCAAAGATGTGCTCGAGCACATTCGACAGTCGGTGACTTGATTGGCGCGACCGGCTTGAGGCCCATGCCTGAATCCCAGTCAACGGTGAGAGACGAACTTGTGCAGCAGGTCCTGGGCGAGCCAGGTGCCGCACAGCGCCGGGCCATTGCCAAGACCATTACCTTGCTGGAGTCCACTCGGGCGGACCACCGCGGTCAGGCCGAAGTGCTGCTTCAAGCCCTGTTGCCGCACAGCGGCCGTGCCTTCCGTCTGGGCATCAGCGGGGTGCCAGGGGTGGGCAAGAGCACCTTCATCGAAGCTCTGGGTTTGTTCTTGATCGCGAAGGGGCACCGGGTGGCGGTGCTGGCTGTCGACCCATCGTCCACGGTGTCGGGCGGCTCCATTCTGGGTGACAAGACCCGCATGGAGCAGCTGTCGGCCTCGCCGCAGGCCTTCATCCGGCCGAGTCCTTCGAGCGGCACCTTGGGCGGCGTGGCGCAGTTCACGCGAGAGTCCTTGCGGGTGTTCGAGGCGGCGGGCTATGACATCGTGATCGTCGAAACGGTAGGAGTGGGGCAGAGTGAGACTGCGGTGGCCGGCATGACGGACCTGTTCTTGCTGCTGCAGCTGCCCAACGCGGGGGACGACCTGCAAGCCATCAAAAAGGGTGTCATGGAGCTGGCCGATTTGGTGGTGATCAACAAGGCAGATCTTGATGAGGCCGCGGCCTTGCGCGCACAGGCTCAAATCACCAGCGCGCTGCGCATTTTTGGGCTGCATGGACGCCCGGGGCATGAAGCGCATGATCCCGACGTGTGGCGCCCGCAAGTGTTGCAACTGAGCGCGCTCAAGGGCACAGGCCTGGCAGAGTTTTGGGAGGTGGTGGAACACTTTCGTGAACTGCAAACTCGCACCGGCCGATTGCAAGTGCGTCGTCACGAACAAGACCAGGCCTGGATGTGGGAGCGGATCGAAGCGGGTTTGAGGGAGCGGTTCCGACAGCACCCGAGGGTGAAGGCGATCTTGCCTGCCTTGACGCAAGAGGTGCGCAGTGGGCGGGTGGCAGCGTCGGTCGCGGCGACGCGGTTGCTGGGGCTGTTGGATGAGTCGTGAGAGATGGCCGCGGCCCCTTGGGGGCCTCGCCATGACGCAGAAAAGGCCGCGGCCCCTTGGGGGCCTCGCCATGACGGATGGAGAGATGGTTGTGGTCCTTGCGGACTCGCCATGATGAACAGGAGAAGTGTGTATGCATGACATCATTGAACAGCTCGAGAAAAAGCGAGCGGCCGCCCGGCTAGGGGGCGGCGACAAACGCATTGCGGCCCAACATGCGAAGGGCAAGCTCACCGCTCGCGAGCGCATTGAGCTGCTGCTCGACGAAGGCACCTTTGAAGAGTGGGACATGTTCGTCGAGCATCGGTGCACCGATTTCAGCATGGCTGACCAGAAGATTCCCGGTGACGGAGTCGTTACTGGCTACGGCATGATCAATGGCCGCTTGGTGTTTGTGTACAGCCAAGACTTCACGGTCTTTGGGGGTGCCTTGTCTGAATCGCATGCCGAGAA
>CAZCJB010000178.1:0-4361 GCA_964498795.1 uncultured Rubrivivax sp. | reverse complement strand
AGTCTGAGGACACGATGACAGTGTCCGATTTGGATTTCACGCTGCGTTTGGCCAAGGTCATGGCTTCGGCGGCTGCGGTGGCTTCGTCCAGCATGGAAGCGTTGGCAATGGCCATGCCAGTGAGGTCACAGATCATGGTCTGGAAGTTGATGAGTGCCTCCAGGCGCCCCTGAGAAATCTCCGCTTGATAGGGCGTGTAGGCCGTGTACCAAGCCGGGTTCTCCAAGATATTGCGCAAGATGACGGTCGGCGTGTGCGTGCCGTAATAGCCCTGTCCAATAAAGCTCTTGAGCACTTGGTTCTTGCGGGCGATCTCTTGCAACTCGGCCAAGGCCTGCACCTCCGACACGGCCTCGGGCAAGCGCATGTCGTGCTTGCGGGCAATCGAGGCTGGCACCACCGCCTCCAGCAGCGCCTTCTTGGAAGCGCCACCAATCACCGACAACATGTGCACCTCGTCATCGGGTCTGGGCCCAATGTGCCGAGCGGCAAACTCGCCGTTGGGCTCAAGCCCGCTCAGTGTCGAGCGTGAGGAGGGGGAGGAGGTAGCAGACGTCCACATGACTGGCTTTCAAAGCGTCTTGAGCAGATCTTCGTAGCCTGTGGAGTCCATCAGGCCTTGAGCTTGCGCGGGTTCGGTGACGCGCAGCTTGAAAAACCACCCTTGACCCATGGGGTCGCTGTTGGCCAGGGAGGGATCGGCCCTCAAGGCCTCATTCACTTCCACCACTTCGCCCGTCATCGGGCACTTCACATCTGCCGCCGCCTTGACCGACTCCACCACCGCGGCGTTATCGCCTTGGGACACTGTGCTGCCCACCTCCGGCAGGTCGACGAAGACCACATCGCCCAGCGCATCCTGCGCATGCGGGGTGATGCCGACGGTGGACACGCCGGCCTCGTCCAAGGAAATCCATTCGTGGTCAGCGGTGTAGAGAACTTTCATGGGAGCTCCTGTGATGAAGGGGAGGGTGGAAGAGGTCAACCGCGGAAGTAGCGGTGGGGTTGGAACGGCATGGGCGTCACCACCATGGGCAAGGCCTTGCCACGAACTTCTGCGAAGACTTGTGTACCCGAGGCAGACTTGTCGGTGGGCAGGTAGGCCATGGCGATAGGCTTTTGCACGGTCGGCCCCAAGGTGCCGCTGGTGACACGGCCGATGGGTTGATGCGCGTCGTCCATCAACGGGGTTCCTTCGCGGACCGGAGAGCGCTCTAAGCCGACCAAACCGACGCGTCGCCGCAAGGGCGCAGACTTCCATTGCGCTTCCAACACCTCGGCGCCTGGGTATCCGCCTGCGCGAGCGCCAGCTGAGCGGCGCACTTTTTGAATCGCCCACGACAAACCTGCCTCCACGGGCGTGGTGTGAGAGTCGATATCGTGTCCGTACAAACACAGGCCGGCTTCCAGCCGCAAGGTGTCTCGCGCACCAAGCCCGGCTGCGGACACTTCCGGCATGTCGAGCAGGCGTCGTGCCAATGTGTCGGCAAGCGCTTGCGGCACCGAAATCTCAAAGCCATCTTCGCCCGTGTAGCCTGATCGGGTGATGAAGCAATCGGCGCCGCACAGTTCGAAATGCCCTCCGGTCATGAAGGTCAACTGCGCCACGGCGGAATTCAAGCGCATGAGCGCAGTGCAAGCCAAAGGACCTTGCAGCGCCAGCAGCGCGAAGTCGAGCAGGGGCACTACCTCACAAGACGATCCGAGGTGGAGGATCAAATGTCGGGTGTTGGCTTCCTTGCATGCCGCGTTCACCACCAAAAACAGATCGTCTTCGCGCCGCGTGATCATCAGGTCATCCAAGATGCCGCCAGCCTCGCTGGTGAACAGCCCATACCGCTGTTTGTTCACCGGCAAATCCACTACATCGGCAGGCACCAAGGTCTCCAGCGCCTGTGCGGCCTGGGCGCCTCGCAGGCTCAACTGCCCCATGTGAGACACGTCGAACAGGGCCGCCGATTCTCGGCAGGCTCGGTGTTCGGCCATGATGCCTGACGGGTATTGAACCGGCATGTCGTAGCCGGCAAAAGGCACCATGCGCGCGCCGAGAGACACGTGCAATGCATGCAAAGGGGTGCGAAGCAATGGGGCTGAGGGCTCAGAGGCAGACATGCATTCACTCCAGGTGGCGCCAACATCAGTGCGGGGACCCGTCGGATCCTCACACCTCGCTCCACCCGCTGTCCGCTTTACCTGAGAGATTTCCGAACCACCCCCCTGACTGTGCAGGATGGAGGCTCGTTTGCCCCTTCGGTGGATACAAAGCCCCTGACAGGCCCGTACCTCTCTCCAGCGAGATCCCGTCCCCTCTCGAGGACGATTGCCAGTCCTTTTGCCTGAGCGTTTCGCCAACGTCTCCAAGCACGTTGATCTCGCCTTCGGCGATCTGATCGATCGGTGACCATGCACTGAACGAACAGATTCTCTCCTGACTTTGACGAGTATACAGGGGCTGACTGCACCCATGCACAATACCGGGGATGAGCGTTCCCCCACTTGAGTCACCGCCATCGGCCCCGCATGACCGATGGGCCATGGATCTTGCGCTCGAGCAGGCCCGCATGGCGCAGGCCGCGGGAGAAGTGCCAGTGGGCGCGGTGCTGGTGCGTATCCCTGCGTCCGATCCGCTGGCGCCTGAAGTCGTCGCCTACGGCCACAACCAGCCCATTTCAACCCACGATCCAACGGCGCATGCCGAAATCATGGCCTTGCGCCGTGCGGCCCAGCACCTTCAAAACTACCGCTTGCCGGATTGCGAACTCTTCGTCACGCTCGAGCCCTGCGCCATGTGTGCGATGGCCATGATGCACGCGCGCGTGCGCCGTGTGGTTTTTGGTGCTTTCGACCCCAAGACCGGCGCCGCAGGGTCTGTGGTGGACCTGTTTGAAAATTCCATCTTGAATCATCACACCACCGTGGTGGGGGGGGTGCAATCCGAAGCCTGCGCAGAGCTTCTTCGGTCTTTCTTTGCGCAGCGTCGCGCCGAGGCCCGCCTTTCTCGATCCGGATGACTTCAATGGCTTCAATGATCATGTTCAGCCCTTCCGGGGTGGTGCCCTATGCGGCCAATGTCCGACGGGCAGCGCGTCGCTTGAGTGCCTTGGGCTTTGAGGTCCAGATTGACGAAGCCGCGTTCAAACGCCATCAACGCTTCGCGGGGGATGACGAGGTGCGCTTGGCTGCCCTGCATCGCGTGGCCCGTGCCCAGCCCTCCGTGGCGATGGCAACCCGTGGCGGCTATGGCCTCACACGCTTGCTCGATCGCATCGATTGGCAAACGTTGACCCGCGCCGCCGAGCAAGGCACCCGTTGGGTCGGTTACAGCGATTTCACCGCTTTGCACCTGGGCCTGCTGGCACATGGCCGTGCCGTGTCCTGGGCGGGTCCTACCGCCATGGAAGACTTTGGGCGCCCTGATGACCGCGGGGGTGTGGACGATGTCACGTCGTCGTGCTTTACGGAGGCCATGACGGGTGCGTTGGAGGCGATCGGTTTTCGCACCGAACCGGGGTTTGACGGCCTCGCCGTGCGCGGCACCTTGTGGGGCGGCAACCTGACCATGGTCACATCACTTTTGGGAACCGCGCACTTTCCTCAAGTGCGGCAGGGCATCTTGTTTTTAGAGGATGTCAACGAGCACCCCTATCGTGTCGAGCGACAACTGCTGCAATTGCTGCAAGCAGGTGTCTTGCAGAAACAGCGGGCCATCTTGTTGGGGCATTTTTCTGATTGGCGCGCCTCCCCGCTCGATCGAGGCTTCAATTTGAAGTCGGTGTGGAACCATATGCGTGAACTCTTGCGAGATCAGTTGCGCGATCGATCGCAGGTGCCCGTCCTTACCGGTTTGCCTTTCGGCCATGTACCCACCCGGGTGACACTGCCCGTTGGCGCACGGGTGTCGCTATTCGTTCAAGGCAGGGAGGCCTTTGTGCAATGGTGATCCCTCTTCGCGCAGATCTGCGGTGGGTCAAAACGACGGCGCTGCTGGCAGCGGTGGTGGCGCTTGTGGCCTGTGACAACAGTCCTCATCCGCCGGGCGCGTCTGCCACCAACACGCTGTTCACCGCAGTGGTCGAGGGCTCGCCTCGCCACCTCGATCCCACGGCCTCTTATTGGAGCAATGAGACGGCTTACACCTACCAAATCTACGAGCCTCTTTACGGTTACCACTATCTCAAGCGCCCCTTCGAGTTGGTGCCCAAGACGGCCGCCAAGGTGGTGGAACCACGCTACCTGGATGCTGCAGGGCGCCTCTTGAGTCCGCACACGCCGGCCCAGGCCGTGGCGGTCAGCGTTTATGAGATACCCATCCGGCCGGGCATCTTGTTTCAGCCGCATCCCGCCTTCGCCAAGGACCCTGC
>CAZCJB010000177.1:1859-4426 GCA_964498795.1 uncultured Rubrivivax sp. | reverse complement strand
CCCGAATCACAATTCCAAGCCAATGTGCTGGATGCCAGGGTCAGCCCTCAGCCCTGCAGCCAGCCGATGGCCGTGGATACCCCGTTTCCTGACCCACAGACCGTGCGCGTACGCTGCCCTCAACCGCAGTGGCAGGTGTATGTGCGGGTGGTGGCTGCCACGCCCAGCGCGGCAGGCTTTGGCACCTCTGGGGCTGCGCCGCCCTCCTCTCAAGCTTTTAACGCAATGGGGCCAACCAATCCGCCTGGCCCCCCAAAGACAAGGCCTGTGGTTGTAGTGACCGCTGACTTACTTCGCGGTACTGCGCTTCAAGAATCGCACCTATCTGTGGTGGAGATGCCCGAAAACCAGGTCAATGGGCGCGTGTTTTCTGATGTCAAAGAGGCACTCAACAACGAACTTTTGCGCGACTTGCGCCCTGGGATGCCCGTGCGCCCCTATGACGTGAGGCCGGTGTTGCTGGTGCGCCGAGGCGAGACCGTGACCTTGTCCATCTCTCAAAGCGCAGGGTTTGTCATTTCCGCCCAGGTGGAGGCCATGCAAGACGGCAAATTGGGGGATCAAATCCGCTTGAAAAATCGCGATTCAGGTCGAATCGTCTCTGGAGTGGTTCGCGGCGCGAACTTGGTGGCCGGTTTGTGACAAATGATGGCACTTATCGTGTTCAGGCTGCTAAAGTTCCCGTTTCTCGTGTCGAGTCACCTTGTATGTCAGGGGTTTTCCCTGACGCTCAGAAAGTGAGACGGCCATGACCGATCCTATCTCTCAATACGGAAGACTAGCCAAACTGGACACCGGCGCGCGACCTGCCGCTGACAAGTCCGACAAGAAAGCCAAGGCGGGCGACGCTTCGTTGGCAGGCGCTGTGGCAGCCTCCGGCAAGGACGAAGCGCATCTGAGCGAAGCGGTGCAAAAGGTGATGGCCGAACCCGCGTTCGACCAGGCCAAGGTGGAGTCCATCAAGCAGGCCTTGCGCAATGGTCAGTACCCGCTGGATTCTCGACGCATCGCCGAAAATTTCGTGGCCATTGAAAAAATGATCAAGGGCTGAGCCCGAACACTGAAATTCCAAGACGCTCTGACAACGCCCATGCCACTCAGCACTTCTACTCCGCCGGTCGATTCCATGCCAGCCGCTCTGCAGCGGGCTGGGGACGATTTGGAGCGGCTGATGGCCTTGCTAGAGCAAGAATTTGAGACGCTGAAGAAACGCGACATTGACGCGTTTGAGGCGACCCAAGAAGACAAAAACCGCTTGCTGGTGGACCTGGCCGCGTTGGCGGCCTGGGCCCGTGCACAACAGCCGGTGCCCGCGGCCTGGCAGGCTCTGCAAGAGCGGTTGGAACATGCGCGTGATTTGCACATGCGCAATCTGCAGTTGATGCAGCGTCAACTCGATGCCGTGCGCGGCACCTTGCAAACCTTGAGAGGCGACTCGGCACCCACGACGGATCTGTATGACCGCATGGGGCATTTGGCGCACGGGGTGTCTTCTTACAGCAGTTTTCAGCTGGCTTGAAGATTGCCGCGGGCCCTTTGGGCCCTCGCAATGACGGGGCTTTGTTGGGAGATTGCCGCAGGCCCTTTGGGCCCTCGCCATGACGGGGCTTTGTCATTGCGAACGCAGTGAAGCAATCTTCGGCCACCTCGCCAGGACGCTGGCGTTGTTCAGCGCTTCTCGTCGCCCGGCGTCATGCCTTTGAGCCAATAGACCCACGACAAGATCACGGCCACGGCGGTGTAGAGCTCGGGCGGGATTTCGGTGTCGACTTCGAGCCTGCTCAGCAAGCGCAGCAGTTGCGGGTCTTCGGCCACATAGACGCCATGGCGTCGCGCCTCTTCGATGATGCGCTCGGCCACGTCGTCTTGGCCTTTGGCGATGACCACTGGCGTCTTGTGGCGGCCGTATTCCAGCGCGACCGCTTCTTTGGGATCTTTCCAGGGCGACTTCATGTCTGCACGTCCACCAGACGGCCCTGAGAGCCTTGGGCTTCGGGGGACATCCACTGGGGCAACTCGGTGGGGCGGGCGCCATGGATGACTTGGAACTGCGACATACGCAAGCCCGCACTGGCCAACTCTTCGGCCAAATTGGACGATTGCACACGAGCTCGCTCGGCGACATCCTCTCGCAACGCCCACATGACCATTTCGACCTGGGTCCGATCGCGAATGCAGGTCTGCAGCCACAACTCGCCGTGATCGCGGCTGCGGGTGTGCATGTGGACGTACATCGGCGCTGCCTCTTCGTCGAGGCTTTGAGGCCGACCCCTGCTGAAACGCAAGGTCATGGGGTCGGCGTCGGCAAAAGGAATCACCAGGGAAAAGCCCCAATCGCGCGAGGTATCGACGCCTGTGGCCGCCACTTGTTGAGATTCGACCTCGTCCAGGGCTTGTTGCAACGTGCCCGCCGTAGAGGCTTGCGAGGAGGATCGAGCCAACAAACGCAGCACGGTCTTGAGGTCAAAGGCCCCCAGGAGGCGGCCTTGTGACAAGGCGGATTCGGTGAACCATCCACTGACCGCCAGGTATTGAATGAGACGCTCCGCCGTGAGGGTGGCCATCTG
>CAZCJB010000177.1:0-1759 GCA_964498795.1 uncultured Rubrivivax sp. | reverse complement strand
TCCAGGTAAATGGGCGCCGGGCGCAGGCCCAAATGGGCGGTCTCTGCGCCGGTGATCATGACGGGTCAGGACAAGTCGGGTCGCACGTGCCGGCTCAAGGGAAACGAGGCCAGCGCTTTTTCAGCTCTGGCGCATCGTCATCCCCAGCATCGACCGAGGCCGTTTTTCTGCCAGACAGGCCCATGAGTTCGGGCGACGCTTGAGCCAAATGAAAGCGCAGGTCGTCCATGGTGGGCACTTGAAGGCTGGTGCCCGAGCGCAGCACCACATTCGTGGCGCCGGACGTCAAGGCCTTGGGGTTGAGGCTGGCGAACACCTGTCGCAAGAAGGCTTCTTTGAGCGGCAGGTTGGGCAAGGCACGTTGGATGGCCACATCCAGAGTTTGGCTGCCTTTGACGACATACACCGCACGACCACCCGATGGGGCGGAGCCCGACCCTGCTGCGGCCGACTCAGGGGCCGGTGGGGGTGAGGTGAGGACTTTGAGCGCGGCGGCGGCAGCGGCTGAGGTGTCAGCCGCGTGTGCGGGTAGGGTGATGAGGGCCGTCACGGTCACGGCCAAGGACAAGATCGCCGCGGCCCTGTGGGCCTCGCGATGACGGGGGGTGGGTGGCGTCAGCGTTCTAAAAAAATCCATGATCGAATCCCGTCAGGCAGCGGCTTGAATGATAGTGAATGATGCGGGCAAATGGTGCTGCCATCACAATGGCAGGGCCACCCAGTCACCGTCTCGGATTCCGCCCGTGGGGAGGGGACCGGCTAGGTGACGCAAGCGCGACGACTGCAGCCCTACCTGCACCACCTCGGCCAGGGCCATGGGGGCACGGGCGCCAGACTCGAGCATGCGGCTGGGGACTTCGGTGCGATTGACCACCAAGACCCGATCGCCCATGCGCAAACCACTGCCCTGCCCTGCCTGCACCGTGAGCACCGCGGGTGTGCCTTCGACTGCAAACTGCGGGGGCTCGCAACGCAAACGGTCATCGAGCAGTTGCACCCATTGGCTCAGCGTGTCATTGAGCACGGTTTGCAGCGAGCGCATCCAGGCCGCGGGGTCATGCAGGCTCTGAGGCAAAGGAATGTGGACCGCACGCTCCAGTCGAACGGGGACGGTGTCGGCCATGGGCGAAGGCTTCTTACCCGTGTGGGTCAGGGTCAATGCCAGGGTCCATGACCAGAAATTGGGGTTGGCCGTTTTGAAGAAGAACATGCCCGAGGTGGGGACCGCTTCGGGAGCCACTTGAGGATGCAAACTGAGCACCGCCACCCAGCCTTGGTAAGACTCATTGGGGCCGATGAGGTAGCGCTCGTATTGAGTGGCCGGTGGCGTGCGAGCCTCAAAGGCGCGCCAGCGGGTAGATTGCTTCATCTGCGCCAGCCACAGCGACTGCGACATGTCGAGCAAGGCGTTGCTGGCGTAGTGCTGCGAGCCATTGAATCCGGCCGACATTCTGGTTTGAACCTGCAGAGGCAACTTCCAGGGGCGTGGCGGATCTTGGCAACCGCTTTGGGCCACCCGCAAAGACCAAGGCAGCACGTCCACCTGGACCTTGGGCGCCTCTTTCTTGCCGTCTTGATCGGCTTGTTCGTCCACGTAGCGGGCGATGCGAACGCCTCTGACGTGGGCTTCGGATTGAAAGTGCGACAGCTCGCGCAAGGCGCCCTTGTCGTCGACCCAGGCGGTGGAGACCACACGGGTGGGCGCCTGCTGGGTGGTGGCCTGCAGCAAGGCCTCACGGATGGCCTCGAGTTGGCGTTC
>CAZCJB010000176.1:0-4436 GCA_964498795.1 uncultured Rubrivivax sp. | reverse complement strand
GACGCCCCTTGGCGTTGGAGCGCACCCACTTGAGCTCTTCTTTCATGGCCTTGATGCGGGCGTCTTCTTTCTTCTGCTCGACCTCGAGGCGGCGTTCCTTCTGGTCCAACCACTCCGAATAATTGCCCTTCCATGGAATGCCGTGTCCGCGGTCGAGTTCAAGAATCCATTCGGCTGCGTTGTCGAGAAAGTAGCGATCGTGGGTGATGGCCACCACCGTGCCCGAAAAACGTTGCAGGAAATGCTCTAACCACTCCACGGACTCGGCGTCGAGGTGGTTGGTGGGCTCGTCGAGCAGCAGCATGTCGGGCTTGGACAGCAGCAAACGGCACAAGGCGACGCGGCGCTTTTCACCGCCTGACAAATTGCCGATGGTCGCGTCCCAAGGGGGAAGGCGCAGTGCATCGGCGGCCAATTCCAATTGCAAGTCGGTGTTCTCGCTGCCTGCGGCGGCGATGATGGCTTCAAGCTCGGCTTGCTCGGCGGCCAACTTGTCAAAGTCGGCATCGGGCTCCGCATACTCGGCATACACCTCATCCAGACGCTTCTTGGCGGCAAGGACTCCACCGATGCCCTGCTCGACGGCTTCGCGCACCGTTTGCTCCGCGTTGAGCTGAGGCTCCTGCGGCAAGTAGCCGATGTTCAAACCCGGCATGGGAACGGCTTCACCCTCGATTTCTTTGTCGAGGCCCGCCATGATCTTGAGCAAGGTGCTCTTGCCGGAGCCGTTGAGGCCGAGCACGCCAATCTTGGCGCCCGGGAAGAAGGACAAGGAAACGTCTTTGAGGATCTGCCGCTTCGGTGGCACGATCTTGCCGACGCGGTTCATGGTGAAAACGTATTGGGCCATATGAGTGCTTTGCGGATGAGATCAAGCCTCTGTGCATCCGCCACCGGATGCTGTCAAGAGTCAACCTTCCATTATCCTGTGAGTTCGTCCCATGAATGAGGTCCCTATTGGTTTTTTGGTGCCTCTACCGGGGTTCCGAGGTGGGAAATTCACCTCAATCCGTATGAAAATGCGGGGCATGAGCGCAACCACCCTATCCAATTTCGCATTTCCCACCCCCATCACCTTCGGCGCCGGTGCGCGCAAAGGGGTGGCCGACCACCTGAAGGCTCAAGGCATCCAGCGCCCGCTGATCGTTACCGATCGGGCCTTGGCCAAATTGCCGGTGATTGATGAGTTCAAGACCCACTTGTCTGGCCTGGCGGTGGCGGTGTATGACGGCGTGTTTGGCAATCCCACCTGTGCGCAAGTGATGGCGGGTGCGGCGGCCTTTAAAGCCCACGGAGCCGATGCCGTCATTGGCTTCGGCGGCGGTGCTGCCTTGGACGTGGCCAAGGTCGTTGGGGTGGCCGCCACACACGAGGGCAACATCCTGGAATACGTGTGGGACCACCCTCAAGTGCGCCCCATCGTCCACCCTTTGCCCTATTTTGTAGCGCTGCCCACCACCTCGGGCACCGGCTCTGAAGTGGGGCGCTCGGCGGTGGTGTCCGAAGACACCACCCACCACAAGCGCACCGTGTTCAGCCCCAAGATCTTGGCCCGCGCTGTGTTCGCCGACCCTGAACTGACCTTTGGCCTGCCAGCCGGCGTCACCGCGGCCACGGGCATGGACGCACTCACCCACAACATCGAGAGTTTCCTGTCACCGGCCTATCACCCCCTGTGTGACGGCATCGCGCTGGAGGGCTTGCGCTTGGGCGCGCGGTCCTTGGTCGCGGCAGTGGCTGAGCCTCGCAACCTGCAAGCCCGCAGCGACATGATGATGAGCTCCATGATGGGGGCCATCGCCTTTCAAAAAGACCTCGGCTCGGTCCACGCCTGTGCACACGCTTTGGGTGCCGTGTGCGACATGCACCACGGCTTGGCCAACGCCCTCATGATCGACACCGTGTTGGCATGGAATCTGGAAGCCGTGCCGGCCAAATTTGATGAGATGGCTCATGTGGTGGGGGCTTCCGGAGGCGGCCGCAGCTTCATCGACTGGCTGCGGCAGCTCAAGTCCAAGATTGGCATTCAAGGCGGTTTGGCGGCTCATGGTGTGACCTTGGATCATTTACCCCGACTGGTTCCGCTGGCCGCCAAGGACTTTACCGGTGGCACCAACCCCCGCCCGGCCAGCGAGGCCGATTACGAGCGACTCTTCCGACAGGCGATGTGAGGGTGGCCGGCACGATGAGTTCGAACAAGCCTTTGTTGATTGGCGTGTCTGCGCGCATTTACTACCCTGGCACCCACGGTGCCTTGCCCGGCGTCTTCACCAAAACCCTGCATTACCTGGAGCAATCGGTGGCGCACTGGGTCTTGTCCGGACACGCAGTGGCGGTCATGGTTCCCGCCGTCACCCGCGACAGCATCGTGGCGCGAACCGACATCAATTTGAACGATTACGCCAGCACCTTGGACGGTCTGGTGCTGCAAGGGGGCAATGACGTGGCCCCTGAGTGCTATGGGGAGAAGCCCATGGACCCCGCCTGGGCCGGCGATGCGGTTCGGGACCGTTACGAGATTGAACTCATCGACGCTTTCGTCAAAGCCGGCAAGCCGGTCTTTGGGGTCTGCCGGGGCATGCAACTCATCAACGTGATGTTTGGCGGTACGCTGTACCAGGACATCAACACCCAATGCCCAGGGGCGATTCACCATCGCGAAGCGGGGAAGTACGAGAACCACTTTCACGAGGTGCAGTTCGAGCCGAACACTCGGCTGGCTCAGCTCTACCCTGGCCTGTCTCGCGTCACCACCAACAGCATTCACCACCAGGCCGTGAAAGATTTGGCCCCAGGCTTCGTGGTGGAAGCCCGTTGCCCCCATGACGGCACGGTCGAGGCGATTCGACGGTCTGGCCCGGGCTATGTGGCCGCTGTGCAATGGCACCCGGAATTTCACCAGCCGGGGCACCCTGCTCACTTTGATGACTCCGCCCTGTTGCAAGATTTCTTGCAAGCGGCCCAACAAATCCGCGATGGCCAGTGAGGGACGTCCCTCAGGCGCTCCTTTAGCTCTTCGGTTCCTCTTCTCTCAGATCCTGAGTTCTGTTTCATCATGCCGACTCTTCAAGTGTTCAACCCCGCAACAGGGGACCTCCTACAAACGATCGACGCTGATGACGCATCCAGCGTGGCGACCAAAGCCGCACGGGCACGCGCCGCTCAAGCCGCTTGGGCGGCCACATCGTTGGAACATCGCATCGAAGTCGTCGGGCGTTTCCGCGCGGCCGTGGTCGGCGAACTCCAGACCTTGGCTGCGACCATGACCGCCGAGACCGGCAAGACCATCAGCCACTCCCGCAATGAACTGAACGGGTTGCTGCCACGTTTGGACTTCTTTGTGGCCCAAGCGCCCGAGGCCTGTGCGTCGGAAACTGTCTTCCAAGACGGTGGAATGCAAGAGGTGATCGGTCATGCGCCGTTGGGCGTGGTGGCCAATATTTCAGCCTGGAACTACCCATGGTTTGTGGGCTGCAATGTCATCGTGCCGGCCCTGCTCATGGGCAACAGCGTGCTCTACAAGCCTAGCGAGTTTGCGACGCTGACCGGGCAACACATCGTTCGGTTGCTGCATGCAGCCGGCGTACCGCAAGACGTCTTGCACGTCTTGATTGGAGGTGCTGAAGTGGGTGCCGCTTTGCTGTCTCAACGCATTGACGGTCTGTTTTTCACCGGAAGCCATGCCACCGGTGTGCGCATTGCCCAAAGCCTGGCGTCGCGGCTCGTCAAGGTGCAGTTCGAGCTCGGTGGCAAGGATCCCACCTACGTGCGGGCCGATGCCGACCCCAAGACGGCTGCCGAAAGTCTGGCTGATGGCGCCATGTACAACACCGGACAAAGTTGCTGCTCGGTGGAGCGGATCTATGTGCACGCATCCATCCACGACGAATTCGTCCAGCACTTTGTGAAGACAGTGACCAGCTTCAAGCAAGGAGACCCGACCAATGCGCAGACCTATGTCGGTGCCATCACGCGCGCGCCACAACTGACTGTGCTGGAATCTCAAGTGGCCGACGCCGTGTCCAAAGGCGCAAAGCTGCATTGTGGTGGCCGCCGTCGCACGGGCCCCGGGAACTGGTTTGAACCCACGGTAC
Source organism: uncultured Rubrivivax sp. (assembly GCA_964498795.1). Lineage (GTDB taxonomy): Bacteria > Pseudomonadota > Gammaproteobacteria > Burkholderiales > Burkholderiaceae_C > Rubrivivax. The sequence goes on along the minus strand of CAZCJB010000176.1, from coordinate 342 downwards.
TGACCGAGGTCAACCATTCCATGGAGGTGATGCGTGAGGAAAGCTTTGGGCCCATCATCGGCATTCAACGGGTCGCGTCTGACGACGAGGCGGTGAGCCTCATGAACGACACGCGATATGGCCTGACCGCAGGCGTGTACACCCGCGATGAAGCCGCTGCCAAGGCCTTGCTGTCGCGGGTGAACGCTGGCAGCGTGTATTGGAACTGTTGCGATCGTGTGAGCCCCCGCCTGCCCTGGTCAGGCTACGGCGACTCCGGTTTGGGACTGACCCTGTCGACCGAAGGAATTCGCACCTTCACCCGGCCCAAAGCCTGGCACCTTCGCCAACCTTGAGACGGGT
>CAZCJB010000175.1:0-4448 GCA_964498795.1 uncultured Rubrivivax sp. | reverse complement strand
ACACCTTGTTCATGTCCTGCTCATCCAGGCTGCTTTTCAAAGAGGCGTAGCTTAGCGGGTTTTCCCTAGTTCTGGCTGACAGTGGGATCCACCAAGGCTCTCAACCAATCTGGCAAAGGCTTGGATTTTTGGGCTTGAAAGTCCACCCAAACGACCTTGCTGCCACCTTCTGCGTAAATGACACCGGGGTCATCGGTGCGCCCCAGGGTGATGTAGGAGTCAAAGCTGGTGCGACCCGGTTGGCTCACGTAATGACGAGCCAAGACCTCACCGGGGTACTCCAATTGCCGGATGAAATTGCAAAAGGCGTTCACGATGACAGGGCCGTCCCCATGAGGATTGGCTTGAGCGCCTATCTTGCCCATCCACTCTAAGCGTATCGTCTCCATGTACCGAAAATACAAGGCGTTGTTGACGTGACCCATCATGTCCATGTCGCCCCACCGAATGGGAATCGTGAGCTCATAGGTCAACTTCTTGTCGTCAGGGACAATGAATCTCACGGTCAGACTCCGAACCCATCGTCGGCGTTCAGCACGGCCCCGTTGACGAATCGACTTTCGTTGGCGCACAGCATCATGAGTGCCGCGTCCAGATCCTTGGGCTCCCCCACGCGCTTGCGCGGCAACATCTGCACCAACTTTTGTCCGGACTCGGTCTGCCAATGATGGTGATTGATTTCGGTGTCGATGTAGCCTGGACACAAGGCGTTGACATTGATCCCGTAGCGTCCCCACTCCAAGGCCATCGCACGGGTCATGTGAATGACTGCCGCTTTGCTCATGGCGTACACCCCAATCTGGCTGAGCACGCGCAACCCGGCCACCGAGGCGATGTTCACGATGCGTCCCCCCGTGAACGTTCCGGGCGCCGCCCCACGGCTGCGGGCCATCATGCGTTTGGCCACGGCTTGAGCCACGAAAAAGGCACCGCGGCAATTGGTGTCCATCACAAAATCAAAGTCCTCGGGCGTCACATCGGCCAACCGCTGCGTGGTGCTAACCCCCGAGTTGTTGATGAGGATGTCGATGGCGCCCATCTCGGTTTCGGCGTGAGCCACGGCAGCCGCAATGCTCTGAGGATCGGTCACATCCAGCGTCACCACGTGGGCCACGCCCCCTTCGGCCTCAATTTCTGCGCGCAGGGCTTTCAGGCGCTCTTCGCGGCGCGCTGCAATCACGACGGCCGCCCCGGCCTGGCTCAAGGCCCTGGCGAAATGGGCTCCCAAACCGCTCGAAGCGCCCGTGACCAAGGCCACACGGCCTGACAAATCGATGATGTAAGACATGGGCTCTCCCTGCGACTGCGTGAGTGGAAGCAGGGACGATACCGCATCTGCCGCACAATGCCGTCCATGGACAAAGTGGATGCCGTGGTGGTGGGGGCCGGTGTGGTGGGCCTGGCCGTAGCCCGAGCCCTGGCGCACGCCGGGCATGAAGTGGTCATTCTCGAGTGTGAAAACGCCTTTGGAACGGGCGTGTCAGCACGAAATAGCGAGGTGATCCACGCTGGCTTGTACTACCCCACCGACAGCCTGAAGGCGCGTCTTTGTGTGCAAGGCCGAAATCAGCTCTATGAATTTTGCGAGCAGTTCGGGGTGAACCATCGCCGCTGCGGGAAATTGCTCGTCGCGACCAGCGACGCTGAAATCCCCCGCCTGGAGGCCATCGCCCGTCAGGCGCTGAGCAACGGCGTGAGCGACATCCAACGCCTGGATGCTTCACAAGCACGAGCCTTGGAAAGCGAAGTGTCTTGTGTGGCTGCCGTCTGGAGTCCTTCCACCGGCATCGTGGACAGCCATGCACTGATGACCGCACTGCTGGGCGATGCGCAACGCCGGGGGGCTCAATTGGTGTTGATGACAGCCTTTGCAGCGGCTCAGCCTGCGCCATCCGGCACGGGTTGGATCGTCTCCACTCGGGGCACAGAGGACTTTGAGATCGCCACCCAGTGTTGGGTCAATTGCGCAGGCTTGCATGCGACTCAAGTGGCGCAACTCACCTCGGGACTGTCGCGCGCGCTCATCCCCCGCCCCCATTACGCAAAAGGCAACTATTTCGCCTTGAGCGGACGCTCACCGTTTGATCGCCTGGTCTACCCGATGCCCAACGAGGGCGGGCTGGGCATCCATTTGACCTTGGACTTGGGCCATCAGGCTCGCTTCGGCCCCGACACGCACTGGTTGCCAGCAGGCACCGAACCCGCCGATTTTGACTACAACGTCGACACGAGCCAGCGTGAGATCTTCGCCCACGACATCCGCCGCTACTGGCCCGGTCTGCCCGACAACGCGCTGGCGCCTGCGTACACCGGCTTTCGCCCCAAGATCGGCCCTCCAGGCACCTCTGCAGACTTTTTGATCCTGGGCCCCGCTCATCACGGACAGGCGGGTTGCGTCCATTTGATGGGCATTGAATCACCCGGGTTGACCTCGAGCCTGGCGCTGGCTGACGAGGTGGTCAGGTTGTTGAAACCCCCAACAGCCTAAAATCTCTGCAGGTGCGATGAGACCATTGAGGGGAGCCTGAGGCATGACATCCGACGACCTGTTGACCCAATTCGGGCCGCGAGAGTCCATGGAATATGACGTGGTGGTGGTGGGTGCCGGACCGGCTGGGTTGTCCACCGCCATTCGATTGAAGCAGCTTCATGCCGAACTGTCGGTCGTGGTGCTCGAAAAAGGATCGGAGCCAGGCGCCCACATCTTGAGCGGCGCGGTCATGGATCCCAAAGCGCTGGGAGAGCTCTTCCCCAACTGGGAGGAACTCGGTGCCCCATTGAACCAGCCCGTGACCTCCGACGATGTGCTGGTGCTGGATGCCTCAGGGTCGCGGCGTACGCCTGACTTCTTGGTGCCCGAGTGCTTCCACAACGAGGGATGTTACGTGGTTCGCCTGGGTGCGATCACCAAGTGGTTGGCCGAGCAGGCTGAGTCTTTGGGAGTGGAGATTTTCCCGGGTTTTGCCGCTGCAGAACTGCTGTTTGACGAGGCTGGCGCCTTGCGAGGCGTGGCGACCGGCAACATGGGTGTGGGGAAAGACGGCCAACCGCACGACGGATTCCAGTTGGGCATGGAGTTGCTGGGCAAGTACACCGTCCTGGCCGAGGGCGCTCGGGGTCATCTGGGTCGTCAAATCATCGCTCGCTACCACCTGGATGAAGGCCGAGACCCACAGAGCTACGCCTTGGGCGTGAAAGAGCTGTGGGACATTGATCCCTCCAAGGCGGAGCCGGGCAAGGTCGTGCACACCGCCGGTTGGCCCATGGACGAGAACACCTACGGCGGTGGTTTTTTGTACCACCTGGAAGGCAACCAGGTCACGTTGGGCTTCGTGACAGGGTTGGATTACCAAAACCCATGGTTAAGCCCGTTTGAGGAGATGCAACGTTGGAAGACACATCCGGCCATCCAGCGGATTTTGGAAGGTGGCAAACGGGTCGGCTACGGGGCTCGCGCGATCACCGCCGGCGGCATCTTGTCGCTGCCGAAACTGGCCTTCCCAGGCGGCGTGCTGGTAGGCTGTGATGCGGGGATGCTGAACGCGTCGCGGATCAAAGGCAGCCACGCGGCGATCAAGAGCGGCATGCTGGCGGCCGAGGCGGTGTCCCAAGCCTTGACACAAGGCCGTCACCACGACGAAGTATCGACCTACGAGGAACTGTTCAGGAACAGTTGGTTGTTTGAGGAACTGGACCGCAGTCGCAACTTCAAGCAATGGTTCAAGAAGGGCAACACGGTGGGCACGGTGATGACCGGCATCGAACAATGGCTGTTGCCCAAGCTGGGATTCAAGAGTCCGCCGTGGATGAGTTTGTGGAGCATGAGGGTGCCGAGCAATTGGTCATCAATGCGCAAAATTGCTTGCATTGCAAGACCTGCGACATCAAGGATCCGACCCAAAATATCGTGTGGGTGACCCCAGAGGGCGGCGGCGGACCCAACTACGCCGGGATGTAATCTCGCAACGAATCAATGGCGCGCGACAGGCCGTCGCGACCGATGGGGATGCCCTGCACGACCAGTGCGGCTTCAATCCCAGCCAGACATCCCAGCATGGACGCGGGATTTTGATCCCCAAGGTGGCCAATGCGGAACGCCTTGCCGCTCAATGGGCCCAGGGCGCCTGCAAAGGCCACTTGGAATCGCTCGCGAGCCACCTGGCGCAAGGCGTCCACGTCGGTGCCTGCAGGCACGGTGACTGTGGTCACAGAGGCCGACCGGCTGGTGGGCGATTGCGCAAAGAAGCCGAGTGCGCCGGCCGAGCTCCACCCCTCCACCGCCGCATGCACCGCCCTCGCCAGCCGCCGATGTCGCTCGAACACAGCCTCCATCCCTTCGGCAAAAAGCAGCCCCAAGGCGGCTTCTAAGCCCGCCACCAAACTCTGCGGTGCGGTGCCACAAAACTTTCGGTATGACAGATCGCTGCGTCGACGCTCCCAGTCCCAGT
>CAZCJB010000174.1:0-4542 GCA_964498795.1 uncultured Rubrivivax sp. | reverse complement strand
GCTGCGCATCCTGGGCAACACCTCGGCCATGGCGCAGTTCTTACCGTCCGACACAGCAAGTTTTCAGGCGCGGCACGAAAACGTGCGCATCGTGCTGGAGGAGTCTTGGAGCGACGAGGTGGTACGGCGCGTCAAAGGGGGTGAGGCGGACTTGGGTGTGGTCGTCGAGGGCTGCGATGTGCAGGGGCTTTGGGTGCGACCCTATCGTCAAGACCAATTGGCCGCCGTGCTGCGAGATGACGACCCCTTGCGTCAAAAGACGGTGGCGTTTGAGGACTTGTTGGAGCGGGATCTGATTGGTCTAGAGGCTGGAAGTACGCTGACCCGGTTGTTGACCGAACAAGCGGCGACCTTCATGCGTCCCATGGCCCTGCGTGTGCAAGTGCGTAGCTTTGAGGCCGTGTGCCGGGCGGTGCAAGCCCAGTTAGGCATCGGCATCTTGCCGATGGCTGCCGCGCGGAGCTTCGCTTCGTCGATGAAGCTGCGAGTGCTGCCGCTCTCGGACGCCTGGGCTTTACGCGGCATGCAGATTTGTGTGCGCAGCCACCCCGCGTCTCAGACGCCGTTGGGTTTGCTGGCTGCGCACTTGCAGGCAGTGTCTGCCGAAGGTGCCTCTGATTTGCTTTGACCTTCAGGCGGCTCGAGGCAGAGTGGTGCCCACGGAGGGGCGTTGGCGCAGGGTGTGGGCCAGGTCCTTCAGGGCGGGGGTGGAGGGCAGCCACGGTTGGTCGCCATAGCGAAACTGTTGGTAGTCGTACAGCACCACGGCGCAGATCAGGTCCAGGGTGGGGACCCGGCTTTCTGGATGGGTACCGGCCATCTGGGGGGCCAAGCCCTCCAAACGCTCAAGCCCTTCGATCATGCTGCGACGACGCCGCAACCCTACAGGCGTTTCGTCAAACAGCGTGGGCGCGGTGACCTTGCGCGTGATGATGGTGTGCACCGAAGCCTCAATCGCTCCCAGGGCGATACCGGCACGCGACAGCACACCGGCCACCTGCGCACCTGAGCCCAGGAGGCTGGGATATTGCGGCGCTGGGCGCGTGGCCTCGAGCCAATGAACGATCAACAGGCTTTCGGTCAACGGCGTACCGTCGTCCAACACCAGAGTGGGGACCCGGGTGGCTGCATTGGCGGCGCGCAGCCGCGCATCGTCGGCCCAGGGGTCGACGATGGTGGGTTCCACGTTCAAACCTTTTTCCATCATGGCCATGCGTGCGATACGCACAAATGGGGACGTGGTGTTGGCGAGCAATTGCATCGATGTCTCCTGAGGATCGGGGCCGAATCAAGCGGGCAAGGCGCCCAGCTGTTTGAGCATGCCCAGATTGTCCAGCAGCGCCCAATGTTCTACCAAGACTCCGTTTTCAAACTGGAACAGGTCCAACACGTCGATACTGATTTTGCGACCCGTGGCCGCCATGTCACCAAAGGCGCCGGTGTGGGTGCCTAACACCTTCAGTCGCACCAACACCTTGTTCCCTTCGGCCACAAAATCGAGCAGAGGTAACTCCATGTCCGGGAATGCGGGCAGCAAGGCATCGTGCAGTTGCGCCACGCCTTCAGGACCTTTGACCTCGAAGGGCAGTCCGGGGTCATGGCGCACGAAGGTGGGCGCAATGTGCTTGGCCATCCATGCCAAGTCACGGGCCAAGAAGGCGCGGAAATATTCGCGGCAAAGTTGCTTGTTGTGTTCTTGGGTGCTCATGAGGTTCCTTTGAAGGGTTGAATGAAGAAGGGGACGAATTGAAGATTGCGGTGAAGGGTCAAGCGGCCACGACGGTGTAGCCCAGCCGCGGGAAGTGGATGTGAAGATCACCTGCCTGTGCGTCGCGTCGATGGATCACTACCTCGAACGCATCGGCGGCGACCAACGTGCCCTCGACCGGCACGCGGGCGTTGTCGTCGGGCGTGATGCGCACCGCCGTGCCATGGCGCAAGCCGCCGGGGTCTCCATCGGGCTGCACATGCGTGACGGCCGCAGGTTGCGATGATTTGGCGACTTCAAACGCCTCCTCGGCAGTCAGGGGGGTGGACTTGCCATGTCCCAGCGCCAAGATTCGGTCGTACCACCCCACCAAGGGCGCCAAGCCCAGCAGGGCGTCGACATCGGCAGGGCAGTTCTTGCGCAGCAGAAAGATCGTTTGCCAGCATGCCAAATCCGCTGCACTGGGGGCCGACCCAAAAAGGAAGTCTTTGCCGGCCAAGGCCTGTGCGAGCCAACTCACCTGCGCGCGCACAAATTGCACATGCTCTTGGAACTGCGGGGCCATGGCACCTTTGGAGATGTCGATGCCCAAGTAGCCCTCTTTGCGGTCTTTGATGAACTCCTCCGGAATGTGCTCACCGATGTAGTGCACCAGGACACCGATGGTGGGGATCCACATCTGACGCTCCCACGCAAATCCCAGGCCTCGGGCCAGGCCGGCGCTGCCCGTGGGAAAAAGAGTGGGCGAGGGCTTGAGCCGCTCGAGTGCCGACAAGATGACATGGGTGTCGCAGTAAATGTCCGCGCCGATTTGCAGCACCGGTGCACGTCGGTAGCCGCCTGTCAACGGCGTGAGCAGCGGGCGCGGTGGCATGCCAGGGATGTCCACCGAATGCCAGGCCAATTGCTTGAGGCCTAAAGCAATGCGAACCTTCTCGGAAAAGGTTGAAAACTCATAGTGATGCAGGATGGGGGTCGACATGAAATCTCCTTTCAATACATGATGTGACCACCGTCCACGACGATGGTTTGGCCAGACACAAAGGCCGCCAGGTCCGACAGCAGGTACAAGGCGGTACCTACCAGGTCATCGGGGCGTTGTTCGCGCGAGAGGGCACGCGCTTTCAAGAAGCTTTGCTGCCACTCGATGGGTCGGTTCTTGGTGGCGTCGGTGATGACAAAGCCGGGGGCAATGACATTGACGCGGACGTTGGCCGCGCCGCATTCTTTGGCCAAGCCTTTGGTCATGGACAGCACGGCCCCCTTGGTGGCCACATAGTGCAAATAGCCCGGCTGACCGGCCACAGCCACCACCGAGGCGATGTTGACGATCGAGCCACTGCCTTGTTGGCGCATGGCCGGCATGACCGCTTTGCAGCAGTTCCATACACCCTTGACGTTGACCTGGAAAATCTTGTCCCAGATGCCGGGGTCGATCTCTTCAAAGGGCGTGAGCTTGACCTCTCGGAAATAGGCGGCGTTGTTCACCAGTCCATCGATGCGGCCAAAGGTTTTGACAGCGGACTCGGCCATGGCTTGGACCGAGTCCATATCTGCCACATCGACTCGCACAGACAGGGCCTTTCCGCCTTGGCTGGTGATGGCCTTGACGGTCTCGGTGGCGTCGTTCATGTCGGCAGCCACCACGCGTGCGCCTTGCGCGGCGCATCCCAACGCAAAGGCCTGTCCAATGCCAGTGGCGGCACCGGTGACGATGATGGTTTTTTGGTCAAGCAAGTGTGTTGCGCTCATGAGATTTCCTTGAGAAAAGGGGAAGAAAGATCCGCGAGAGGTGATGCAAGGTGTCCTCGTCGAGGAGACCCCGGGGGCGCCAGCGCAGGAACAGGGCAATCAGCCCACCGAAGATGACCATGCGCCATCCCTCGAAGAGCCGGGTGGCTTCGAGCAGTCCCAGGTCGAAGCCTGACCCCAACAAGGGGCCCCAAGGCGTGGCCAATCCACCCAAGAGGGCGTAGCCCACGGCGTGAACGCCCAACATGGCATCAAAGATCGCCGGCTCGACGTAGGTCATTTGGTGGGCGTACAGCGCGCCCGCCAGTCCTGCCACAGCCCCAGCAAAGGTTTGCGCGCCCCAACGTAGGTTTTCTACGGCCAGCCCTTGGGCTTGAGCCAGCGTGGCATCGAGGCCCACGGCCTGCAAGGCCATGCCCAGTCGACAACGCTGCATCCACCACAGGCCGAGGACGCACACGGCCAAGAGCGCACCCGCCACAGCGAGATAGGCTTGTTGGCTCATTTGTTGTTCAAACACCCAGCGGATCTGGCGAAAGCCCTGCACGCCCTGCGGACCCACCCACCGGCCATCGGCCTGCTGCACTTGCCAGTTCCAGGAGGACAGACCGAGCCGACACATCTCCGCCACGGCCAGCGAGGCCATGGCGTAGGGCAGACCGCTGAGCGGGCGCAGCAGCGCACCGACGACCCAGGCGGCCAAGGCAGCGCACCCCATCGCGACACACAAGCCCATGCCCAACGAGCCCTGGGCCATCACGGTCACCATGGCCGATGAGTACGCACCCAGTCCAAAGTAAGCCTGCTGGCCCAAAGACACCCGCCCGGTGCGCAAGACCAGCCAGGCCGATAGAGCCAGTAAAGCCAGCACCATCCATTGGATGATGAGGCCCACCCCAGGCTCGCTGGCGCACAAGGCGTCACGCATGGACGACTCCTGAAACACCACCTTCACGGTGACGGGCCTGCCACAGCAAGGCCCCGAGCAGCAGGGCCCAGGCCACCGCATCGCGCGCCACAGGGCCCCACAGCGCCTGGGTGTGAGCCTCCACCACGCCCAGGAGCATGGCTGCCGGTATCAA
>CAZCJB010000173.1:0-4548 GCA_964498795.1 uncultured Rubrivivax sp. | reverse complement strand
GATTTGCATGGACGCTCGGACCTTCCAGGGTTGTATGCGGTGGGGGAGACGGCGCACACCGGGCTCCATGGAGCCAATCGGCTGGCCAGCAATTCGCTTTTGGAGTGCGTGGTGTTGGGCCGCGCCTGTGCCGCGCACATTGCCGCCGAGCCCGTGAGCATGCCTGCGTCGCTCCCACCTTGGGATGAGAGCCAGGTGGAGGATGCGGACGAACAAGTGGTGATTTCTCACAACTGGGACGAGCTGCGCCTGCTCATGTGGAACTACGTGGGGATCGTACGAACCACCCGCCGGCTGGAGCGAGCACTTCATCGCGTGCAATTGCTCAAGAGCGAGATCGCCGAGTATTACGCCAACTTCAAGGTCAACCGCGATCTTTTGGAGCTGCGCAATCTGGTGGACTGTGCTGAGCTCATCGTGCGCTCAGCGCTCATGCGACGTGAAAGTCGAGGGCTGCATTTCAGCCGGGACTTCCCGCACACGCTCCCGGTGAGCTTCCCCACCGTGATGGACAAATCCACGATCAGCCGATAACCCGCAAGGAATAGTCCACCGCGTTCACATCTTTGGTGAGCTTGCCAATGGAAATGCGGTCGACGCCGGTGCTGGCAATGTCCTTGAGTTGCGCCAATGTGACGCCTCCCGACACTTCAAGCACCGCCCGGCCTGAAGTCAGCGCCACAGCTTTGCGCATGTGCGCCAGGTCGAAGTTGTCCAACAAGATGTTCTGAGCGCCTGCGTCCAAGGCCAATTGCAGCTGTTGCAGATCTTCCACCTCAATTTGGATGCTGACCTGCGCCTGCAGCGCATGGGCTTGTGCCATGGCCGCTTGAATCCCCCCTGCGGCAGCAATGTGGTTCTCTTTGATCAAGATGCCATCCCACAAGGCCAAGCGCTGGTTGACGCCGCCTCCTACTCGAACCGCGTACTTTTGCGCTTGCCGCAACCCGGGCAAGGTTTTGCGCGTGTCAAGTACAGCGCAGCCCCGCGGGTTGGGCGAGACGCCTTCGATCGCCCTCACGTGTGCTCGGGTCACCGTGGCGGTGGCAGACAACAGCTGCAAGAAGTTGAGGGCAGGTCGCTCGGCACTCAGCAGCGGCCGCGCTCGGGCTTGGATCGTGCAGACCTGCGTATCAGGCTGCATGTCGTCACCCTCCGCGTAGTGCCACTCAATTCGCGCCTTGGGATCCAAGCCCAAGACACAAGCATCGAACCATTCGCGGCCACACAGGACCGCGCTTTGGCGAACTCGCACCTGCGCGATGACCTCACGGTGGGACGGCACGAGTTGTCCCGTCCAATCGATGCGCCCCAAATCCTCCCGTAAGGCATCGCGGACGTTGCGATCTCGAGCCTGCTCCAAGGACTCGTTGATCTCAAACATCACGCCGCCCCTTGATGGCGCACAAATCCTGCGGCGGTTGGTGTCATGGATTGAGGGTGCTGGCGCACAAAATCCAACATTCGCTCGATGCAGTGCACGGCCTTTTGGCGCGTCTGTTCAGGCACGTGAACTTCAGGCGAGGCGTCGATCAAGCATTGAACCAAGTTCTCCAAACCATTCATGGCCATCCAAGGACAGTGGGCGCAACTCTTGCACGTGGCACTCTCACCTGCCGTGGGTGCTTCCATGAGCAATTTGTCGCCGGCGAGTTGCCGCATGCGGTGCATCAATCGGTTGTCCGTGGCCACGATGTATTCCTTGGCATGGCCTTGCACCACGGCCTGCAAGAGTTGTGACGTCGATCCCACCACGTCGGCCTGGGCCACCACGGCCGCTGGCGATTCGGGATGCACCAAGACTTGTGCCTGAGGATGGCGCTCGCGCAAGAGGGCCAGCTCCGTCCCTTTGAATTCATCATGCACGATGCAAGCGCCTGACCATAACAGCATATCGGCGCCCGTTTGCTCTTGGATATACCGCCCCAAGTGGCGATCAGGGGCCCAAAGGATCTTTTTGCCCTGCGCTTTGAGATGGTTCACGATGGGCAAGGCGCAGGAGCTGGTCACCATCCAATCGGCTCGCGCTTTGACGGCTGCACTGGTATTCGCGTACACGACCGCTACCCGATCGGGATGGGCATCACAAAATGCAGAGAATTCTTCGGCGGGGCACCCAAGATCCAAGGAACACGTCGCCTCGAGAGTCGGCATCAGGACTCGCTTGGTCGGTGAAAGGATCTTGGCGGTCTCGCCCATGAATCGCACGCCAGCCACCACCAGCGTCTGCGCAGGGTGATCCCGCCCGAACCGGGCCATCTCTAACGAGTCAGCCACACATCCACCGGTGCTCAAAGCCAGATCCTGAAGATCTGATTCCACGTAGTAATGCGCCACCAGCACGGCCCGATGGCGTTGCAAAAGCTCGGCCGCCTGACCCATCAAGGCTTGACGACGCGATGGCGTCAATGGGGCAGGGACCTGGGCCCAGGCGTGCGCGACGCAAGTCGCACCGGATGCATCCTGGCGTTCGTACTCGAAGGCCGTAGCGTTTGAGGTCACGTGATGATCGACTCCTTGTGTCGACAATGGTATCGAAATCGAAAGCCTGGGCAGCGACTGCGCTTAATATCCAGGATTGCACAAGTTGCACCCCAGGCACCTCCAACTGATCGTTATGACCTCGTCGACCCATTCGCCTCATTCGTCACCGCATCCCCGCCTCGCCGGACATGCCTTGGTCGAGGCCTTGATCGCACAGGGCGTGACCACCTGTTTCGGGGTGCCCGGCGAGAGTTACCTGGCGGTGTTGGATGGTTTCTTTGAACATCGGGGCCACATCCGCTTCATCAGCTGTCGTCATGAGGGCGGTGCCTCCTTCATGGCAGAGGCGCAGGGCAAGCTGACGGGTCGCCCCGGCGTGTGCTTCGTGACCCGTGGGCCCGGTGCGTCCAATGCGGCAATTGGCCTGCACACGGCCTTCCAAGATTCGACACCGATGGTGCTTTTCATCGGACAGGTCGCCAGCGATCAGCGCGACCGTGAAGCGTTTCAAGAGGTGGATTACCGACATATGTTTGGGCCCGGCACCCTGGGCATGGCCAAGTGGGTTGGAGAGGTGCAGAGCGCCGATCGACTCCCTGAATACGTCGCACGGGCCTTTCACACCGCCATGCAGGGTCGTCCAGGGCCGGTGGTGTTGGTGCTGCCTGAAGACATGCTCACCACCGCCACATCAGCCCCTGCGCTCCCTCGCGTAGAGCCTGCCCAGGCTTGGCCCACGCCGGGCGGTTTGCGTGCGTTGCAGCAACGCTTGTTGCAAGCCGAACGTCCTTTCATGGTGGTCGGAGGCGGTGGATGGACAGCTTCGTCGGCCCTCGCACTGCAGCGCTTTGCGCAAGACTGGCACTTGCCCGTCGGGTGTGGATTTCGCTTCCAGGACACTTTTGACAATCGACATCCACAATATGCCGGAGATGTGGGGATCGGCATCAATCCGGCCTTGGGTCGCCGCATCTCCGAGGCGGATTTGGTGCTGGCGGTCGGGGTCCGACTGGGCGAGATGACCACGGGTGGATACAGCCTGCTCGCGGCCCCCATGCCGCGTCAGAGCCTGGTACATGTGCATGCCGGGCCCGAGGAGTTGGGGAGGGTGTACCACGCCGAATTGGCCCTGCAATCGTCCATGGCCTGTGTCGGTCACGCCTTGGCCTCCTTGTCAGCACCCACCGAATTGCGCTGGAAGGCCTGGACCGACGCTGCGCATGCGGACTACCTGGCCAACGCCCAATCGCAACCCGTGGAGCCTATGGACCTGGCCGTGGTGATGAAGACCCTGCAGGAGCGCGTCCCCGAGGATGCCGTATACACCAACGGCGCAGGGAATTTCAGCGGCTGGCTGCATCGGTATGTGAAGTACCCGTGTTTGGCCCATGCGGGTCGAACACAACTGGCATGCACCTCGGGAGCCATGGGCTACGGGTTTCCAGCCGCCGTGGCCGCGTCCCTTTTGCAACCGCACCGCACCGTCATCAACGTGGCCGGCGACGGGGACTTTCTCATGACGGCGCAGGAGTTGTCCACAGCCACCGGCTATGGGGCGACTCGGCTCATTTCCATTGTGGTGGACAACGGCACTTACGGCACGATCCGCATGCATCAGGAGCGAGAATTCCCGGGACGGGTGAGTGGCAGTGACCTGTTCAACCCAGACTTCGTGGCCTTGGCGCAGGCCCATGGCTGGCTGGGCGAGCGTGTTCTGCGCACCAGCGAATTTGCCCCTGCGCTGGATCGGGCCTTGAAGGCGCAGCGACCCACGCTGCTGCACCTCAAGCTGGATGCCGATGTCATCACCAGCCGGACCACGCTGATGGCGATTCGGTCAGCGGCTCAGTCGCGGTTAAAATAGCGGAATCAAGTCGGGGTGTAGCGCAGCCTGGTAGCGCAACTGCTTTGGGAGCAGTGGGTCGGACGTTCGAATCGTCTCACCCCGACCATTTCGAGATGTCCAACCGCGCCGTCTTGCATCTGCCCGTAGCTCAGCTGGATAGAGCAGCTGCCTTCTAAGCAGCAGGTTGGGGGTTCGAGTCCCTCCGGGCAGGCCATTTT
>CAZCJB010000172.1:0-4579 GCA_964498795.1 uncultured Rubrivivax sp. | reverse complement strand
CCCAAGATGATGGCCACATCGGCCTGACCGAATTCACCGTTGATGTCTTCCATCTCGAAGACTTGGTCATAGGGCACTTCGGCTTCAGCCAGCAGCACATTCATGTGGCCCGGCATGCGGCCGGCCACCGGATGGATGGCGTACTTCACGGTCACGCCTTTTTCGGTGAGCTTGGCGGCCAGCTCCTTGACGGCATGCTGGGCCCGCGCCACGGCCAGACCATAGCCCGGCACGATGATCACCGTCTCGGCATTGCTCATGATGAAGGCGGCATCGTCGGCACTGCCACTCTTGACGCTGCGCTGTGCCCCGCCACCCGCTGCCGCCTGGCCCGTCTCACCCCCAAAGCCGCCCAAGATGACGTTGAAGAACGAGCGGTTCATGGCCTTGCACATGATGTAGCTCAGGATCGCACCCGAGCTGCCCACGAGCGAACCGGCAATGATCAGCATCGAGTTGTTCAGCGAAAAGCCAATGCCTGCCGCCGCCCAGCCAGAGTAGCTGTTGAGCATGGACACCACCACCGGCATGTCGGCCCCGCCAATGGGGATGATGATGAGCACCCCCAGCACAAAGGTCAGCACCAGCAAGGCCAGGAACAGCGAGTTGGACTGGGTGACCGAATACCCGGCCACCAAGGCCAAGGTGGCGATGCCCAGCACGGCATTGAGGAGGTGTTGCCCCGAGAACACCACCGGTGCGCCTTGAAACAGGCGGAACTTGTACTTGCCCGACAACTTGCCAAAGGCAATGACCGAGCCACTGAAAGTGATGGCACCAATGCCGGCCCCCAGGGCCAGTTCAATGCGGTTGCCCACCGGCAAGGCTCCGCCTTTGGCGGTGATGCCAAAGGCCCAGGGTTCCACCGCCGCCGCCACGGCGATGAACACGGCCGCCAAACCGATCATGCTGTGCATGAAGGCCACCAGCTCGGGCATCTTGGTCATTTCCACCTTCTGGGCCATGACCGCACCCACCGACCCTCCGGCGAGCAGGCCCACAACCACCCACACCATGCCCTGGGCACGGGTCTGACCCATCTCGCCCGAGAGCTTGACGATGAGCGCCGCCGTGGTGAGCACGGCAATGGTCATGCCCACCATGCCAAAGACATTGCCTCGAATCGAGGTGGTGGGGTGGCTCAAGCCCTTGAGGGCTTGGATGAAGCACACGCTGGCCACCAGGTACAGCAGTGTCACAAGATTCATGCTCATGGTTGGTCTCCCTGCGACTTCATCTTGGACTGCACGATGGCCGTGGCCAGCATGCCAGCGGCCAGCGCCATCCAGACGCGGTATTCACCCCCGAAATCCATCGCTCTCAACAAAAACAGCGCCCCCAAGGCGACGATCAAAAAGACCACCGTGGGCACCCAGGCTTGTGGCTTCATCAGTGGCCCTCCTTCTTCGAAGGGGCTTTGTCCTTTTTCTTGAACATTTCCAACATGCGCCGGGTCACCAAGAAGCCGCCGAACACGTTCACGGCGGCCAGCGCCACGGCCAGCACGCCCATGGTTTTGCCCAGTTCGGTTTCGGTCAAAGCCGCTGCCAGCATGGCCCCCACCATGACGATGGCGGAGATGGCGTTGGTCACCGCCATCAAAGGCGTGTGCAGGGCCGGTGTGACCGTCCACACCACGTGATAGCCCACGTAGATGGCCAACACAAAAATGATGAGATTGGTCAGGGTTGGAGATACGATGTCCATCGGGTCTTCCTTGAAATTTTCAGGGGTGGATCTCAGGATTTGCGACGGACCTCGCCGTCCTGGGTCATGAGACAGGCGGCGACGATGTCGTCGTCCATCGGCACTTGGAACGCACCTTCTTTGGTGAGAACCAGTTTCAAGAAGTCGAGCACATTGCGGGCATACAGGCTCGAGCTGTCTGCGGCCACCAGGGCTGGGATGTTGGTCTCGCCAATGAGGGTCACGCCATGCACTTGCACCGTCTGGCCGGCTTGCGTCAACGGGCAATTGCCGTCCGTGCCTGAGGGGCCCTTGCCTGCGGCCATGTCGACAATGACCGAGCCCGGCTTCATGGACTGGACCATGGCCTCGGTGATCAGCACTGGGGCCGGGCGCCCCGGGATGAGCGCTGTGGAAATCACCACATCAGCCTGCGCCACACGCTTGGCCACTTCCACCTTCTGCCGCTCGAGCCAGCTGGCGGGCATGGGGCGGGCGTAGCCCCCCACGCCTTCGGCGGCTTCTTTTTCTTCGGTCGTTTCGTAGGGGACATCGATGAACTTGGCACCGAGTGACTCCACCTGCTCCTTGACACTCGGCCGCACATCGGAGGCCTCAATCACGGCGCCCAAACGCTTGGCCGTGGCGATGGCCTGCAACCCGGCCACCCCCACGCCCAACACCACGACGCGGGCGGCCTTGATGGTGCCGGCTGCCGTCATGAGCATCGGGAACAGGCGCTGGTAGCGGTCGGCCGCCATCATCACCGCCTTGTAGCCAGCGATATTGGCTTGCGACGACAGCACATCCATGCTCTGAGCCCGGGTGGTTCTGGGCGCCGCCTCGAGCGCAAAGCTGGTCACCCCGGCGGCGGCCAGTCGTTGCAGTCCCGCCACATCAAACGGGTTGAGCATGCCCACCAGGGCTGCACCTCGCTTCATCAGGGCCAACTCATCATCGGCGGGGCTGCGCACTTTCAGCACCAAATCGGCACCGAGCGCGGCTGCGCGGTCCACCACTTGGGCACCCGCGGCCCGGTAGGCCTCATCCGTCGCGCTAGCCTTCAGGCCGGCGCCGGATTGCACCATCACCGTATGGCCCTGCGCGGCCAACTTCTTGGCAGTCTCAGGTGTGACCGCGACGCGGGTCTCACCTGCGGAAGTTTCCAACGGCACTCCAATCAGCATAGATCGTTCCCTCTTCTTGATCTTGGGGCCCTCGCACGCTAGCACATGTCGCGGTTGCATGGCCAATCAAGACCCCGCAGCCTCTTGACCCCCGTCAAACGACAGGAGATTGCGGTGGGCGCGACAATGTCCCCATGAGCCCGTTTCGATTTCGCCCCAGCGTCACTGTCGCCGCCATCATCGAGCAGGCGGGCCGATACCTTCTCGTTGAGGAGGAAACACCCGAAGGTCTGAGACTCAACAACCCAGCCGGCCACTTGGAACAAGGGGAAACCCTGATCGAAGCCGTGGTCCGCGAGGTGATGGAGGAGACCGCGCACCCGTTTGAGGTAGAGGCGCTGGTCGGGGTCTACCTGTCGCGCTTTCAGCGCCCGGCTTCGGGGGAAGACATCACCTACCTGCGGATGGCCTTTTGCGGCCGCGTGGGAGCCCCTGTGCCCCAGCGCGCCTTGGACCAGGGCATCGTGCGTCTGGCATGGCTCAGCCTGCAAGAGGTGCGCGACTCGCGGTCACGCCACCGCAGTCCCTTGGTGCTTCAGTGCATTGAGGATCATCGACGCGGCCAGCGCCACCCCACGAGCCTCTTGCATGCCGATTCCTCCCTCAAAACCCCCGAAATCAAGGGTTGATATGTGAAAAGAGCCTTGAACCGGTCTCGGGGATTGGCACAATGGATGCAAGCCGAATTTGCGGCTATCTTCGCTGACCCCCTCGTCCAGCCCTGGCGGAATCTCCGCAGGGGACCTTGGGCACGAGGGAACTGGCGCTAACCGCTTTCTTCATTAGGAGCAATGACAACATGCTGAAAAAGATCTCCCAACGCGCGGCCTTGGGCGCTGTGCTTGCTGTGAGTGCCCTGTGCACCCTGCCGGCCCATGCCGGCAAGACCCTGGACGCCATCAAGGCCCGTGGTCAATTGGTGTGCGGCGTCAACCCCAGCCTGCCTGGCTTTGCGGCAGCCGACAGCCAAGGCAACTGGACGGGCTTGGACGTGGATGTGTGCAAGGCCGTGGCCGCCACGGTGCTCAATGACGCCTCCAAGATCAAATGGACTCCGCTGAATGCCTCACAGCGCTTTGCGGTGCTGCAGTCGGGTGAGATCGATATGCTGTCGCGCAACACCACCTGGACGTTGACCCGCGATGCCTCGCTGGGCCTGCACTTCACCGGCGTGACCTACTACGACGGCCAGGGCTTCATGGTGCCCAAGAAGACCAAAATCACCAGCGCCAAGCAGCTCAAGGGCGCCACGGTGTGCGTGCAGTCTGGCACCACGACCGAGAAGAACCTCAACGACTATTCCAAGGCGATGAAGCTCAACATGAAGCCCGTCGTCTTCGACACGCAAGAGGCCACCAACAAGGCTTACTTCTCGGGTCGTTGCCAGGCTTACACCACCGACGCTTCGGGTTTGGCCTCGGTGCGCAACAAAGAAGCCACCAACCCCGATGACCACCTCATCTTGCCCGAGCTCATCTCCAAAGAGCCCCTGGGCCCGTCCGTGCGTCGTGGAGATGATGAATTCTTTGCCATCGTGAAGTGGGTGGTCTTCGCCCTGATCGAGGCTGAAGAATATGGCATCACGCAAGCCAACGTCGACCAGATGAAGTCCAGCACCGACCCCGTGGTGCAGCGCATCTTGGGCACGTCCGAGGACACCGGCAAGCTGTTGGGGCTGGACAAAGACTGGGCTTATCGCGCCATCA
>CAZCJB010000171.1:1325-4667 GCA_964498795.1 uncultured Rubrivivax sp. | reverse complement strand
CAGCAATTGGCGCGAGCCGGTCATGCGGTGACGGTGTTCGAGAAGAACAGCCGCATCGGAGGCTTGCTGCGGTACGGCATCCCCGACTTCAAGATGGAGAAGTCGCACATCGACCGACGGGTCGAGCAAATGAAAGCCGAAGGCGTGACCTTCCGCACGGGGGTGTTGGTGGGGGCGATGGCGACGGAAGGCGCGGGCCGCAAGGTCACCAATGACGCACTGCAAACCGTGTCGGCTGAAGAGCTCCGCGCACAGTTCGATGCCGTGCTGTTGACGGGCGGCTCAGAGGTGTCACGAGACCTCCCGGTGCCCGGACGCGAGCTCGACGGCGTGCACTTCGCGATGGAATTCTTGCCCCAGCAGAACAAAGTCGTGGCGGGCGACACCCTCAATGGGCAGATTCGCGCCGAAGGCAAGCATGTCGTCGTGATAGGCGGTGGCGACACCGGCAGCGATTGCGTCGGCACGAGCAATCGGCACGGGGCCGCCAGCGTCACGCAGTTCGAGCTCATGCCCATGCCGCCTGAGCAAGAGAATAGGCCGCTCACATGGCCCTATTGGCCGACCAAATTGCGTACCAGCTCCAGCCATGACGAGGGGTGTCAGCGCGAATTTGCCATCGCCACCAAGGAGTTCGTCGGGAAGAACGGCAGAGTCACCGGCCTGAAGACCGTTCACGTGGAGTGGAAGAACGGCAAGATGATCGAAGTGCCTGGCACCGAACAGGAGGTCAAGGCCGATTTGGTGCTCCTGGCCATGGGTTTTGTATCGCCAGTGGGCTCGGTCTTGGATGCCTTCGGGGTTGAACGCGATGCGCGAGGCAATGCCCGGGCTGCCACTGAGGCTGCGGGGGCTTACCGCACCAATGTTGACAAGGTCTTTGCTGCCGGAGATATGCGGCGGGGCCAAAGTTTGGTGGTCTGGGCCATCCGAGAAGGTCGCCAAGCCGCTCGGTCGGTGGACGAATACCTGATGGGGGTCAGCCACCTGCCGCGTTGAGCCGCCTGCGGCTGCTCCCCCTTGAAGGGGTGATGTAAAGAAACCCAACCCCAAGGGTTTTTACGGGGGACGTGCGAGAATCGCGGGTTGTGCTCTTTGGCCTTCGGGCCTGCCGCCGCTCGCCGTGTCTGACAACACCCTCATTGAAATTGACTGCGTTTCGTTTGGCTACGACACCCGTCGAGTCATTCTGGACAACGTGTCTCTGCGCTTTGCGCGCGGCAAAGTCACGGCCATTTTGGGGGGATCGGGCTGCGGCAAGACCACCTTGCTTCGGCTGATCGGAGGCAGCAATGCGCCATCTTCCGGGCATGTTCGGTTTGATGGCGAAGAGGTGGTGGCCAGCGACCGGGCCAAGATGTTCCGCTTGCGGCGCCGCATGGGCATGTTGTTTCAGTTTGGGGCGCTGTTCACCGATTTATCGGTGTTTGACAACGTGGCGTTTCCCTTGCGAGAGCACACCGATTTGTCGGAGGCCATGGTCCGTGACATCGTGCTCATGAAACTCAACGCCGTAGGGCTGCGCGGGGCGGCCAGACTTCGAATCTCTGAGGTGTCTGGTGGCATGGCCCGTCGCATCGCGCTGGCGCGGGCAATTGCCTTGGACCCTGAGCTCATCATGTATGACGAGCCCTTTGCGGGGTTGGACCTCATCTCCATGGGCGTGGCGGCCAAACTCATTCGCACCCTCAATGACGTCACAGGGTCGACCTCTTTGGTGGTGTCCCACGACGTGCCTGAGTGCATGGCCATCAGCGACCACGTCATCCTCATGGCCGGAGGGGGCCGTATCGTGGCGCAGGGCTCGCCTGCAGAGTTGATGGGCTCCAGCGATCCCGAAGTGCGGCAATTTGTGCGGGGTGAGCCTGACGGCCCCGTGAAATTCCACTACCCGGCCCCCGACATGGCTCAAGACTATGGGGTGGCTGCATCATGAGTGAGGCCACCTGGATGGGTCGCCTGGAGCGGCTGGGTGCACAGACCCTGGACGTGCTGCGAGGGTTCGGCCATGCCGCATTCTTCACCTGGGATTTGTTGACGGCCATCCCCGCTGCTCTGCGGCGATTTGGCTTGGTGGTGGCACAGATTCACGCTGTCGGCAACTTGTCCTTGCTCATCATTTTGGCCTCGGGCACCGCGGTCGGGTTTGTCTTGGCGCTGCAGATGTACTACGCCTTGGTGACGTATGGGGCCACCGAATCATTGGGCCTGATCGTCAACCTGTCTTTGGTGCGCGAGTTGGGCCCTGTGGTGACGGCCCTGCTGTTCGCGGGCCGCGCGGGCACCAGCCTGACGGCCGAAATTGGGCTCATGAAGGCCGGTGAGCAACTCGCGGCCATGGAGATGATGGCCGTCGACCCGAAGAGCCGCATTTTGGCGCCGCGGTTCCTGGCCGGCGCGGTGTCTATGCCCCTACTGGCCATCCTGTTTTCTGCGGTGGGCATCTTGGGGGCCTATGTGGTGGCGGTTTTGCTCATCGGGGTCGATTCGGGCAACTTCTGGAGCATCATGCAGTCTCGCGTGGATGTCTGGCGTGACGTGGGCAATGGCGTGGTCAAGAGCTTTGTTTTCGGCCTGGTGTGCACCGCGGTGGCGCTGTATCAGGGTCACGAGACCCAAGCCACACCCGAGGGTGTGGCCTATGCCACCACCCGCACGGTGGTGATTTCTTCTCTGGGTGTGTTGGCACTGGATTTCGTGCTCACGGCCCTGATGTTTTCAACTCCTTGATTCGGTATCTGAGAGGTCGATTCCCATGAATAAACGTGGCATCGAAGCGCTGGTGGGATTGTTCGTGCTGCTGGGGATGGCTGCACTGGTGTTTTTGGCGCTCAAGGCCGCCAACTTGGCCAGCTTTGGCACCAACCAGACCTACCGTGTGCAGGCCCGCTTTGACAACATTGGCGGATTGAAGCCGCGCTCGCCGGTACGCAGTGCGGGGGTGTTGGTGGGACGCGTGACCGCAGTCTCGCTAGACCCGAAGACCTTTCAAGGCCTGGTGACCTTGGAGATTCAAGAGGCGGTCAAGTTTCCAAAGGACTCGTCAGCCAAGATCTTGACGGCGGGACTGTTGGGCGACCAGTACGTGGGCATTGAGCCTGGATCCTCCGACAAAGATTTGGCATCGGGCGACATCATTTCCCAGACCCAATCGGCTGTGGTGTTGGAAAACCTCATAGGCCAACTCATCACCAGCAAGGCAGGGGATGCGGGCGGCACCCAAGGCAGCGCGTCGGGGTCCAAGCCATGAGGCGTGATGACCTGTCAAGCCCCAGATTCCTGACCACTCGCGTGTGGCTGTGGGTGCTGGTCATCGCCCTGGGGGGATGTGCGACGGTGCGG
>CAZCJB010000171.1:0-1315 GCA_964498795.1 uncultured Rubrivivax sp. | reverse complement strand
TCAAGTCACTGCCTCCAAGGCGTCGATGCCAAGATTGGCGTCCAAATCAGACCCGTTGGAGTCGTTCAACCGGCAGATCTTTTCCTTCAATGAAGCGGTGGATGGTGCCGTGCTCAAACCCGTGGCTCGTGGCTACCGGGCGGTGGTGCCTGACGTCGTTCAGACCGGGGTGAACAATGTCTTTGGCAACGTGGCCGACGCCTGGTCCGCCGCCAACCACTTGCTGCAGGGCAAAGGACGCACGGGCTTGGCGATGACTGCCCGCTTTGTCACCAACACGGTGGTGGGCGTGGCAGGCTTGGTCGATGTGGCCACGCCGCTGGGTTTGGAGCGTGAACCCGAAGACTTTGGGTTGACATTGGGCCACTGGGGCTTGCCAGCAGGTCCCTTCGTGATGCTGCCCCTGCTGGGCCCCAGCTCATTGCGAGATTTGGCGGCCCTGCCGCTGGATCGCCAGACTCGCCTGCCCGCCTTGGTCAGCGCCGGTGAGAAGCGCAATGCGCTGCTGGCCTTGGAACTGATTCAAAGGCGTGCCGATTTGTTGGATGCAGGCGGCGTCATGGGGCAAATTGCATTGGATCGCTACACCTTTGTACGCGAGGCTTATTTGGCTCGGCGACGCAGCGACGTGTATGACGGCGAACCTCCGGAGGAGCCAGAGACCGATGGCAATGGCACTGCACCTTCCTCCTCACCCTTGAAAAAGTAACCAACGGTGGCCATTTACACGATTCGGTGTGAACGGATCTCTCCCCTGACACGTTGAACCTGTCACAGCACTTCTCGCCTCTCCTCATGATTTCATCGACTTTCAAATCTCTGGCCATGGCCGTCGGCCTATGCGCGACGACCGCGATGGCACAGGCTCAGCAGCCGGCGGTGGCCCCCGACGCGTTCATCCGCCAAATTTCCACCGAGATGATCGAGACGGTGAAGTCTGACAAGGACATTCAGGCTGGCAACTTGCCCAAAGTCATGTCGCTCGTGGATACCAAGGTGATGCCGCATGTGAATTTTCAGCGCATGACGGCCATCGCCGTGGGGCGTGCCTGGCGTGCGGCCACCCCGGAGCAGCAGAAACGGCTTTTAGACGAGTTCAAATTGCTGTTGGTGAGAACCTATTCCGGGGCACTTTCGCAGGTGAAAGATCAAACGGTTCAGCTCAAACCTTTGCGAGCGGGTGCCGACGACACCGAAGTGGTGGTGCGCACCGAAGTGCGAGGAAAGGGTGAGCCGATACAGCTCGACTATCGCCTCGAAAAGACCGACAAGGGCTGGAAGATTTACGACGTCAATGTCTTGGGGGTTTGGTTGG
>CAZCJB010000170.1:0-4698 GCA_964498795.1 uncultured Rubrivivax sp. | reverse complement strand
AGCTGCCTTCTAAGCAGCAGGTTGGGGGTTCGAGTCCCTCCGGGCAGGCCATTTTCTTGGCGCACTCATGGCTCGCATCTTCCTTTCCTGCAGGCAACTCGCCGTCTTCTGGTTATTTTCAGCGGTGGCAAGCCTCGTCCAGGCGTCGGCACCACCAACTCTGCCCGGACTCCAGGCGGTGCGTTCGATCGAAGGCATCGAGGAGTATGCGCTGCCCAATGGCTTGAGAGTTTTGTTGGCGCGGGATGACTCCAAGCCCAGCACCACCGTCAATCTCACCCTCAAGGTCGGCAGCCGCCATGAAAATTATGGCGAAACAGGGATGGCGCACCTTTTAGAGCACCTTTTGTTCAAGGGGTCCGCCAAGCATCCACAGCCTTGGGGCGAGTTCACCAAACGAGGCTTGCGCGCCAATGGCAGCACCTGGTTGGATCGAACCAATTACTTTGCCAGCTTTGCTGCCTCAGATGACAACCTGCGGTGGTACTTGGGTTGGTTGTCCGACGCGATGGTCAACAGTTTCATCGCGCGCAAGGACTTGGACTCCGAAATGACGGTGGTCCGAAATGAGATGGAAATGGGCGAGAACAGCCCGGAACGCATCTTGATGGACAAAACGCTGGCGACCATGTACACGTGGCACAACTATGGCAAGTCCACCATCGGAGCGCGCACAGACGTTGAGCAAGTGGACATCGGAAGGTTGCAGGCTTTCTACAAGACTTGGTACCGCCCCGACAATGCCACCCTGATCGTCTCAGGACGCTTTGACCCCAAGCTCACGGCGCGATGGATTTCGCTGGCCTTTGGTGCCATCCCCAAACCGAAGAGCGTCATGCCAAGGCTTTACACCCTCGACCCCACACAGGATGGCGAGCGTGAAGTGGTGTTGCGTCGCGCCGGAGGTGCCGGCGCGCTGATAGCGGCCTATCACTCCGTTCCCGGCGCTCACCGAGACCATGCGGGCGCTGAATTGCTGGCATTGGTGATGGGTGACGTGCCTGCTGGGCGCTTGCACCGCCGCCTCACGGAGCAACGCTTGGCCGCCAACACTTGGTCTTGGACGCCGGCTTTGCATGACCCCGGGCTGATTGTGTTTGGTGCAGATCTAAACCCTGGCCAAGATACCCAAGCGAGTGCCCAAGCGCTGCTCGAGACACTGGAGGGTACGCGTCATCAACCCATCACGCAAGATGAATTGGAACGTGCACGCCGGCGTTGGCTCAAAGGATGGGATCAAATTTACAACGACCCTGAACAATTGGGTGTGGCGCTGTCTGAGTCCGTGGCCCAAGGCGACTGGCGCTTGCTTTTCTTGTTACGTGATCGCGTACGTGACTTCAATCTGGCTGATCTTCAGAGATTTGCCAACGAAAGGTTGCTGCCGTCCAACAGAACCTTGGCGCGCTTCGTGCCGACCGACAAAGCCGATCGAGCCCCCGCACCGGCCATGGTGTCCGTGGACCAGCAATTGGCGCAATTTCAGCCCAAATCATCGTCGGTTCAACTTCAGGCGTTTGACCCTGCGCCGATGGCGATTGAAGGTCGTCTTCTGAAGTCTGCACGCCAGGGGATGAGGGTGGTGCAACTTGCCAAGGACACACGCGGCCAGGTGGTCACGATCACATTGCGCTTGCATGTGGGATCGGTCGATAGCTTGCGCGGACAAGGGCAGGTGCCCACGCTGTGGGCGTCCCTGTTGGACAAGGGTACGCAAACCTTGGGCCGGCAAGCCATTCAAGACCGACTGGATCAAGCCCGTGCGGAAATGGCCTTTTCCTATCGGTTGGGTGTGTTGCAAATCCTGGTGCAAGCTCGGCGTGACAGCGTCGCGGACGTGACCGAATTGCTGGCTGACATGCTGCGCCATCCGAGATTCGACGCGCAGGTCTTTGACGAGGTGCGTCGACAGGCCCTGGCCAGTCTCGAGCAAGCGCGCAAGGAACCTGATGCCATCGTAGCCAACGCGCTAGAACGGCACGGGAATCCGTATGCATCTGGCGATTCACGGCAGGGAAACACCTTTGAGCAAATCGAGTCCGATTTGCGATCGGTCACTTTGGAACAGGTGCAAGCCTTTCACCGGCAGTTGGCCGGTTCAGAACAAATGGAGTGGTCGGTGGTGGGGGATCACGACCCCCAGGCCTGGAAGCGTGTCATGGAGAAGGCGTTTGCCGGTTGGGAAACTGCACAACGCGTGGCACGGGTGGCGCAACCGCTATGGAATGGACCGCCAGCACGACTCGAGTTCAAAACGCCTGAAAAGCAAAACGCCACGATGATGGTCCGGCTTGCGATGGAAGTCGCAGAGGGCAGCGATGATCAGGCTGCGTTGATGCTGGCCAACTTCATTTTTGGCCAGAGCGGGAGTTCCAGATTGTGGATGCGCATCCGTGAGCAAGCGGGCTTGTCCTACGATGTGAGGTCCACCGTGCAGTGGAATCCCATGGAGAAGGCGTCAGTGTGGCATGCCAGCGCGATCTTCGCTCCAGAAAACTTAAAGGCTGTAGAGACTGCCTTCTCCGAGGAGGTCGATCGCGCCATCAGAAATGGATTCACCGCGATGGAAGTGAAAGAGGGCAAGATCGGCCTGTTGAATTTCAGACGATTGCAGCGTGCGCAAGACCCGGTGTTGTCGGGCGGATTGGCACGGCAACTGGAATTTGGGCGCACCATGGAGCACGAGTACCGCCTCGAAGAGCGTATTCGATCGCTTTCACCTGAGGCGGTTCATGCGGCTTTCAAGCGCTACATCAAGCCCGAGCTCTTCGTCAAGGCGGTGGCGGGAGACTTCAAGGACCGCTGAGCCTCATGGGCTCATTTTTTGTCAGATGGCAGGGGTTGACCAAACAGCGCCGCACGCGCCTGTTGGTCCATGGGCGGCTTGCGCACCTCGCTCAAGACCGACGTCCCTCGGCGAACCGCCGGTCTGCTCTCTAAAAGGTCATACCAACGCTTGAGGTGGGGGTAGTCTTTCCAGTCAACGCCCTGGTTCTGCCACGAGCGCAGCCAAGGGTACACGGCCATGTCGGCGATGGTGTAAGCCTTGCCCGCCAAGTAGGGGACGCGACTGAGACGCTTGTCCATCACCCCATACAAACGCTTGGCTTCAAGCGTGTACCGGTCAATGGCATAAGGGACCTTTTCTGGCGCGTAGATTCTGAAATGATGGGCTTGTCCCAGCATGGGGCCCACGCTCGCCATCTGAAACATCAACCATTGCAGCACCTCGAATTTGCCTCGGGCGCTTTTGGGAAGAAACCTGCCGGTCTTGCTGGCCAGGTACAACAAGATGGCTCCAGACTCGAAGAGGTGGATGGGTTTGCCGTCAGGGCCATGGGGATCGACGAGCGCGGGAATTTTATTGTTTGGACTGATGGCCAAAAATGCGGGATCAAACTGTTCGCCCCGCGCAATATTCACTGCCGTGACTTTGTAGGGCAGGCCACATTCCTCCAGCATGATGTGGACTTTGTGTCCGTTTGGGGTCGGCCAGGAGTAGAGCTGGAGCGGAGGAGTTTTCATGCGTGGCGTCGTGCGAAATCCCAGGCCAGATCGGCCAACGGCTTGGCGCCTTCTCCCGCGGAACGGGCCTGAGCGCTGGATGCGGTGCCGTCGACAAATCGCTTGGCAATGCCTTGCAGGATAGCAGCGATCCTGAACAGGTTGTAGGCCAGATAGAAATTCCAATTCGCCCGCAGGGCCTCCAGGTCTGTCCGGCCTGTGCGCTCGGCGTAACGCGCCACATAGTTGGCTTCAGAGGGGATGCCTTCTGGCATCGGTTGGAGACCGCCCATGCCACGTCCCAGATGATGAGGGATGTGCCAGGACATGCAGTGGTAGCTGAAATCGGCCAAGGGGTGGCCCAGCGTGGACAACTCCCAATCCAGCACCGCCAGGATTCGAGGTTCAGACGGATGGAAGATCACATTGTCAATGCGAAAATCTCCGTGCACGATGGACACCTCGTCAGTGCCTCGAGCGGGTGACGGGATGTTGGCGGGCAACCATTCCATCAATCGGTCCATCGCGTCGATGGGCGTGGTGATCGAGGCGACATACTGCTTGCTCCACCGGGCAATTTGCCGCTCGAAGTAGTTGCCCGGCTTCCCGTAGTCAGACAGTCCGACTGCCAGGGGGTCCACCTGATGCAAGGCGGCCATGACCCGATTCAGTTCGTCGTAGTGCGCTGAACGTTGCGCCCCCGTCATGCTGGGCAATGCTTGATTCCACAGCACTCGACCTTCCACAAATTCCATCACGTAGAAGGCACGCCCGATGACCGACTCGTCCTGGCACAATAAATGCATTTTGGCTACGGGGACTGCGGTGCCGTGTAGGGCTTGCATCACCCGATACTCCCGCTCAATCGCGTGGGCCGATGGCAGCAATTGGGCTACAGGCGCAGGCTTGGTGCGCATGACGTAGCGTTGGTTCTGCGCATGGAGTAAATACGTGGGATTGGATTGTCCGCCCTTGAACTGCTCCACCCTTAAAGGCGCTCGAAAGCCGGGCAGGTGTTCGCTCAAATACGCTTCGAGCGCTTCCACCTCAAAGGCATGGCTGGTAGCCATGTCCTTGGTGCCGGAAAACGATTGTTCTGAATTCATGAGGGCGACCTCAGATGCGCTCGAGCCGGCTCAGGGCTTGCGTGAGGGTTTCGTCCTTTTTCGCGAAGCAAAGGCGAACCAAGCCTTG
>CAZCJB010000169.1:0-4707 GCA_964498795.1 uncultured Rubrivivax sp. | reverse complement strand
CGGCCATCGTCTGGGCCAGCAAGCAGGTGCGCCGGCCCATCAAGTGGACCTGCGATCGCAGCGAGGCGTTCCTGTCGGACGCGCATGGGCGAGATCACGTCACCACCGCCGAACTCGCACTTGACGCCCAAGGGCACTTCTTGGGCTTGCGTGCGCACACCACTGCCAACATGGGGGCTTATCTGTCCACGTTTTCCACGTGCATCCCCACCATCTTGCATGCCACCTTGCTGGCAGGACAGTACAAGACGCCCAAGATTTGGTGCGAAGTGACGGCGGTCTTCACCAACACGGCCCCGGTGGATGCGTACCGCGGCGCAGGCCGCCCTGAGGCCACGTACCTGCTCGAGCGCATCGTCGAGACGGCTGCCACCGAGATGAAGATCGACCCGGCGGAGATCCGTCGCCGCAATTTCATCACCACCTTTCCCTATGCCTCACCGGTAGGACTCACCTATGACGTGGGTGACTACAACGCCACCTTGACCCGAGGCATACAGATGGCCGATGTAGCAGGGTTTGCCGCTCGCAAGGCGGCCAGCGCGGCCAAGGGCCTCAAGCGGGGCATTGGATACGCCTGCTACATCGAGGCTTGTGGCATCGCGCCGTCGTCGGTCGCGGGGGCTTTGGGTGCTCGCGCAGGCCTGTTCGAGGCCGGCGAGGTGCGTGTGCATCCCACGGGCAAGGTCACGGTCTTCACCGGCAGCCACAGCCACGGTCAGGGCCACGAGACGACCTTTGCGCAGGTGGTCGCTGACAAGCTCGGCATTGCGATGGAAGACGTGGACATCCAGCATGGCGACACGGGCAAGGTCTTGTTCGGCATGGGCACCTATGGCAGCCGTTCGCTCGCCGTGGGAGGCACGGCCATCGTCAAGGCGCTCGACAAAATCATCGCCAAGGGACGCAAAATTGCTGCGCACCTGATGGAGGCCGCCGATTCCGACATCGTCTTTGAGGGAGGCCATTTCAAGGTCGCCGGCACCGACAAGTCGGTGCCCTTTGCCAATGTGGCGTTGACGGCCTACGTGCCGCACAACTTTCCGCACGACAAGCTCGAGCCGGGCCTCAACGAAAACGCCTTCTACGATCCGAGCAACTTCACCTACCCCGCCGGCACCTACATTTGTGAGGTCGAAGTGGATCCGGCCACCGGGCATGTCAAGATCGATCGCTTCACAGCGTGCGATGACTTTGGCAACGTCATCAACCCGATGATTGTGGAAGGCCAGGTGCACGGCGGCTTGGCCCAAGGCATCGGACAGGCCTTGTTGGAGCATGGCGTGTACGACGAGGACAGCGGTCAGTTGTTGACGGGCAGCTACATGGACTATGCGATGCCACGGGCGGATGACCTGCCCAGTTTCGTGGTGGACGCGTCCCATGGCACTCCCTGCACCCACAACCCCTTGGGCGTGAAGGGCTGCGGCGAAGCGGGAGCCATTGGCTCACCCCCCGCGGTGATCAACGCCATCTGCAACGCCTTGGGCGTCAAAGATGTGCCCATGCCCGCCACCCCCTTCACCGTTTGGAAAGCTGCGCGCAGCGCCGCCTGATCCGCACTGCGAGGAGAACTTCACATGCAATCATTTACCTACCAAGTGCCGACCTCCGTGGCCGATGCCAAAGCGTCCGCGGCCAAGGGTGCCAAGTTGATGGCCGGTGGCCAGAGCCTGCTGCCGTCCATGCGGCTGGGCTTGTCGCAGCCGGGCGCGGTGGCCGATTTGTCGGGCGTACCGGGCCTGCGCGGCATCACCGCGTCGGGCGGTGTGGTGCGCATTGGCGCCATGACCACACATGCCGAGGTGGCGGCAAGCGCGGAGGTGGCCAAGGCCATTCCTGCGTTGTCCCAGTTAGCAGCCAATATTGGCGACCGGCAAGTGCGCAACCGAGGCACCATCGGCGGAAGTTTGGCCAACGCTGACCCCGCAGCCTGCTACCCAGCCGCCGTGCTGGGCTTGGGTGCCACCATTCACACCGACCGTCGCGACATTGCAGCCGACGACTTCTTCAAAGACCTCTACACCACGGCATTGGCCGAGGACGAAGTCATCACAGCCGTGAGCTTTCCGGTGCCGGAGAAAGCCGGCTGGCAGAAGTTCAAACAGCCGGCCTCGCGGTTTTCGCTGGTGGGGGTGTTCACCAGCAAAGGCCCCAAGGGCGTGAGGGTGGCAGTCACGGGTGCAGCTTCATGCGCGTTTCGCGCTAAGGCGTTGGAAGCGCGCTTGGCCTCCAATTATTCGGCAACAGCCTTGGCAGGTGCCACTGTGGCTGCCGACGGATTGAGCACCGACCTGCACGGGTCGGCCGAGTACCGTGCGGCCCTCATCCCGGTGCTCGCGGCACGCGCGGTCGGATGATTTCACAGGTTGAAGAGACCCGACAGCGCCTGCTGGCAGAAGACTATGTGGCCGACGCACGGTTGGCCACTGTCGTGCACTTGGCACTTCGTCTTAAGCGCCCGCTGTTCTTAGAAGGCGAGCCGGGCACGGGCAAGACCGAAATCGCACGCACGCTGGCGGCTGCTTTGCAGCGGCCTTTGATCCGCTTGCAGTGCTACGAAGGCTTGGATCTGGCCAGCGCGGCCTACGAATGGAACTACGCCCGACAGATGCTGGAGATTCGCCTCACAGCAGGTGAAGATCGTCGGGCCATGGAACAGCAGCTGTTCTCCGAGCGTTTCCTCATCCGCCGGGCGCTCTTGCAAGCCATCGATCCGGGGCAAGCGGTGCCGCCGGTCTTGCTCATTGACGAGCTCGATCGCGCTGACGAGCCTTTCGAGGCCTTCTTGCTCGAAGTCTTGTCCGACTGGCAGATCACCATTCCCGAGTTGGGCACGGTGCGTGCTCAAGAGCCCCCCATCGTGGTGTTGACCAGCAACCGCACGCGCGAAATTCACGATGCCGTGAAACGCCGTTGCTTGTACCACTGGGTCGGGTTTCCCGATGCCCAACGCGAAGCGGAGATCTTGGCTCGGCGTGTACCGGGTGCCCCCCAAGCGTTGGCTCAGCAGGTGGTGGCCTTCGTCCAGCACCTGCGAGGCCTGGAGCTCTACAAGCTGCCTGGCGTGGCGGAGACCATCGAATGGACTCGAGCCCTGATGGAGCTCGGGGCCATCGTGCTGGACCCCGTGGCGGTGCAAAACACTTTGGGATTGCTGTTGAAGTACCAGGACGACATCGCACGGGTGGACCGCGACGAGGTGATGCGTCTGCTTCAGCGGGTGGAGGCCGACGCACGTGCGGTCTCGGGCGCTTCAAGTGAGGGCCAGTGAAGCCTTGCGCAACCTCCACGCCACGCCTGAGCATCTGGCCACCAATGTGATGCACTTTGCCCGCGTGCTGCGGCATGCGGGCTTGCCGGTGGGTACCGATCGCGTGATGTTGGCGCAGCAGGCGCTGCAGGTGGCCGGGTTGCACTCGCGTCAAGAGTTTCATGCCGTGCTGTGCGCCTGCTTGCTGGACCGACACGAACATCAGGATTTGTTCGACCAGGCCTTCACCTTGTTCTGGCGAGACCCCGACCTGATGGGTCGCATGCGCGCCTTGTTGCTGCCCAAGGTCAACACGCGCACGCCGCCACCCGTCAAGGAGAACCGGCGCTTGGGTGATGCGCTGTATCCGTCTCATCGCGAGGCGCAGTCCAAGAAACCTCCACCCGAAGAAATCGAACTGGAAGCCACCCTCACGGCCAGTGCCTCGGAGCGCCTGCAAAAGATGGATTTCGAGACCATGACCGCCGACGAATACCGATTGGCCCAGCGCCAATTGTCACGTCTGCAGGCCGTGTTCGAAGCCGTGACCACGAGGAGGCGCAGAGCTTCGCACCATCCGGGACGCGCGGACGTGCGCGCCACCTTGCGCCAAGCGGGGCGCTGGGGCGGTGAAGCGTTGACCCTGCAGTGGTCGGCACCACGTCAAATCGTGCCCCCTCTCGTGGTGCTGGCCGACATCTCCGGCTCCATGTCCAAGTACTCGCGCATGTTGCTGCACTTCACGCATGTCATCAGCCAACGTCGAGGGCGTCTGACTCCCCGTGTGGAGAGTTTCGTCTTCGGCACACGATTGACGCGCATCACGCCCTGGCTGCGTCAGCGGGACCCCGATGTCGCGGTGTCGCAGGTGACCTCAGGCGTCCAAGACTGGGCTGGGGGAACCCGCATCGCCGAATGCCTGCACGAGTTCAATCAACGTTGGGCACGCAGAGTCTTGGGCAGCCGCGCCACTGTGTTGCTGGTCAGTGACGGGTTGGAGCACGGTGAAGGGCACATCTTGAATTTCGAGCTGGAGCGCTTGCACAAGAGCTGTCGCCGCCTGTTGTGGCTCAACCCTTTGCTGCGCTACGCCGAGTTCGAGCCTCGCGCGGCGGGCATCCGCACCATGCTGCCCCACGTGGACGGCTTCTTGCCGGTGCACAATCTCGACAGTTTGGCGCACCTGGTGGACCTGCTTCGTGGGGATGCCGTGGTGCCAGCATTCACCTCTCAACGCGTTTGACGCTCCGACACATCATGGAACTCTCCAGCCAACAATCACTTGCCGTCTGCCAGGCCGATGCTTGGGCGGCGCTCAATGACATTGAGCTCTTGCAACGCTGCATCCCTGGGTGTGAATCCATCACGCCCACTGGTGAGAATCAATACGAAGTGCTGGTGACCGCGGCCGTGGGGCCTGTGAAGGCCAAGTTCAAGGGCAAGCTCAAGCTTGA
>CAZCJB010000168.1:0-4742 GCA_964498795.1 uncultured Rubrivivax sp. | reverse complement strand
TAGTTGGCGGCGACCCAATCGCGGTAGCTGCCGCTTTGTACCTCGGCCACCCAGTCTTGGTGACTCAGGTACCACTGCACGGTCTTGCGAATGCCTGTCTCAAAGGTTTCGGCGGGCCGCCAGCCCAGTTCACGTTCGATTTTGCGGGCGTCGATGGCGTAGCGGCGGTCATGGCCAGGCCGGTCTTTCACATAGGTGATGAGTCGCGCATAGGGGCCTTGCGGGCTGGGCTGCAATTCGTCCAAGAGCGCACACACGGTGTGCACGATGTCCAGGTTGGGCTTCTCGTTCCAACCGCCGATGTTGTAGGTCTCGCCCACGCGACCCCGGGCCAGCACGGCGCGGATGCCGCTGCAATGGTCGCTCACGTACAGCCAGTCGCGAATCTGTTGTCCGTCGCCATACACCGGCAGCGGTTTGCCTGCCAGGGCATTGACGATCATGAGTGGGATGAGTTTTTCGGGGAAGTGATAAGGCCCGTAGTTGTTGGAGCAGTTGGTGGTGAGCACAGGCATGCCATAGGTGTGATGCCAGGCGCGCACCAAATGATCGCTGGCTGCTTTGCTCGCCGAATAAGGGCTGTTGGGCTCGTAGGGGTAGTCCTCGGTAAAGGCCGGGTCTTGGGGTTTGAGGCTGCCGTACACCTCGTCGGTGGAGACATGGTGGAACCGGAAGTTTTCTTGTTCCGAGGCGCCCAGTGCACTCCAGTAGGCGCGAGCCGACTCCAACAAGGTGAACGTCCCCTCGACATTGGTGCGGATGAAGGCGCCGGGTCCGTGAATGCTGCGGTCCACATGGCTCTCCGCCGCAAAATGCACGATGGCACGCGGGCGATATTCAGCCAACAGGCGGTCCACCAAGGCGCGATCGCAGATATCACCTTGCACAAAGACATGTCGCGCATCGCCCTGCAGCGAGGTCAAATTGCGCAAGTTACCTGCATAAGTCAAGGCATCGAGGTTGACGATTCGCTCACCTAGGGTGGCTGCGTCCTGGAACCAATCCAGCACAAAGTTGCTGCCGATGAAGCCGGCGCCGCCGGTGACGAGGAGAGTCATGAGATCGGGTCCTGTGTCAGTGCCTGCCGTAGGTGTCTTCGTAACGGACGATGTCGTCTTCACCCAGGTAGCTGCCGGATTGCACCTCGATGATTTCCAGCGGCACCTTGCCGGGGTTGCGCAAGCGGTGGGTCTCACCCAGCGGGATGTAGGTGCTTTGGTTTTCGGACAGCAGCACGATCTTGTCGCCGACCGTAACTTCGGCCGTACCGGTCACCACGATCCAATGCTCGGCGCGATGGTGATGCATTTGCAGGCTCAAGGACGCGCCGGGTTTGACCATGATGCGTTTGACTTGGAACCTCGGTCCGCTGTCGATGCTGTCATACCAGCCCCAGGGTCGGTGCACCTTGCGGTGCAAGGCCTGCTCACCGCGCTGCTCTGCGCCCAGCTGGTTGACGATTTTCTTCACGTCCTGGCTCTTTTCCCGGTCAGCCACCAAGACCGCATCGGGCGTTTCCACCACCACCACGTCTTTCAAGCCCACCACGCTCACCAAGCGACTGGTGGCGTGCACCAAGGTGTTGTGGCTGTCGGTGATCAGGGCATCACCCACGGAGGCGTTGCCTTGGCCATCTTTGTTCGACACCTGCCACACGGCTTCCCAGGCACCGAGGTCGTTCCAGCCCGCGTTGAGCGCCACCATGCGGATGCCCACGGCGCTGCCGGGGCACTTTTCCATCACCGCATAGTCCACCGACTCCGAGGGCACGGCCGCAAATTCGGCCTTGCCCGGGCGCACGAACTTCTCATCCGTGGTGCGCACCGCCCATGACGCCTGGCAAGCTTGCGCGATGTCGGGGCGGAACCGCTCCAGGGCCGATAGCCAGGTGCTGGCCTTGAGCACGAACATGCCGGCGTTCCAAAAATAGCCACCCGCCTTCAGGTAGCCCTCGGCGGTGGCTTGGTCAGGCTTTTCAACAAATCGCTCCACGGCATGAGCCCCACCGTCGGCCTTGCCGCTCACACGGATGTAGCCGTAACCGGTCTCTGGCCGATCCGGTGTGACGCCCAAAATGGCGATGTCACCCTTCGCGGCCACCCGCACAGCGTCGTGCACGGCGGCGGTGAATGCCCGTCCATCGATGACGGTTTGATCGGCAGGCGTGACCACCATGACCGGGTCTTGGCCGCCCTCGAGTGCTTGCAAGGCGGCCAGCGTCAAGGCCGGCGCCGTGTTGCGGCCTTGAGGCTCCAGCAGCACGGCTTGCGGGTCGAGCTTTTGCTCACGCAACTGGTCCAAGACCAAGAAGCGGTGGTCTTCGTTGCCCACAATCACCGGAGCACTGACGCGGATGTCTTGGGCCGCCAAGGCGTTCAGGCGCGCGGCCGCCTGCTGGAACAGGCTGGTATGGCCCGACAGCACCAAAAATTGCTTGGGGTACAAGGCCCGCGACAGCGGCCACAGCCGCGTGCCGCTGCCGCCGGCCATGATCACGGGCAGTACGGAATGAACGCTCATGCTTGATATCCGTGAGGGTTGAGGGATTGCCAGCGCCAGCTGTCTTCGCACATGCGGGCCAGGTCACGTTGCGCTCGCCATCCCAACAATTGCTGGGCGAGGCTTGGATCGGCATAGTAGGCGGGAAGATCGCCAGGACGGCGAGCGACGATTTGGTAGGGCACCTCGCGACCGCTGGCGGCCGCATAGGCCCGGACCACCTCCAGCACACTGTAGCCGCGTCCCGTGCCCAAATTGACGGTGAACGTGCCGGGGTGATCCAAGAGATGGCGCAAGGCTGCCACATGCCCCTCGGCCAGATCGACCACGTGAATGTAATCACGCACGCCTGTGCCATCAGGGGTGGGATAGTCATCGCCAAAGACTTGCAAGGCAGCACGCCGCCCCACGGCCACTTGGGCCACGTAGGGCATGAGGTTGTTGGGCGTGCCGCGAGGATCTTCGCCAATGCGACCGCTCTCGTGGGCCCCCACGGGGTTGAAGTAGCGCAAGCAGGCGGTTTGCCAGAGCGGATCGCAGGCTCCCACGTCGCGCAAGATTTGCTCGCCCATGAGTTTGGTTTGACCATACGGGTTGGTCGCTCCCAGACGGGACGACTCGGTCCAGGGCAAGGGCTCGTGGGCGTGGTAGACCGTGGCGCTGGAGCTGAACACAAAGCGGCGCACCCCATGCCGGCGCATGGCCTGGCACACGGTTACCAAGCCGCCCACATTGTTTTGATAGTAGTTCAACGGCTGGGTCGTGGATTCGCCCACCGCCTTGAAGGCTGCGAAGTGCACCGTGGCATCGATGCGGTGTTGGATGAACACCGCTTCCATGGCAGCCGAATCACACACATTGGCCCGCACGAAGGTGGGCTCCTGCCCCGAAAGAACCCGCAAACGGTTCAGCACTTCGGGAGCGCTGTTGGAAAAATCGTCGACACCCACCACCTCAAACCCCGAGGCTTGCAGGGCCAGCCAGGTGTGCGAGGCGATGTAGCCGGTGGCGCCGGTCAGCAAAATGGTGGGCATGGGCAGGCCGACTCGGGGCCGACCTGCTGGGCGCCCCGCCCGGCAGAGGGCTGAAACTGCTTGCTATTTTAAAGTCAACTGGGCCTGGCAGCTGACCGACCGGTTATGGAACGAAGTCGACCAAGGAGCCTCCCCGGCCCGTTGTTCACGCGCCCATTCGCAGCTGCCGCTCACGCTGCGCGTGGGTTGCCAGGCCAGACCCAGGCTGACCAAGGCGCTGCGGTCCTGACCGTTTTCAGGGTGGGGCGTGCCCAGCATGCCAGCCAAGGAGCGCCTCACTGAGGCGGCGCCGAGCTGAAGTTGGGTCTTGGCGCTGAGGTCCGCGCTCACGAGTGCTTGCAACTTGTGGGTGAGCCGAGTGGCCTCGATCGGTGCGATCGACGACGCACGCGGTGGACTTGGCGTCGGCGGCACGGAAGCGGCGGCTGTGGCGAAATAGGCATCTTGGCCAGGGTCGCGCGTCCAAGAGGTGTCCAGCCTGAGCAGACCCAAGGGGCGCCAACGCCAATGCACGCGCCCGAACAGGCCCGAGATGTTGCGCTGGGTGTCCACGTCATACGTGGTTCGCCCGCTGCTGAGTCGCCCGTCCCATTGATGGGTGGAGGCCTCTGATCCAGGGGCCCAAAAGAGGGTGATGTCGAGGTAACGGCCTTGGAAATGATCCGCGATGGTGGTGTTTTCGAGGCCGATCGTGATTGGCGCATGCGGATAGGTGCCTCGGGTCGCCCGCAGACCGACTGTCCAGCTCAAGTCGCGCATCGGAGATGAACGCCAAGCCAAGCCCCCATCGGCTTGACGGTAGTCGTTGCTTCGAGCTGTGGAGGCCGAGTTCTCCACCCGCCGGCTTTCCAGGCTGACCTCCACCGCCTGGGTCGAAGCCAGCCCCCAGCGCGCCAGGCCTTGAATTTGCCGGGTGCTTTCAAGGTTGGAGGCAGGCAGCCCTCCCGTGCCAGCCTCTGTGCCTGATACCCCGTAAGACCCGTAAGACCCGTAAGGTCTCAAGGAGCCCAGATGCTGTCGGTCTTGGGCTCGCAAGAAGCCTGACAGGTGGCCTGCGGTTTCCCAATCCCAGCCCAGGCGCACGGCATGCTCATCATGGTTGTAGAGGCTGTAGCGTGAATATTGACGGCGCGCCAACTCCAGGTCCGCCGACACGCGCTGGCGGCTGATTCGGCCGTCCCACCCCAATCGCAGCGATGCCGCTCGGAC
>CAZCJB010000167.1:0-4767 GCA_964498795.1 uncultured Rubrivivax sp. | reverse complement strand
TTCGAATGAGGCGACTGACCACATGGCCCACCGCCTCGAACATCTTGCGAACCTCGCGGTATCGGCCTTCCGCGATAACGACGCGGTACCATCGGTTGGCGCCCTCGCCGCCGCCGTCTTCAATACCAAGAAAGCAAGAGGTGTAGCCATCGACCTCGACGCCATCCAATAGGCGTTGACGTTCTTCGGTACTCAGTTCCCCCAGCACGCGGGCCGCATATTCACGCTCTACACCGAACCTTGGGTGCATCAAACGGTTGGCAAGATCACCTGAGTTGGTGAACAGCAAGAGGCCTTCGGTGTTGATGTCCAACCGACCGACCGACTGCCACTTTCCGCTAGCCAGACGGGGCAAATTTCTGAACACCGTCGGTCTACCCTGAGGGTCTTCATGCGTCACCACTTCACCCGCAGGCTTATGGTAAGCCAACACTCGAGGTAGGGGTGGCGTGATCCTGATCCTGACCGGCTTCCCGTCCATGGCCACGCGATCGCCAAAAGAAACCCGTTGGCCTACATGCGCCGGATCACCGTTCACCGAGACTCGCCCCTCGGCGATCCATTGTTCAAGGTCTCGCCGCGATCCGACACCCGATTGCGCCAGCACTTTGTGCAGTTTGGGTGCCTCAACATCGGGAGCCAATACGCGCCGGCCATCATCGGCAGCTTCAGGACTCGGCAACGCGCCCTGAGACTCTTCAGACACCTCAGATTCAAGAACGACTTCACTGGCAAGGGGCCTTGGGACTTCTGCATCGGCATCGTCTTGCGTGTCAAAATCTCCCGATACGACGGCCGTGAAAAGCGGGGTCGCATCCGGCACCAACGGTTCCGGCTTGAGGGCGGACCCACCCTCGGCAGTCGACTCGCCTTCACCGTTTTGCACAGGCATCGAATCTCCCGATCGGCGACCCCTTCTGCGTTGGCGCCGCCTGCGCGGCCGACCCGCACCAGGGGCCAACTCACCGCTTTGCCCCTCCAAACGGGGCGCTTGGGACTCGTCCGAATCGGTAGCGTCTCCCGCAGCCGGTGGAAGTTCGGGATGGTGGTTGTGATCTTCAGGACTCATGGGCGTGGCTTCCTGGCTCCAAGGGCTGCGCCTCGGGGCGCGCGAGGTCATCGTGGACGAGGGGTAAGTCGGGCAAAGGCGCCTCTTGGGATGGTATGTCGAGCAGCGGCAGAGCTGCCTGGGAATCGTCAGAGGTAAGGTCCTCGACGGGCCTCTCACCTCCATCCAGGGCGGGCTCGTCCTGTCCCAGCAAGTCCAATTCGGGCAATCGGTCCAAACTCTCCAACCCCAAATCATCCAAAAATTGTCGGGTCGTGCCATACAGAGCAGGGCGACCCGCGGATTCTCGGTAACCGATCGCCTCGATCCAGCCACGATCCTCCAATTGTTTGATGATCTGGCTCGTAACCGTCACACCGCGAATATTTTCGATATCGCCACGCGTCACCGGTTGGCGGTAGGCAATGATGGTCAAGGTCTCAAGAGCCGCTCTGGACTAGCGCGGTGGCTTTTCTGGATGCAGACGGTCCAAATAGGGATGCATTTCGGGCCGGCTCTGAAAGCGCCACCCGCTCGACACCGATACCAACTCCACCCCGCGATCTGACCAATCTGACGTGAGCTCCTCCAGGAGCGCCTTCAACGAATCAGCGCCTATCTGGTCATTGAAAAGCGCGCGCATGTCTCGAACGGGCATGGGAGCCTGGGCGCAAATGAGCGCGGTTTCAAGGATGCGTTTGGCCTCTTGAGTGTTCATGCCCATCAAAACTTGGAATTTGGAATTTAAAATTGCGAATATGCAATGGAGTGGTCACACTCTGCGACCGGGTTGTGACCTGAGTCACTCGAGCGAAGAATCGGTCGTCGCGCCCGGGTTGGGAACGCGCGGTGGGTCGGATCCCGCCAGGTTCACGCCCTGGTCATCAATTTGATTGGGGAACCACCTTGGTCGAGCCTTATTGGCCCGCTTTCCCGCATTGTAGCCCGTCGGCGAACCAGATTACCAGGCCACGGGGGCCACCGCTTTCCAGGCCTGTTCAAAATCCAGAGGGGGAGCGTGCATGAAACGAAGCTCATGTCCAAGAATAGGATGCGCCAATGACAGATGCCACGCATGCAAGGCTTGTCGCGTCATCCCCAACAGGGTCTTGCCACCATAGGTATCGTCTCCGACCAAGGGGTGACCGATGTGAGCCATGTGGACACGAATCTGATGGGTTCGACCCGAATGCAGCAGACAACGCACGGCTGTCACGCGGGCATCGCCTGCCAGTACGGTCACATCGGTACGGGCAGGCTTGCCTGACGGGACCACCGCCATTCGAGTCCGGGACCGGGGATCTCGTCCCACGGGCGCTTGAATGACCGCATCGTCGTGGATCGCACCGTGGGCAATCGCCAAATATTCGCGGTGCACTTCTCGCGCTGCGATTCGACGGGTCAGCTCGGTGACGGACGCCAAGGTGCGCCCCACCACCATCAAACCGCTGGTGTCTTTGTCCAAACGATGCACGATGCCCGCGCGCGGCAAGCTTCCAGCTCTGGGGTCGCGGTACAGCAACCCATTGAGCAAGGTACCTGACCAATTCCCGGAACCCGGATGGACCACCAAGCCCGCCGGCTTGTGGAGCACCAGGAGATGCTCGTCTTCGAAAACTACATTCAGCTCGATGGGCTCCGCCCTGAATGCCAAACTCTCGGCCGTTGGCAACAACTGAATCTCAAGGCGATGTCCCGACAGAACCTTGCGAGAGGCCGTGGTGACCCGCTCACCGTCAACTCTCACATGACCTTGGATGATGGAACGCTGCAAATAGCTCCGGGAGAATTCGGGTACGCCCATCGCCAACACCTTGTCGAGACGCTGACCGTGTCCAGTCGAGTCAACGGCCCAAGCACGTGTTTCGGTATCCGAAACCCATTCTTCGTCATTGACATCGCAAGGGTCCCTATAATTTCCCATGGCTTTCATTTTGCGGGTATTTTCATCCACGTTCGGCGACCTGAGGTCGGTCGGCTTCGCTCGCGGGCTCGGCCTGCTCCTGATGGGCGCCCTGGCGGGCACCTTTATAGGATGCAGTTCTTCGCCCAACAAGGACAACCCTGCGGAGGATTTGTCCAAACTCTACGCCGAAGCCAAGGCTGAGATCGCTAGCGGAAGCTATGACAAGGCTGTCAAGATCCTTGAGAAAATTGATGCCCGTGCCACGGGCACCCTGATGGGCCAACAGGCACTGCTCGACCTGGCCTACGCCCAATGGAAGGGGACCGAGAAAACTGCAGCCCTGTCCACCATCGACCGCTTCATCAAGTTGCACCCCTCAAGTCCAGCCTTTGATTACGGGCTGTATCTCAAAGGTTTGATCAACTTCAACGACAACTTAGGCCTGTTCGGAAATTTGGCCGGACAGGAACTGTCAGAGCGTGACCAGCGTGCTGCTCGAGACTCTTACCAGTCCTTCAGCCAGTTGGTGCGCCAGTTTCCGGGTTCGTCTTACGCAGCCGACGCCCAGTTACGGATGGATTACATCGTTAACTCCCTGGCGGCGCACGAAGTCCACGTCGCTCGATATTATCTGCGTCGCGGTGCCTACCTGGCTGCAGCCAATCGAGCCAAACAGACTATCACCGAATACGAACGTGCGCCGGCTGTCGAGGAGGCCATGGCCATCTTGGTCGAGAGCTATGAGCTCTTGGATCTGAAGGACCTGCGCGACGATGCGGCCCGTATTCTGAAGAGAAGCTACCCCGACAGCCTCTACATTCAGGAAAATCGGGACAAGCGAAAAGGCGCTTGGTGGCAGTTCTGGTCTCGATGACTGAGTCTTTTTTTCAGCCCATCAAGGTATCGAGCCAGGCGTGAGCCTCTTGCTCGTCTGAGACCAGGGCCATCGCGGGTAACGCGGCACGCATGCGCCGGCCGTATCCCATGCGAGCCATGCGCGAATCGCAGATCACCAAAAGACCTCGGTCGGTCTCGCTTCGAATCAAGCGTCCAGCCCCTTGCTTGAGGGCGATGGTCGCCTCGGGTACAAAGAGTTGATTGAAGGCGTCTCCACCTCCTTGTTCAATCCGTTGAGACCGGGCCTCGATCAAGGGATCACTGGGTGGCGGAAACGGAAGCTTGTCGATGACCACGCACTGCAACGCGTCGCCAGGAACATCAATGCCTTCCCAAAAGCTGTGCGATCCCACCAACACTTTGCCCGCACCGTCGCCGAATTGTGACAACAGGACGCGCTTGGGCTGGGACCCCTGAGTCAACACTTCCAGGGTCGGTCCGCCGGCGGTAGATATGCCTTCGATGACCTGAGCGATCTTTGCGATGGCCCTCAAGGTGGTGGTCAATACGAAGGTTCGGCCTCGGAGCTTTTGGGCACATCGGACTGCCACCTCGCCCACCATGGTGGCATGATTTGGATCACTTGGCTTGGGCAAATCGTTGACGATCCACAAGCGCGCATGACTTGCGAAATCAAACGGGCTGGCAATTTTCAGTTTGACCGCATCCTCCAGTCCTGTAGATGCGCAAAACCAATCGAGACGGTCATCCTCGCCCAAGGTGGCCGACGTGAAAATCCAAGATTTCCCACCGGCTTTACGCTGGCTGCTCATGATTTCACGTACGTCAAGCGGCGACTCCACCAGCCGCAGAGATTGGGCGGTCACGTCGATCCATCGAATTCGGTCGTCAGCGGCGACTGCGACGAAATGCTGGGCCAATGACTTCATGTGTTGCGACCTCAGCTCAAGCTGAG
>CAZCJB010000166.1:0-4774 GCA_964498795.1 uncultured Rubrivivax sp. | reverse complement strand
GACAGATGGAAAAAGATCCCGAAACCCCGAAGATACCCGAAATCAGACCTCGTGGTGCTGACAGTCCATGCCAAGAGCCTTGTAGTGCCGCCAGCGATGCCGCGCAGCGGCTTTGTCGGAGGGGTCCTCGGAAACCACCTCGATCACCCGCTCGAATTCCGCAGCCTGCGGCGCGATCTCGTTGGTCATATTGACAAGTGTATCGGCGCGCTCCATGTCTTGGGGCCAGGCTTGATGCAGGTGGGTGAGCCAAATTCGGGTTTTCGCCATGGCGCCGATAGGCGGGACAGTCGACTCGAGACGCGCGTGGGGGATGAATTCGAGGGGGTCGAAGGTCCACAACGCGGCGTCCAAGCGGGCCAGCTCGCCTTGATCCGCCAAAACTCGCACCCTCGCGTCTTGCCGATAAGCCTTGCGCAAAAGGCGGCACAGATACAACGCCTTGTCCGACGCACCGAGGTGAAAGGTGACTTGAGTCATTGAGGCAATCGAGGGGAAGGCATGTACCGAATCACTCGGCCCGGTTCAGCAGGAACTGGGACAAGAGAGGAACGGGACGCCCCGTGCCACCTTTTTCCGATGCCGGCTGAGAGGCGCCTTTATCCGCACCCGACTTCCAGGCCGTGCCTGCAATGTCCAGGTGGGCCCATGGGTACTTGGAGGTGAAGCGCTTCAGGAACATGGCGGCGGTGATGGACCCTCCTGCTCGCGGCCCGACGTTGGTCATGTCTGCGAAATTGCTCTTCAATGCATCCGCGTATTCGTCATCCAGAGGCATGCGCCAACAACGGTCAGCCGTCTGGTCTCCCGAATGGCTCAAGTCTGCGGCCAGACCATCGTCGGTGCTGTACATGCCACTACGTTGATGACCTAGCGCAATGACGCAAGCTCCAGTCAGGGTGGCGATGTCAATAACGGCCGCGGGTTTGTAACGCTCGGCATAAGTCAGTGCATCGCACAAGATGAGCCGCCCTTCTGCATCCGTGTTGAGAATCTCGATGGTTTGCCCAGACATGCTGGTGACGACATCACCGGGCTTGACCGCGCGGCCACTGGGCATGTTCTCGCAGGCCGGGATCAGGCCCACCAGGTTGATGGAGGGCTTGAGTTGGGCCATGGCACGAAATGTGCCCAGGACGCTGGCCGCTCCACCCATGTCGAATTTCATTTCATCCATTTCAGGGGCGGGCTTCAGCGAGATGCCTCCTGTGTCAAAGGTGATTCCCTTGCCCACCAACACATAGGGCGCTTGTGAGGCGGAGGCGCCGTGGTATTCCAAGACGATGAACTTCGGCGCCTGCTCCGATCCTTGAGCCACCGCCAGGAAGGCACCCATACCGAGCTTCTCCGCATCCTTGCGGTCCAATACTTGCACCTTGAAGCCCCAGTCTTCGCCAAGCTGGCTCGCCTCCTGGGCCAGATGGGTCGGCGTGCAGTGGTTCGCAGGGCGGTTCGCCAACTCGCGAGCCAAGGCCACACCCTCGGCTATGGCCATTCCCCGCTTCAATCCCAGCTTGCAAGCCTGTTCCAGTGCCGCATCGACGCGCAAGGTCACTTTAGACAAGCGAGAGGCGCGGGCTGCACTGGGCTTGGTCAGCCGATATTGGTACACGGTCTGGCTGGCGGCCATGACGATCGCCTGGACATGGTCCGATGACAAGTCTGAGGCGCCGCTCCACGCGATGGTGGCGTGCTTGGCACCGCCAGATTTGAGCAGCGACATCGCGGCAACCACGGCCTTAGCCACTTGAGGAGCTGAGTGGTCCGCCGCGACCGAAAACACCAAGCGCGTCGCCGCCATGCGCGATGGCCGATGCAGGCAGATGGTCTTTCCAGCCTTGGCTTCAAAATCGCCACAATCCACAGCACTTTCCAGCGCAGCCGCGGTGGCCTTGTCCAGTCCGACAGGCCGTGTTTTCGACTCAAGGATCACCACCAAAGTGTCGGTTGAGACTTTGGACAAAGCCGATGCGTTCGTCAGTTGCAAGTTGAAGTTCATAATCGAATCTGTGATCGCTAAGAGAATCCGTTGAGATGGCCGGAATGTTATTCGATTCGACCGTTCGTCGTGAAGTAAGCCGCAGCTTTGCAGCGACCTTGGTGGTCATCCTGACGGTGGTGATCACGTTCATGCTCATTCGCACCCTGGGTCAGGCGGCCGGAGGTAGCGTGTCCCCCGAAGACGTGGTGCTGCTCTTGGGGTATTCCTCCTTGGGCTATCTCCCCCTGGTGCTGAGTTTGTCTTTGTTTGTAGCTGTCGTGGTGGTGTTGGGCCGCATGTACCGAGACAGCGAAATGGCCGTGTGGTTTTCCAGCGGATTGGGCTTGGGTCGATTCGTGAGGCCGGTGCTGTGGACCGCCGGGCCCGTGTTGGTCGGCATCGGGCTCTCAACGCTCTGGGTCTGGCCCTGGGTCAATGAGCGCAGCGCGGAACTGCGGGAGCGCTACCAGCAGAGGTCCGACCTGTCTCGGGTGACACCGGGCGTGTTTCAGACATCGGCCGATGGTCAGCGGGTGTTTTTCATCGAGCGTGACAGCCCGGATGGGCTCGTGGCTCGTAACGTCTTCATCCTGGACGACAACCCCAAGGTGGAGAGCGTGACTTCGGCCCGCGCCGGTCACATTGAATTTTCCGATGAAGGCAAGTTCTTGGTGCTCGAAAGCGGACAACGCAGCGAGACCAGGCTCGCAACGTCCGAACACACGGCCGCTCGTTTTGACACCTATCGCGTGGCCGTGGACGACCGTCGGGTGCGCAAAGCCCAGGAGCGCCCTCCCAAGGCCGTGGCATCCCTGGAACTTTTGCGCAGCCCAGAACCGCTGTATCAGGCCGAAATGACCTGGCGGATTGGGCTGTGCTTTGCGGCGTGCAACCTGTTGCTGCTGGGTGTTGGGCTGGCAGCCACCAATCCTAGACGGCCGAG
Organism: uncultured Rubrivivax sp.; assembly: GCA_964498795.1. Classification (GTDB taxonomy): domain Bacteria; phylum Pseudomonadota; class Gammaproteobacteria; order Burkholderiales; family Burkholderiaceae_C; genus Rubrivivax. Next base: position 1,850 of record CAZCJB010000166.1, on the reverse strand, counting down.
TAACTGGAACTTGATCTTTGCGTTGTTGACGTTCATCGTCTACCTCAATTTGGTCAATCTCTCACAGAGTTGGGTGGCGACGCAACGCTTGTCAGCGCCTGCCGCATTGGCTTTGTTGCATGGAGCCGTGCTGATTTGGGCCGTCATGCAGATCTCGTGGCGGGACTACGGGATGGGTTGGACTTCGAGGATGGCCTCCAGGGTTCGAGCATGAAGACCTTGCGACGCATGCTCTACCGTGAGATCGTGGGTTCGGTCATCTTTGTGGCGCTCGCCTTCCTGTCCCTGTTCTTCTTCATCGACTTTGTCGAGGAGGTTGGAGGACGTTCGCAGGGCAGCGTGTCATTGGCCGCGAAGGCCGTGTTGCTCTTGATCCCGGGACATTTGTACGAATTGATGCCCATCTGTGTCTTGATTGGCGCCATCTACGCCATGGCGCGGATGGCGCAATCGTCGGAGTTCACCATTCTCCGCACGGGCGGTCTGGGACCAGGCCGTGCGTTAGGGTTGCTCAGCGTGCTGGGCATGGGTTTTGCCCTTGGGACGTTGCTGATTGGCGATTTTGTGGCACCGCATTCACAGCGAGCGGCTGTGTTGCTCAAAGCCGAGCGGCGGGGCGAGGTGCCCTTGGAGCGAACGGGTGCATGGCTGAAGGAGCGCCGAGCGGCTCCCGACGGCGAGCATGCCGTGTCCATCAATGTCGGCGGTGCGTCGCCGACGGGTGAATTGAAGGCCATCCGAATTTTTGAGTTTGATGCTCAGCATCGATTGGCCACTCGACTGCAGGCAGCACGTGCAACGGTCGGCAAGTTGGGCGAGTGGACTTTGAGAGATGTCGAGCAGGTGCGGTGGCCCCAAGGGCCCTTGGGGCCTGTGAACATCGATCACCTGCAGGAGATGCAGTGGGCCACCTCTTTGACGCCGGCCATGGTGTCGGCGGCCGTTCTGCCCTTGGAGACCATGTCCACTTGGGATCTGTGGCAGTACAGTCGCCACCTATCGTTACAAGAACAGGCCGCGCAACGCCATGAATTTCAATTTTGGAGGCGCGCGTTGTATCCCTTGGCCTGCGTGGTGATGCTGGCTTTGGCCCTCCCGTTTGCCTACCTACATGCCCGATCAGGGGGTGTGAGTCTTCGGGTCTTTGGAGGCATTTTGTTGGGTATCAGCTTTGTGCTGTTGAACAATCTCGCGGGGCACATTGGCTTGTTGCGTGACTGGACGCCTTGGATGGCTGCGTCCATCCCCAGTCTCATCTATCTCGGAATGTCTCTGGGGGCATTCTTTTGGTTGGTTCGGTATCGTTGACATGGGCACCAAGCAAGGTCTCATTCTCTTTGCGCACGGTGCGAGAGACCCGCAGTGGTGTCTCCCGTTCCAAGAAGTCGCCGCTCGAGTGCGAAGGACAATGCCTGCGGTGGACGTCGAATTGGCGTTCTTGGAGTTCATGACACCCGATCTGCCGCAAGCGGCTGAACAGCTGGTGGTGCGAGGCGCCACGAAGGTGGAGGTGTTGCCTCTCTTTCTGGGTGCGGGAGGTCATGTGCGCCGTGATTTGCCAGCCATCGTCGAGACTCTTAAGCGCAATTACCCGGACGTGATATGGCATCTTCATCAGGCGGCTGGCGAATCGGCGGTGGTGATTGATGCCCTCGCCCGCGCCGCGCTCCACGCCCTGCAGGGGACCGAATGAATTTGCATCAGTGTCGATTTGTGCAAGAAGCCGTCCGCCAAAAACTCAATTTGACGGAAACCGCAAAGGCTCTGCACACATCACAACCCGGTGTGAGCAAAGCCATCCTGGAGCTCGAAGCGGAGCTGGGCGTGGACATCTTCGCCAGGCATGGAAA
>CAZCJB010000165.1:1224-4827 GCA_964498795.1 uncultured Rubrivivax sp. | reverse complement strand
CGCCAAGGCTGTTCCCAGCGGCACAAGCCCCAGTCCACCGCCATGCCCACGCCAACGGCGACCATGACCTTGAGCAAGGATGCCGGGTAGGGCGCCACCACCTCGTGGGGACCATCACCGGACAAGGTGCGCCAAGGCATGCCGCGCCAATCGGCACCGGGCAGCCACGCCACTGACACGCCCTGCGTATCGCGCACATCGGCCAGGTAGCGCACATTGCGCACCGACCCTGCGCCGGGATGCATTTGCGCCACCACACCCTCGGGGTGGTTCCGGGAAAACATCACATTGGCCCACACGGGGGGTGAGTGCTTTGGGAACGCCACCACGGCCAGATCCAAGGAGGGAAAGGCCTGCACCGCTTGGCCTTGACGGTGAGCGTCCGCCGTTGACGCAAAATCTTGCGCGCGAACGGCTTGAATCAGCCGCTCAGCCAAGTGTTCATGCGTCATGGGGTGCTCGATCAATTCGACGTCCTTGATGGGGGCAGGTTCGCGTGTATCGCAGCGCCGAGAGTCTACGAGTATCGCGGAGACGCTGAGCCGCCTCTCCATCGAGGATCCAGCGCATCTCGCAACCCGTCGCCCAGTAAATTGATGGACATCACGGTGATCAAAATGAACAAGCCTGGCCACATCACCACCCAAGGGGCGCGCTCCAGGTAGTCGCGTGAGGCCGACAGCATGCTGCCCCACTCAGGGGTCGGAGGCTGCACCCCCAGGCCCAGGAATCCCAGGGTGGCGGCCTCCAAAATGGCGGTTGAGAAACTCAAGGTCGCGCCGACGATGAGCGGCGCTGCGCAATTGGGCAAGACGGACACCCACATCAATCTCTGCGTCGAAGCCCCGACCATGCGGGTGGCTCGAACGTAGTCCTTGGCAAGCTCCGCCATGGCGCAGGCTCTGGTGAGGCGCACACTGCCGGGCAAGGATCCCACAGCGATGGCCACGACCGTGTTGAGCAGCCCTGGACCCAGGACCGACACCACCCCAATGGCCAAGAGCAGACCGGGTACCGCCAACAACACATCCATGGCGCGCAAAACGAGCGGTCCCCAAGCGCGCGGGTAGAACGCGGCCCACAAGCCGAGTACGATTCCCGGCACCCAGGCAGCCACAACCGACGTCACGCCGATGAGCAGGGACACCCGGCCCCCATGCAACAAGCGGGACCACAAATCGCGACCCAAGTCATCGGTGCCGAGAGGAAAGACCCAAGATCCGCCGGGCTGCCACACCGGCGGCACGAAGAGGTGGTCGCGGTATTGCTGGGCCGGGTCATGAGCGGCTGCCCAGGGTGCCAGGATGACCAAGCCCGACAGCAGCGAAAAACAGGCCAGGGCCAACACAGCACCTCGGTGGGACGATAAGGCGCTCCAGACATTCGTCATGGGCTCCCCCCCACCCTGATGCGCGGGTTGATGAGACCGTAGAGGAGGTCGACGGTGAGGTTCACGGCGATGAACACCATCGAAGAGATCAAGATCCCGGCCTGCACCACAGGGTAGTCTCGTCGCGCGATCGCGTCGATGATCCATTTACCGATGCCCGGCCAGGAAAAAAGCGTCTCTGTCAGCACTGCACCGCCCAACAGGCTTCCCACCTGCAAGCCCATGACGGTGACCACAGGCAAAAGGGCATTGGGCAAGCCGTGCACGAGCGCGACTCGGGCCCGCGAGAAGCCTCGAGCCTTGGCGGCGCGCATGTAGTCTTCGCCCATCACCTCCAGCATGGAGGAGCGCGTCATTCGAGCGACCACGGCCATGGGCACAGTGCCCAGCACCAAGGCGGGCAACAGCACATGCGACAAGGCTGAGGTCCAAGCGCCTTCTTCGTCGCACAAGGCGCTGTCAATCAACATGAAACCGCTGCGCGTGGGGACATCAAACTCAATGCCCACGCGACCCGACACGGGCGTCCACTCCAGCTGCACCGAAAAAAATAAGATGAGCACCAGCCCCCACCAGAATACGGGGATCGAATGGCCGATGGTGGCGGTGGCCATGACCGCCTGATCCCACCAGGATCCGCGGCGCAAGGCTGCGACCAGCCCCAAGGCCAGGCCCGCAAGGCCTCCCCAGAGCAGGGCCGCGCAGGCCAACTCGACCGTGGCCGGAAACAGCGAAAGAAATTCAGCGATCACCGGTTCACGTGTGACCAAAGATCGGCCCAAATCGCCCTGTACCAGGTCCGTCAAGTAACGGACATACTGCACAGGCAGCGGTTGGTCCAGGCCCAGGCGCTGAACCATCGCCGCGTGCGCTTGAGTGTCCAAACGGCGCTCGCCCACCATGATTTCGATGGGGTCCCCCGGGATGAGGCGGATGAGCGCGAAAGCCAACAGAGTGACCCCCAAGGCGGTGGGCACCACCAGCGCCAATCGTCTAAGCAAGAAAGACAACACGTCGGATCAGAAGGAAAAAGGGGCCTCTCGTGGAGGCCCCGTGGGTCTTCGGAAGTTGGGAGAGGGTCAGAAGAACTTGTAGTCCACCGCCAAGGTGAAGGAGCGTAGGCGCGGATCGGCCACACGAGGCTCCCAGGAGCTGCCAGCACCGGTATTGCTGTCATAGGCGGCCGCAAACGGCGGCGCCTTGTCAAACAAGTTCTTGATGCCAAACGTCAGACCCGTGTTCTTGTAGCCTGTGTATGTGACGCTGGCGTTGTAGAGCGTGTACGCGGCCACATTGGGGTTCCAATCTGGCGGCGTGATGCTGCCATTGGCCACGCCCGGCAGCACGTAGTCCTTGTAGCCGCTGCGGTAGATTTGGCTCAAGCTGCCCATCCAGTTGCCGCGGCTGTAGGTGCCCGTCAGGGTGTGCTTCCAGCGCAAGCCCAGGTCCCCCGCACGCGTGAAGACCGCGATTTCGCTGGCGCCAAACGGCGAGCTGGCGATCAGGCGGGACTTCTTCTCGAGCAGGTAGGTGCCATCAAACAGCAGCCCCCAGGTGGCGCCCACCGCCTTGGCGCTGGCGCGCGCATTGACATCCACACCCGTGGTCACGGTCTGGCCCGCATTGACCCAGCGCTGATCGATCTTGGTCAGCACGCCTCCTTCACGGATGAAGTTGTCGGTGAAGAGCGCGTAGTTGTTGACCAAATCGGTGAGGCTCAGAGATTGGATCGTGCCCGTGCGGCGGATGGTCCACCAGTCGGCTCCGGCGCTGAAGTTGGCGCTCGGCGCAAAGACAAATCCCACGGTGGACTGCTTGGACTCTTCCGGCCCCAAGCCCAGCTTGCCGCCCGTGAGAATGGTCGGGGTGATGGATTCGCACCCGGGCGTGGTGCTCACCTTGAGGGTCGGACACTTGGCCGGATCGACGAGGTCCTTGCCGCTGTATGGCGACTCGGTCACGCCGAAGAAGAGTTGATTGAAGGTGGGCACACGAAAGCCCGTGCCATACGAGCCACGCACCAAGAACTGGTCCATGGGCGTGAAGCGCAACGACACCTTGGGGTTGGTGGTGCCACCGAAACCCGTGTAGTTGTCGTGACGCACCGCGCCGGTCACCTCCAGGCCCTTGACCACCGGGACCAGCACTTCAGCAAAGGCCGCCCGGATGTCGCGCTTGACTTCGTTCAAGGTGTTGATGCTGTCAAAAGGCGC
>CAZCJB010000165.1:0-1124 GCA_964498795.1 uncultured Rubrivivax sp. | reverse complement strand
ACGCGGTAATCCCAATTCTTGAGGACCGACACCGGGCCCTCGGCACCCACCAGGAATCGCTGGGTTTCGCTGGTGGTGTCAATTTTGCGCGGCCCGCAGGGCATGCAGCGCCAGCGAAACGCCATGGGTTGTCCGCGGTTGGCTTCGATGGTGGGAAAGACCGCCACGATCTTATTGAATACATCGTTGTACGACGACCCGGTCGATGGATAGACCAGGTTGTAGAACATGCTGCTCGTGGAGGTGCTGCTGGAGATTTGGTTGGCCGAGAAGGTCTTGGCTGACTCCACCCGAGCGGCTGTGAATTCCGCATACGCTTGATGCTCACCAAAGCGCAAGGTGCCACGGGCCACCAGGTTGGTGTTCTTGACGGGTTGCTGGAGCACCGCTGCGCGGCCCGTATCCCAGGCGCAGGCCCACTTGGCGGTGGGTACCGCCCACAACACCTCGTCGTAGGGCGCCATGCCATCCACAGACGAGCATCCTGCGCCACCGGGCAGGTCAAGGATGTTGATACCGCCCCCCATGGACTGGGTGGTCCCGGGCTGGATGGGGCCCGTGGAGGACTTGTTGCTCAAGGCATTCCACAAGCTAGCGATCGGAAAGACCGTGGCAATGGGTGTGCCACGCGTGTCCACCGACAACCCACGATTGGGCTGGAAGGTGTTGACAAAGTCGCGCTGGTCACCGCGCAAGGCCGCGTTCTGGCTGTGGCTCAGGGCAAAGATCAGATTGCGCTTGTCCTTGTCAAGATCGCCAAATCCCCCCGTCACGCTGACACGGGTGATGTCGCCGCCCCCATGCTGGGTCCTGTCGGTGAACGCCGTGGCCTGCAATCCGTTGAAGTTCTTGCGCAGGATGAAATTGATCACGCCGCCAATCGCATCCGTGCCGTAAATGGCTGATGCGCCGTCTTTGAGAATTTCCACCCGGTCCACCGCCGCCATGGGGATGGAGTTCAGATCGACGACGCCGCCGTTCAAACCGTGGGCCGCGACCCGACGACCATTCAACAACACCAGCGTGCTGGCCGAGCCTTGGCCACGGAGGTTGGCAGCCGACAGGCCGTTCATGCCGCGAGCAGCGCCCGCCACCACATCGGCATTGCTGGCCAGATTGTCCAG
>CAZCJB010000164.1:0-4913 GCA_964498795.1 uncultured Rubrivivax sp. | reverse complement strand
GGGGTTGGCCAACCCAGTGGGCACGTTCTGGAGTTGTGTGATGTTGCTCGACCATTTGGGCGAGCCCGAGGCCGCACGCCAACTCATGCAGGCCGTGGAATCAGTCACCGCCACTCCATCACTGCACACCCGTGACCTCGGAGGGACCGCCACCACCGCCTCGGTCACACAGGCCGTGTGCGAGCAGGTGCGGCGCCAGGGGTCTTGAGCTTGCCTCAGTGCATCGAATTCATATCACAGGAGTCGCCATGTCTCATCGTTGCTTCACCGTCCTTCGCTCGGTCGTCATGGCCATGGCCGCTTCGGGCTTGCTCATGGGCACGGTAAAGGCGCAGGTCTGGCCCACCAAGCCCGTGACGCTGTTGGTTCCGTTCCCGGCGGGAGGCACCACCGATGTATTGGCCCGCGCCTTGGCCGACCGGCTTACGCCCGCTCTGGGTCAGCCGGTCATTGTGGAGAGCAAGCCTGGTGCCGGCGCAACCGTTGGGGCCGATCTGGTGGCCAAAGCTCGGCCCGACGGATACACCTTGCTGGTGGGCGCGGTGCATCACACCATTGCTAGCAGCGTGTACAAAAAGCTGCCCTACGATTTTCAAATTGACCTCGTGCCGTTGACGACCATCGCCATGGTGCCCAATGTGATGGCCATCAGCGCGACGCATCCTGCCAAAAATCTGGCTGAGTGGGTGGCTCAGTCCAAAGGGGTCAAGCCTGAACTCAGCTATGGTTCCAACGGCAATGGCACCGCACAGCACCTCATCGGTACACAGTTCCAAAATCAGACGGGTGTGACCTTGCTGCATGTGCCGTACAAAGGCAGCGGCCCTCTCACCACCGATTTGTTGGGCGGACAAATCAGCGTGTCGTTCGACACCATCACCCCAGTGCTGCCGCACATCAAGGCCGGAAAGCTTCGACCTTTGGCCGTCACCACAGCCAAGCGCTCTTCAGCCCTGCCGGACGTGCCCACCTTGGCGGAATCGGGTCTGGCGGGCTTTGACATCGGCACCTGGTTTGGCGTGCTCGCTCCTTCTGCCACGCCCAGGGACGTGACGACTCGCCTGTCACAGGAGATGATCAAGATCATCCGCTCACCCGAGTTTCGCAAGCGCATGGAGGAGATCGGTGCAGAGCCCGTGGGCAACACGCCAGAGCAGATGGCGCGTCAGATTAAGGAGGAGACCGACAAGTTTGCCAAGCTGGTCAAGCAGGCGAACGTGGTAATCGAGTGAGGTTCGACAGCGGGTGAATTGGACTGCCATGCTCTTTTGCCGCACAGCGCGAATTAGGGGTTACGCCCATGAGTGTGGGGGGTACCTCCGCGGTCAGTAGGAGCGGTGTCGGTCTTTGGCCACGGAGTTAAAGGTCGATTAAAGTTAGGCGTGAAAGGGGAGTCATCGTGGCGTGGAAAATCACAAACGACCGAATTCAGCGTAGTCAGTCCAACGGCCCTACATTCAACCCTAAAGATCCCCAAAGCGCCCACCAAGAGGCCAAGGACCGTCTGCGCGAAATGGCTCTTTCTTTGGTCGACCACAAAGGTCAAGTCAAGTCGGGCTATTTGAAACTCACACAAGACAGGGACGGTCTCAAATTGGGTCGGCGCTGGTTTGGCGCCAATGCCGCCACCCAAGACGCTCGCGCACTTGTCAGCAGCCTGCTGAACACGGCATATGCTGACAAGCCAACCACTCTGGAGGCCGCTCAGGACGCATTGAATCAGTACCTTCGTCGATCCAACAACCGCTTGGGGACCCAAAGTTTCGTCAATCTAGTACGTCAACTTCAGGCTGCAGAAGGCGAACTAGATCACCACGATTTGGCCCAGGTCGCCGTCAAAGAAGACGCTCGGTTGAAATTGTCGAGTGTGCCCGAACGCATCAAGATGGACGAGGTCACACACCGTCTGCACTCCTTAAAACAACAAATTGATACGCTCCCCGAGCCTTCTCTGGCCCACCAGGTATTACTCCGAAGAAATGCTGAAGCACTGTCGTGGGAACTGCCTGTGGCCCCTCAAGATAACCCGCTGCTGTCTGATGAACTTAAGAAGTTACGCGCAAACATCGATCAAGTCAGCCGGCCTCCATTGCCGATCAAGGTCAATCTCGATCCCTTTGGCCATGATGTGGCTGCCCATGCCTTCTTGGATCAAGCTCTTCAAGGCAAGCCCGCCACACTGGCCCAACGCCTTGAGGCTCTCAAAGACCTGCCAGCGTCAAGACGCAATGAGTTGTTGAGCGCCTTTAACGGCCCGGGCTATTGCGCCACCGTCATGGATCTGAGCGCGCTAAATTCGCCGCTGGCAAATACTGCACTCAATGAGCTCAGAGACCTAGAGCACGCCCTGGCAACCCTCGCGGTGGAAGATGACCTGCATGGGCCTGAAGTCCTTCAGGCCTTTACGCCTCCCGCAAATCCAGCGATCAACCTGCCCGAAAACCAACTGGCACCCTTGAAGGAGGCGGTTAAAAACCTGGCTCAGGCCGCTGCCGATGACAATCTGGATTCGATCATGGTCGGCTTGCGCGCTGTCGGTCGTGAGGTCCAGAATTCCGTCCTGAGGCAGGAAAAGACGCTCGCAAAGGGATTTGAGAGCGAAGACCAGCGCAAGGAATTTCGTTATTCGCTCATTGAACAATCGGTGGCCTCGCTAGATCAACGCTCGGCGGCACTTTTGCTGCAAAAGCTCGCTAGCCAACAGGTGGACGAACTCTCCGGTATTTTTGACTTGATGTCTCCGAACCTCGTTGGCAAGTATGGTGTACCAGGTAAAGACATCGATGCTGTTCAAACGCGAGAAATGACCTTCGCCAAGGCGACCGATGAGCTGATGCAATGCCTGGCACTCAAAGTCCGCGGCCACCAGCAAAATACCCAGCTTGTCGCACGCCGTTTTTCAAATGACTTTTTTTCGAACCGGTTTAACGCGGCACATCGACAGGCCTTGTGGAAAGCGCATGCAGACGACCCCAGCTGGAGTCGGATGGAGATCAACGCCACCTTGGGTGCGGCGGAAAAGATAGAAAAAGGAAAACGCCCCGGGTCATTGGAAAAAGCCCGCCAGCGCGCGACCGTCGTCAAAGCCACTCTCGACAAGACAGGGCTGACGCAGGCGGCTCAACGCGCCCACATGGCGCATTGCTTGGCTCACCCCGGATCCTTCGATCCCAAGTTCGGAGATGCGTTCGTGTATCTCCTGGGGAGCTCAACAAAAGCCTTGCTCGATGCCCCAGGCGTGTCCGGGCGCGCGCTAACTGATGCGCAAGTCTGGAAGGCCGTGGTGGGCGATGATGCACCTGAGGATTTGACCTCGACGGGTGATCCGCAATTGGCACCACGCATTATTCAGGCCGTCACTCAAAAGCTCCAAGTGCAGCTACAGCAAAAAGGGCGCACCATCCAAGACCTGGCTCCTCTACATTCCAGCGGACTACCAATATCTTTCGTGAAGGGCCTGATGCAAGGCATTTCTTGGCGCACGCAACTGGCAATGATTCAAGATCCGACTCATGCCTTGACAGCGCAAGACTTCTTCCCCGCCGACATTGCGGTCATCAGTACAACCGCCAACGAGAGCAACGCATACGCTCAAACTCAAGACATTCATCGATGGCAAAGACCGACTCAATTCGTCTTCGAGGGTGCGGAAGGAGCCCCCGGCTCTGTACTGGACCCGAATACGCACCATGGCTTGAGCGAGCGCGAACCTAACATGAACCCTGCATCCAACGATCCCGTCATTGTGGATTTGCATGCGAGGATCGCCACGTTGGCGAACACTGATGAGCAATTCAAATTCGTGAGCGTGGCTTTATCCCAAGCCAGCACCATGGTGTTCCGGATTGGCGCGGAAAGTCTGCCGCTTGCAAATCAGCATCCGCAAACCGAACATGGAGCCTACACCTTCACGCTTGCTCGCCGGGAAAATGGCGATGTAAGCGTGGCCATACAAGCAAACGAGGCAATGCCTTTCGAGGGCGAATTGCGTCTTGTGGTGAACCCGCAAGGTCTAATTGCGACCGAAGATTTCACGATGCGGGCCCGAGTGCCTTCAAACTGATCTGATGGAGCGCATCTCGTCGCCAAACGCGCCACACGCAGTCTCCCATACCGACCTGGGCAAGACGTCGAATTTGGCCCCTCGTCGCATGTCCAGTCACTTCTCGGTCGACATCTGTCGCAACCCCATCAACGACGCCATTCTCTCCCGGTGGGACACCTTGAGGCTGCCCCATGCCTGGTTGGTGGCCGGTTGCCTGTTTCAAACCATTTGGAATCTCCAAGCGGGTCAGACCCCCTCCGCGGGCATCAAAGACTACGACATCTTTTATTTCGACGACAGCGATCTCAGCGAGTCGTCAGAGCGTGCGGCTCAATCCCGGGTAGAGGCTGCCCTGAGCGACCTGAACATCGCGGTCGAAGTGGTCAACCAAGCACGCGTTCACTTGTGGTATCCGGCTCACTTCCATCGTCCCTACCCTCAGCTCACGTCTTGTGAAGAGGGCATCCGACGCTTTCTCGTCTTGGAAACCTGTGTGGGCGTCCGTCCTGGCGAATGCCATGCGCCGTATGGCTTAGAGGGCATCTACGCGGGCACCTTGTCACCCAACCCACTCACATCCTACCCCGAGCTTTTCGCACAGAAGGTGGCCAGCTATCGCACGCGATGGCCGCATCTTCCTCGCTAGATGAGACACCAGCGGTCTGGCTGACCCTGGCCGGCCTTAGACACTATGACCCTTGATGTAGGTCTCTAAAAACGACACGTGCTCACCGAGGTCACCCATCATCTTCTTGACGACATCACCGATCGATACGACCCCAATCACTCGATCATTCGCCAAGACCGGCAGGTGACGATACCCGCGCGACGCCATCATTCCCATGCACATGTCCATCGGGTCACCCAG
>CAZCJB010000163.1:0-4940 GCA_964498795.1 uncultured Rubrivivax sp. | reverse complement strand
TTGACCTGGCCGACGTTGGTATCCACCGCTTGGCGGGTTTCGGTGTCGAGCAATTGAAACTGTGAGGCCAGCTCGCGAAACCGTGCCGCGAGCCCATCGGAATCCCGCAAGAACAGGGTACGAGACACGACCGAGGCCGGGTCGGTGGACAACTCACGCGCCGACTGAAAGAAGCGGTTCATGGCCATGGTGAGGCCGATGCTGTCGCCGCCCATCACGTCAATGAGCCGGTTCACGTAAGACAGCAAGGGTGCCTGGCTTTGAAGATCGCTGTTGCTGTTGCGCAGGTTGGCGTTGACGAAAGCGTCGTATTGACGCTTGACCGAATCAAAGCGTGCGCCAGTGCCGATGTAGCCCCCGCCCACCTGAGCGGGTTGGTTGGCCACCAAAGAGACATCTTGCCGCGTGTACCCGTCGGTACTGACGTTGGCAATGTTGTTAGAAACGGTTGCGAGTGCCCGCTGATAAGCCGTGACGCCCGAAGAACCGATGCTGAGCAGATCGCTCACGGTCAGCCACCACCATCAGCCGGCAAGGCCGCTGGGACGGTGCCTTCTACAGCAGGCACCGGGAGGGACTTGTGACCGGGCGCATCGGGCAAGGCCATGACCGCCGGTACACTCGGCGACAAGGGCATCACTTGGGCCGGATTGGCTCGCAATTGCAAGGCTTGCGATGCGGGCAGCGGATCCGGCTGGGGCGCAGCCGCAGCGGCCATGTGCTTTTCGAGCATATCGGCCAGACCGATACCACCGCGCTTGACCATTTGCAGAGCCACTTCTTTGTCCATCATGCCTTCGTACATCTCCAGGCCGTTGCTGGTGGTCAGCTCGCCTTTGTCGATGGTTTGGCGCATGACTTCGAGCATGTGCTGGATGAAGTGAGCCTCAAACTGCTCGGCCGCACCGCGCAGTGCGGCCTTGGGGTCTTGCGCGGCGGCTCCTTTGAGCCGCCCCAGAGACTCAAAGTCGTTGTAGCTGCTGAGCGAGGTGTTGACGGTGGCGGTGAGTGTGGAGTCCATGGCGCACCCTTAGATGACCACCAACTCGGCACGCAGGCTGCCGGATTGCTTGAGGGCTTCGAGGATTGCAATCAGGGCGGATGGGGTGGCACCGACTTGATTGACAGCGTCCACAATCTGCCGCAGGTCCGCTCCGGGTTGGAACAAGAACATGGGGTTCTTGGACTCTTGCACCGCCACGTTGGCGTTTTGCACCTGTTGGGTTTGGCCTTGGGCCAAGGCATTGGGCTGAGACACCTCGTTGGTCGCTACGGCGACCACCGAGATGGTGCCGTGCGACACTGCGGCCGCGGACACGCGCACATTGCGGCTGATGACGACGGTGCCCGTGCGGGAGTTGACGACCACGCGTGCATTGGGCTCGCCCGGCTGCACATCGAGGTTCTCGACCATGCTCATGAAAGCCACACGCTGCGAGAGATCTTCAGGAGCGCGCACCGCCACGGACATACCGTCGACCGCACGGGCCGTGCCATCACCAAAGGCGCGGTTGATGGCGTTGACGATGCCGGTGATGGTGGTGAAGTCCGCCTCGCGGGTGTTGAGCACCACGTGGTCCGAGGTTTCAAATGGGGTGTCGACTGAGCGCTCGACGGTGGCGCCGTTGGGCAACCGCACGGCCGTGGTGACGCCCACTTTGACGCTGGAGCCTGCGGCGCCGGCCTCCACACCCGTGGCCGTAAGTGCACCTTGGGCCAAGGCATAGACCTGGCCGTCCACCCCGCGCAACGAGGTCAACAGCAGATTGCCGCCGCGCAGGCTGGAAGCTTTGCCCAGTGCCGACACGTTGATATCGATTTTCTGACCGGGCTTGGCAAAGCCCGGTAGCTCGGCCGTGATCATGACCGCAGCGGCGTTCTTGAAGTCGGTCTTGCCACCATCGATGCCTGTGACGAAGTCGGACAGCGCGCCTTCCATGCTGACGCCCAAGCGGTTGAGCATGGCTTTGAGACTTTGGCCAGTGAAAGTCACGTCTGAGCCGTCACCCGTGCCTTGCAAACCCACGACCACGCCATAGCCAATGAGCTGATTGGATCGCGCGCCTGCCACTGTGGTGAGGTCTTTGACACGATCTGCCCACGCGGCGCCGAGCATGCCCAAGCTCAAAGTGATGCAGGCGAAGACTGTGCGAAGGGAGGTCATGATGCGAATTTCGTGTGAGGTTCAGCAGACTCAGAATGGCCAGACTTTGAGAAGCAAGCTGGTCCCCCAGCCCGGTGTCGTGGCCTTGGCCATGTCACCCGTACCGCGGTATGAAATGTTCGCGTTGGCCAGGCGGCGTGACTGCACGATGTTGTTGGGTGAGATGTCATCGGGACGTACGATGCCGCTGACTTGCACAATCTCAGAGCCTTCGGTCAAAGAGAGTTGCTTCTCGCCGCGCACCACCAAGTTGCCATTGCCCAGGACCTCGACCACGGTGACCGTGACCGCTCCTTGCAATGACGCTTTTTGGTTGGCTGCGCCCGACCCGCCCGTGGAGATGCTGGCGCTGTTGAGGTTGACGCCACTCAATGCACCAGCAAACGTAGACCCCAGGATCTTGCCAGGGACCTTCTCGACCTTGGACGTGAAACCCGAAGGGATCATGTCGTTCTTGGCATCGCGCTTGATGGAGGCATCTTGTTGACGCAAGGCGGTGGTGTCTTCTTGCAGCATCACGGTGATGATGTCGCCGACGCGATAGGCACGACCGCTGCCCAGCCAGTTCTCTGCATGCTTGGCCGAGAAGATGCTGCCCGTGGCCACGCGGGCCTTGGAGGGCTCGACGGGCAACACCGGGGCGTAGGAAGGCGCCTGCACAGCCACCTCCGGAGCAGGCACCACCGCGGCGCAACCGCTGAGTACCGCGCCTATGGCCCAAGCAGCGAGAACGTAAAGACGCTTCATGGCTCAGCCTTACATGTTTTGGTTCAGGAAGCGCAACATGCCGTCCACCGCAGAGATGGCTTTGGAGTTGACTTCGTAGGCGCGCTGGGTTTCGATCATGTTGACCATTTCCTCCACCACATTGACGTTGGAGGCTTCGAGCGAACCCTGCTGGATGATGCCGGCGCCCGTTTGACCCGGCGTGGTGAGCGTCGCAGCGCCACTGGCGGGTGTCTCCCGCAACATGTTTTGTCCGACAGCCATCAAGCCGGAGTTGTTGATAAACCGCGCCAACTGAATGTTGCCAACCACGGTCGTGCCGGAGGTTCCAGCGGTTTCAACGCCAACCGATCCGTCTTGACCGATGGTCAAGCCGGTGGTGTTGGCCGGCAAGGTGATGGCCGGCACGATGGGGTAGCCGTTGGCCGTTACAAGTTGCCCCGTCGCAGAGCGCTTGAAAGATCCGTCTCGCGTGTAGGCCACCGAGCCATCGGGCTGACTGATCTGGAAGAAGCCGTCACCTTGAATGGCCAAGTCCAACGCACTCTTGGTTTGGATCATGCTGCCTTGGCTGTGGTTCTTTTCGGTGGACACCATGCGCACACCAGTACCGAGCATCACGCCCGTCGGCGCGAAAGCGCCCTCAGCCACCTGTGAACCTGGTTTGCGCAGGTTTTGATAGAGCATGTCCTCGAAGGACGCACGGTCACGTTTGTAGCCCGTGGTGTTGACGTTGGCGAGGTTGTTGGCCGTGACCGACATGCGCGACTGCTGCGCGTCCAAGCCGGTTTTGGCAATCCACATTGATGCATCCATGGGGTGCTCCTTGAATCTCGAATCTCGGTTAGCTGATCTTCATCATTGATTCGCCCGACGTGTCGAGCTCTTTCATCTCTTTGATGACCTTGATCTGGGTCTCAAAGCTGCGGGCCTGGTCCATGAGCAGCGTCATGGTCTCCACCGGGTTGACGTTGCTGCCCTCCAAGGCTTTGGGAATGACCGTGGGTGGTGTGTTCGTGGCCGCAATGTCGGTGCCGGGCGGACGCCCCTGTACTTGGAACAAACCGTCTTCACGGCGTGACAGGTCGGTGGCACTGGCATCGCGCAGGCGCAAGTTGTCAATGAGCTGGGCGGGCGTTTGGCTGGTCGCATTTCCAGCAATGCCATAGACGGAGCCGTTCTCATTGACGTAAGGGGTCAAGCCCGGCGGAATGTTGATGGGGCCGTTTTGACCCAACACCACATGGCCCGAACCATTGACCAATTGGCCGTTGGGCGCGACTTTGAGGTCGCCGCGCCGCGTGAACGCTGTGTCTCCATTTTGGGCCAGCACCCCCAAGACCGTGTTATGAGCCATGGCCACATCCAACGCCCTGCCTGTGGCCATGACCGCACCCGAGCCCATGCGCACGCGGTCGCGCGCGATGGCTTGCGCTTGGAAGCGCGTGTCAAATCCTGGGCCCTCGGCCTTGACCGTTTGCAGGGCCACGTCGTAGCTGCGCTTGAAGCCAATGGTGGCCACGTTGGCCAACTCGTTGACCAGCACCTGCCGAGCCGTTGCCTGCTCGGCGATGGTGGCGTTGGAGGTAAAGATGAGGCGGTCCATATCAGCTCAGTGCCGTTGCCGCTTAAGCGCGAATGTTGATGATGGCCTGGGTCATCGTGCTGCTGGTCTCGATGGCCTTGGCATTGGCTTGGAAGTTACGCTGCGCGGTGATGAGATCCACCAGCTCTTGCGTCAAGTCCACGTTGGCACGCTCGGTGGCACCTGCACGGATAGAACCGAATCCTGCGGAGCCGCCTTCACCGATCTTTGCGACACCCGAGGTGGCCGAGGCGAGGTAGCTGGCGTCACCGACCTGGCGCAAACCCGTGGGGCTGGAAAAGTTGGCGAGCACAATCTTGCCCAGCGACACTTGAGAGCCGTTGGAGTAGGTGGCGTTGACCAGACCGTCGGCCTTGATGTCCAAGCCCATGAGTTCACCTTCGGGTGCGCCGTCTTGCGACTGCGACAACACCGCGAACGCGCTGGAGTACTGCGTCGACTGTG
>CAZCJB010000162.1:0-4957 GCA_964498795.1 uncultured Rubrivivax sp. | reverse complement strand
CAGGAACTTCAACCCGCTGTGCTTGGAGGAATCTTCAAAGCCGTTGCGGGTTTCGTTGGTGAACTTGCAGAAGTTGACCTTCCACGCGTGGCTGGACACGCCCAACATGAAGATGTTGGCGCCGGAGCAGAAGACTTTGTCTTTCAGGCTCGTGAGTACCACGGTGCGCACTTCGGGATGTTCGAACCGGATTCGGTTGATGGCATCGTTGAGCTCAATGTCCACGCCCAAGTCGTAGCTGTTGAGCTTGAGCTTGTAACCCGGGCGCAAGCCGGCGTTCTCGTCGAAGTCCGCACCCAAGGTGGCCACGGCGCCGTCGAATTTGAGCGTCCAGTGCTTGTACTGGGAAGGGTTGGTTTGGTAGTCCACGCGGGGGGAACTGCTCATGAGGTGTCTCCTGGAAGGCGATGTAGTGGAGTCAGGGTCAAGATTTAGCCATGGATGTAGATTAATGCACTATGCTTCCTATAGCAAGCAGTATTATGCATAATTTCATTAGTACTTTCCCTAAACCTCCAACGCGTTCCGCATCATGCGTCTCAGGTGCGCAAAGGTGCGCTCCAAGGGCTCGGCACTCGTGTTTACGGTGAATTCCGCCTTGGAGTAGAAGGCCGCCCGAACGGCCAGAATGCCCTTGAGATCTTCCATGGCCTCTTTGCTGGCGGCCATGGGGCGCATGTCGCCTTGAGCGGCCACGCGGCGCATGTGGTCCTCGGGGTCGGCCTGCAGCCAGACGGTGGTGCAGTGGGCAAGTGCGAGATTGAAAGTGGCCGGATCAGAGACCAACCCACCGGGTGTGGCGATGACGGCTTCGGGGTAGATCTGAATGGCTTCTTCCAGTGCGCGCCGCTCGTAGCGGCGGTAGGCGTTTTGCCCATAGAGACCTTGAATTTCGGAGATGCTGCAGCCCGCAAATTTCTCGATCTCGTGGCTGAGCTCCACAAAGGGAAACCCGAGGTCGTCGGCCAGCATTTGTCCGAGTGTGGATTTGCCGGCGCCGCGCAAGCCAATCAGGGCGATGCGGTGGCTGCGCGCATCGTTGGAACCCCCGGTGCCCAGCAGGTCGCCTACGGCCACGCGCACGCGGCGCAAGGTGGCGTCGTCGCGGCCCTCGAGCATCTCGCGCAGCAACAGCCATTCGGGCGATGAAGTGGTGACGTCGCCGAGCAGTTCGGCCAACGAACACTGCAGGGCCTGCGCCACCTGGTTCAGCACCAGCAAAGACGCATTGCCCAGACCGTATTCCAAATTGGCCAGGTGCCGCTCGGACACCTGAGCGGCGAGGGCCGTGGCCTTGCGGGTCATGCCACGGCGAGACCGCAGCTGTCGCACACGATCGCCTACAGCCACCAACAACGGGTTCGGGCCGTCCACCGGGCTGGGCTCGGTGGTCACCTTCTCAGGCTCTTGGGTATCGTCAAAATCTAGGGTATTCCCTGAAACAGGCAATATAGTGCTTGACATGGGATGATGGTGCATCTAGAGTTCTGATGCGCACGATACTGCATCTGGCTGCATGAAACAAGCCAAGAGATACAAAAAATTGCTGAAGGACGCGGGCGTGGCGTCCCTTCTGCGAGGTCAATCAGGAGACATTACCGTCATGAGCGTCGAAGCTTTTCGTTCCCAGATTGGGGCGTTGACCGCACAGCTGGCCGGTCGTCCTTTGGATGCGGCGTTGGATGCCTGGCTGAATGCCGAACACGGCCCGGGCAGTGCGACCTTTGCCGCATTGAAGGCGTCTTGCGAGGAAGGCGTGGCCCAGGGTTGGTTGTGTGACCGAGAGGGCGGCGGAATCCGGTTTGGCCGCATCTTCAAGCCCGCCGACGACCTGCACGGATTTTCGGTCGATGTGGTCGATATGAAAGACATCGCCGGTCCGCATCACACCCACCCCTTGGGTGAGATCGATCTCATCATGCCCTTGGAGGGCGATGCCAAGTTCGATGGGCGCGCGCAAGGGTGGTTGGTCTGCCCTGCGGGCAGCGCACATCGCCCCACGGTCAGCCAGGGTCGAGCCTTGGTGCTGTACCTGCTGCCGCAAGGTCAAATTCAATTTACCAAGGTTTGAGTCTGCCCACGATCACGTACAGCCGGCTTTTGCGCATTCAACTCAAGAACACTCTATGAGCACTGAACTTCTTCCTAATTACCTCGGTGGACAATGGCATGCAGGTCACGGGACCGGAGCGGTCTTGTACGACCCTGTGTTGGGCCATGAGCTCGTCCGGGTGGATGCATCGGGGTTGGATTTGGCGGCGGGCTTCGAATTTGCGCGCTCGCATGCCGGGGCGGCTCTGCGGGCTATGACCTACCGCGAACGCGGCGCGATGTTGTTGGCGGCGGTGAAGGTGTTGCAGTCTCATCGCGATGCGTACTTCGACATTGCCACGGCCAACAGCGGCACGGTGAAGAACGACTCTGCGGTGGACATTGACGGCGGCATTTACACCTTGGGGGTGTACGCCAAGATGGGCGAGACACTGGGTGATCGGCGCTTCTTGATCGATGGGGAGCCTGCACGGCTGGGCAAAGAGCCCTTGTTTGCGTCGCAGCACATACAGACTCCCGTGCGTGGCTTGGCTTTGTTCATCAACGCGTTCAATTTCCCGTCCTGGGGGTTGTGGGAAAAAGCCGGTCCGGCCCTGCTGTCGGGCGTGCCCGTGGTGATCAAGCCCGCCACGTCCACGGCCTGGTTGACGCAGCGCATGGTCAAAGATGTGGTCGACGCCGGCGTGTTGCCCCCGGGGGCTTTGTCGGTGGTGTGCGGCAGCTCTGCAGGGCTGATGGATGCATTGAAGCCTTTCGATGTGGTGTCTTTCACTGGATCGGCTGAGACGGCGCAAGTGATTCGTTCGCATCCTGCGGTGGCGGCGCGCTCGGTGCGCGTCAACATTGAGGCTGACAGTGTCAATTCGGCATGGTTGCTGCCAGGTGAAGATTCCGGCAGTGCTGCATTTGAGTTGCTGGTGAAAGAAGTGGCGCGTGAGATGACGCAAAAGTCGGGGCAAAAGTGCACGGCGATTCGCCGCGTCTTGGTCCCCGAAGGTTTGTATGCGCCGGTTGCCCAGGCCATTGCGGCGCGCTTGGCCAAGACCACGGTGGGTAATCCTCGCAATGAGACGGTGCGCATGGGCTCGCTGGCCAGCCGAGCCCAATGGCATACCGTGCGTGAGGGGCTGGCGCATTTGTCGCAATATGCGGAAGTGCTGCACGGTGGCAGCGCTCAGGCCTGGGTGGATGCAGACCCTGCGGTGGCAAGCTGTGTGGCACCAACTTTGTTGGGCACGCGCAGCGCGGCCGGCAGCGACGCCGCCTCGGTGGTGCACGAGACTGAGGTCTTCGGGCCGGTGGCCACCTTGGTGCCCTATCGTGATCGCGCGCATGCCGCGCAATTGATCCGTCGCGGCGACGGATCCTTGGTGGCATCGTTGTATGGCAGCGATGCCAAGGCTCTGGCCCAAGCGGCCGTGGAACTGGCCGACAGCCATGGTCGCGTGCATGTCATCTCTCCCGACGTGGCGACCTTGCACACCGGTCACGGCAATGTCATGCCGCAGTCTTTGCACGGTGGACCCGGGCGCGCGGGCGGCGGCGAAGAGCTCGGCGGCCTGCGAGCGCTGAACTTCTACCACCGTCGCAGCGCCATTCAGGCCAGCACCGACGTGCTGTCTGCGCTGTGACGCATTGAATACAAAAGAGCTTCCAGGAGACACCCTTGACCGCCCCCGCAGCCAGCGCCGATGCCTTAGGAATCACGCCCCCTGGTGAGAAGTTCAATTTCGCGCAACATTTATTGCAGGTCAACGCGTCGCGAGGCGCGAAGGTCGCCTTCATCGACGACCAGGGCACTTTGACGTATGGAGCGTTGGAGTCTCGTGTGCGCCGGATGGCCTCTGCACTTCGAAGCTTGGGCCTGCGCCGAGAAGAGCGGGTGTTGCTGCTCATGCAAGACTGCAGCGACTGGCCGGTGAGCTTCTTGGGATCCATGTATGCGGGATTGGTGCCGGTGGCGGTGAACACCTTGCTCACTGCCGACGACTATGCCTACATGCTGGAGCATTCACGTGCGCAAGCTGTGCTGGTGTCGGGCGCCTTGTTGCCCACCCTGACGGCGGCCATGACCCGCTCGGATCATGAAGTGCACAAAGTGATCGTGTCGCGCCCTGTGGCACCTTTGCACCCTTCGGAAGTCGAGCTGGAGGCCTTTTTAGAGGGTCACGAGCCGGCACCTCGCCCCGCTCGCACGCACCCCGACGACCCCGGCTTTTGGCTGTACTCGTCGGGCTCGACTGGCCGGCCCAAGGGCACGGTGCACTCGCATGCCAACCCGTTTTGGACTTGTGAGCTCTACGGAAAGGCCGTGCTGCAGCTCAATGACAGCGACGTGTGTTTCTCGGCGGCGAAGTTGTTCTTTGCCTACGGGCTGGGCAATGGGATGACCTTTCCCATGTCAGTGGGAGCGACCACGCTGTTGATGAGCGAGCGTCCCACGCCTGAGGCCACCTTCAAGCGCTGGCGGGGTGAGGTGGGAGGCTATCAGCCCACCGTGTTCTTCGGAGCGCCCACAGGCTTTGCGGGCATGCTGGCGCACCCAGCGTTGCCGGCTCGCGAGGCGGTGGCCCTGCGGCTCGTGTCTTCGGCCGGTGAAGCATTGCCAGCAGAGTTGGGCGAGCGCTTCCAGCGCCATTTTGGCGTGGACATTGTGGATGGCATCGGATCCACCGAGATGCTGCACATCTTTTTGAGCAACCGACCTGACCGAGTGCGTTACGGCACCACGGGCTGGCCGGTGCCGGGTTACGAGATTGAATTGCGCGGGGATGACGGTGGACCGGTGCCTGACGGCGAACCCGGTGATCTGTACATCCACGGACCGTCCAGCGCCATGATGTATTGGGGCAACCGCACCAAGACCCGCGAGACCTTCCAGGGGGGATGGACCAAGAGCGGCGAC
>CAZCJB010000161.1:3504-5095 GCA_964498795.1 uncultured Rubrivivax sp. | reverse complement strand
CTTTTTGACCCCATTCCACCAGCGCTTCCAAGATGGTGCGCAGATTGCGAACGGAGATGTCTTCAGATACCAATCGTTGCAAGATCTCGCCAATCTTCTGGGTAGGCATCACCCGCATGGCTTCTTTGACCAGGTCCGGGAACCGCTGTTCCATCGCACTCAGCAAGAACTTGGTCTCTTGCACGCCGATGAATTCCGGCGAATATTTGCGCAGAATGCTGGCCAGGTGAAAAGTCACAATTTGGCTGGGGGTCTTGAAGGTCAATCCCGCCTTGGTCATGAGATCACCCATCTCGTGCCTCACCCACAGGGTCTCGACGCCGGCCAGGAAAGGTTTGTCCTTTTCAAATTTGATGTTTAGCGAAGTCAGTGTCTGCTCTGACTCAAGGGCCAATATCCAATCCGGACGCAAACGCCCTTGCGCCACGGGCACCTCGGACAGGACGATTTGGTAGGTCTCGTCCTGCAGTCTGTCGTTGTAGCGCAGCTGTATGCCTGGAAACGGCACGCCCAAATCGAAATACAAAGCCCGACGGATCTTGATGAGCTCCTCGTTCAAGGTCTGAGAATCAATGATCTTGTCCAGCCCCTGGAAGACATCCAAAATCAGCGGCACCGTGGGCACGAACTCATCGGTGCCATCCTTGCGGGCGGGCTTGATGGCCCCGCCCGCAGGCTGCAAACCAGGCTTGGCATTGATGGCCTGGGCCGAATCTTCGAGCGTCGCACGCGGACGCAAGGCCACACCCATGCCGATCAGAGGAATGCCCAGCGCCAGAAACACGGCGGTCGGCATACCGGGTATCAACCCCATCCCTAACGCGATAGAGCCACCGATCATCAAGGCTTTGGGCTGGGCCAAGACTTGAGAGCCGATGTCTTTGCCCACGTTGCTGGGTTCGCTGCCGTCACCCGACTGCACGCGAGTGACCATGATGCCCGCGCAGATGGAAATGAACAGCGCCGGAATCTGTGAAATCAAGCCGTCACCGATGGACAAGATGGAGTAGGTCTGCATGGCTTTGCCAGCGGGCATCCCTCGCTGCAACACCCCGATCAGCAACCCTCCCAACAGGTTGACGGCCACGATGATCAAGCCGGCAATGGCGTCGCCCTTGACGAACTTCATGGCACCGTCCATGGCGCCGTAGAGCTGGCTCTCCTTCTCGACAATGCCTCGTCGCCGCTTGGCCTCGTCCATGTCGATGGTGCCAGCGCGCATGTCGCCGTCGATGGACATCTGCTTGCCCGGCATGGCATCCAACGAGAAGCGTGCCGCCACCTCGGCCACCCGCTCCGCGCCCTTGGTGATCACCACAAACTGCACGATGGTCAAGATCAGGAACACGACCAAGCCCACCACCAGGTTGCCACCCACCACGAAGTTGCCAAAGGTGTCGATGATGTGACCCGCATCCCCTTGCAAGAGAATCAGACGGGTGGTGGCAATGGAGATGCCCAACCTGAACAGCGTCGTGACCAGCAACACCGAGGGGAACGAAGAGAACGCCAGCGGTGACGGCAAATACATGGCCACCATCAGCAGCACGGCTGAAATCGTCATGTTCAAGCCAATGAGCACATCCACCAC
>CAZCJB010000161.1:0-3404 GCA_964498795.1 uncultured Rubrivivax sp. | reverse complement strand
GCCAGCGCCAGAGCGAGGCCTCTCAGAGGGTGAGGATCCTGAGGATCCAGCACATTCAGGGCACCATACAGTCGCACCGCGCGTTCTGCGAAACCATGGGTCAGGAATAGCCGCGCGAGCACGGACAGGGCATCTCGCTGATCCACGGGCAAGCTCATATTCTTGTCGTCTCTCAGCCCTTGCGCAAGGCATTGGCGGTCTCCCACCCCAACATGGCGTTGGCGTGGAATTGACTCAGCTCTCGCTCACCCTGCTTGAGGAGAGTCGCCTGGGCTGGATCTTGAGCCGTTTTGGCGGCTTCACGCAAAGTGCCCATACTGGCCTCGACCGCACCCAAAAAACCCAAGGGGGTGCGAATGTCAGGAGACTCCAACTCCGGTTGAGCCCAGCGGGCCAAGAGCGCCTGCGTACCTGTGGAAACCCCAAACGGGTTGATCAAAGCCTCCACATCCAGCTCTTGAGGCAGCTGCGTCGTGGCACTTTGACCGAAGATGGAGGCCAGATCGAAATGCTCGGCCTGAATCGGTCGACCAAAAAAGCCCGACGCAAACCCGTAGACATCCTTGAATCGCGACACCAAGTCCATCATCGACTCCCTGAACCCTGCACATCCGAGCGCGACCGCCAACGAGTGAGCCAATCGATACTCGCGTCCACCGCCGCGTGTATATCGTCAGCGCCGGCTGATGCGGCGGGCATCCGGGTGACGAGCACCAAGTGGGCATCACTGCCCTCACCGCTCAATCCCACTTGAAATGCGGGTCCCGCACCCGCGCGCCGAGCTTCGCACGCCTGCAAAGCGTTGAGCAGCGCTCTCGGCGGCACGAAGGGCGAAGGGGCGACCAGGTTGACCAACAAATCGTCTCCGTGCTCCTCCAGGCCCAGCCACTCGCCCGAGGGCAGGCCCAGCCTGACCTGTCCCGTCGGTTGCAGGGTCAGGCCGTCCAGGCCCACGGCCCGTCCAAATTCAGAGACCGCGTATTCAGCCCTCACGCGCCCATCTCCTGATCGATGGCGTCATCGATGGCCATTTGCGCCGCGTCCAACAGTGATTGACGGTTCTCCGGTGCGGAAAACACCTGGGTAGGCATTTGTCGCAAACTTTCGCGGGCGCCCGACAAAAAGTCCACCTTACAAGATGGGTCTTTCTGTGCGCCGTAGCGATCAGCCAAGCGGCCGACGCGCGAAGAATCCACCCAACGCTCGTTGCTGAGAGCCACGAGGTCCGAAGCCAGGGCGGAGGCCTTGAACGCAGGCAGTCCATGGCGTACCTGCAGGGTCTTGCCCAATTTGTCGCAATGGTCAATGACCGTCGAAATGACTTTCAAGTGATACAGGTCGGATACCAAATATTGCAATTTCACGCTCTCGGTGGACGGACGCGCCGCCGCCAAATCCGCACCCAGTGCGATCTTCATCGATTCAAGCACCTTGTCCAGGTCGGTGCCCTCTCCGGCGCTGACCACCTTGAGCAAATGTTGCAAGGTGTCGGCCAGCGTTTCTGACGCCAAGACGCAGTCCCGGTAGGCGCTTCGAAACGCTGCGGACTCCTGCGCACTCCCCAACCCCGCGCTGACCTCAGCCGTGTTCAGGTCGGCCCTCACGTAGTCACCGTGTTCGGCCATGAGTTGTTCTGCGGCCTCTCGCACGAGCTGGTAGGCCAGGCCCGCGGGGTCTGCTCCGGCCGAGCCATCACGGATCAACTCGGCCACTTCCAACAGGGTCAAGTATTGCATCGACGGGTCACCGCCTTGCTCTTTGACCATCTGTCGCGCAAATCCAGGTTGTTTCAGGATCCGACGCGCCAATTCCAGCAGATCGTGGGGGTTACCCCCCTCCTGCGTGCCGCCTTGCCCGGCTTGCAGGTGTTTCATCAAAGCCAGCAGACGCTCTCGCGACAATTCCTCCAAGCTTGAGCCCACCGAAACCCGGCGCTCGCGCACCGAACGCTCCTGCACTTTGGACGACAGACTCTGCGTCATCTCATCGGCGGCATTCGTCAACACCGACATGGGATCCAACACCGAAAGTGCCAACGTGGTGATGCCTGCACCCGCGGCTCCGGCACGAGAGTGACGGTGCTGATGCACCGGCGCTGCACCAGGTTGGCGCAGCGCCGGATTCATGGAATGGGAAGTGGCGAGATCTTTCAGCAGCATGGGCAGGAGAGCTTACCGGTGGACGGGCCCCGGCACCACAGGGGGTACCCCAAATGGGATGCGGGAATGCCCAGGTTGCCCGGCAAAACAAAGAGATGTTAATCTCATTGTCAATTTCCGCCTTTGGAGGATTGCATGAGCGCCATCGACCCCGACCTGCAAAAACTGATCGACCAGAACGACCAACTCATCGCGGCGGCCGAACAGATGCAAAACTTTGACAAGGTCTGCCGGGCCGAAGGCGTAGACCCTCAGCGGGTCAGGCGCACCGCAGCCGCCATGATGACCCCTCAACTCCGCGCGAAAGCCGATGAAGAGCTGGCCAACGAGTTGGCCGAACAGAAGCGCGAGATGGACGCCGAAGCGGAGCGGCGGGGCCTTAAAAAAGCTGCTTCCACCGGGTCACGACGTCGCCTTGGGCAGATGGTCTGATTTCAGCGACTTTTACGCGTGAGGAAATTCACATGAGCACGATCAACTCAGTCAGTGGCACCACCGGGGTCTCCAGCCTGGAGGGCATGTCGCTAGAGACCGCCGTCATGCTGGTCTTGTCCGAAAAGAATCAGATTTTTGAAAGCCAGGTCATGGACCGCATCAAAGAGATGCGGGAGAAAAACGCCGAACTCAAACGCTTGGGTGAGTTGACCTCGTTGCTGACCTCGCGTCAAAAGGAGTTTAAATCTGGCGCCAAGACCACGGATCATGCGGATGGCACCCACGCTTCGGCGGTCAACGATGCCATCTGGAAGAACTGCAACCCCTTTGACGCGGACAAAGCGCGGGAGTGGGTGAACAACAATTCGACGCTGTCGGCCACCGACAAGGCCCGCCTACTGGAAGACATTCAACTGGCCGAAACGGCTCAGAGTTACGGATGCCTGACAGGGGCTCACAACAGCCCAACAGATTTCATGACAGGTCGTATGACCTTGGGTGCGGTGGAGAATTTGCAGGCCCAACTCAAGGCCCAAACCGACGCTCTTGGCAACGAAACGCAACTCGATCAGATCGGATTGCAGAGCTCCATGAACAAGGCCCAAAACACTGCCCAATTGCTCAGCACCTTGGTCAAGAAGTTTGACGACCTTCACGCGAGTATCAATCGCAATATGTGATTTGCTGTGTGTGGCTGGCCCAGAAACAATTTTCAGCATTGATAACGTATGGTTGATACCGTCTCACTTTCGCCAGAGCAGCTCCAAGATTTGTGGGCTGACGTGCACGCCCACCTTACCCAAGGCGGTA
>CAZCJB010000160.1:0-5170 GCA_964498795.1 uncultured Rubrivivax sp. | reverse complement strand
CGCTGGCCGCCTTGAGGGTCTTGTGCCGTGGTGTTGTACAGCGGGCGGCACCAGGTTTCATACGGCGCCCAGGTGGCCGCGCAGGGGTCGGTCCAAAATGCGTGGGCCGCCCCTGCGGCCTGAGGTCCCCCCAGCTTTTCAAACCACGCCACTTTGCGCGCCAGCCCCAAGTGATGGGTGGTGCTCGACAAGATCACCTTGGAGGGATGCTCGGGGTGACGCGCCAGATAGCGCTGCGCCACAAAGCCGCCGAAGCTCTGGCCGAGCACGATGGGCCGCTCCACCCCGAGCACATGGCACAGACGCACCACATCATCTGCGAAGGTATCCAGGGTCCATTCGCCTGAAGGTCTGGGGGTGCTACGGCCATGGCCACGCAGGTCGAAGTACACGATCTGTGCCAGGTCACTCAGGCCGGTGAAGAACGGCTTGAAGCTCGAATGGTCAAAGCCCGGCCCGCCATGAATCAGGATCAGGGTGGGTACCTGCCGCAAGGTGGGGCCATCCACCCGCCATTGCGGGCCTTCCACGTCCACAAACAGATGCACACCCGGTTCGATTTGGATCTTCATGATGCCCATGGTAGCCTGCAACCTATCAAGCGTGACAGGAGGACTCGCCGTGGCACAAGACGTTCATGTGGTCGGTGTGGGCATGATCCCGTTTGCCAAACCGGGCGCTCACGACCCGTACCCCCAAATGGCCGCGCGGGCGGTGCAAGCGGCCTTGACCGATGCGGGACTGTCTTACCTGGACATGCAGCAGGCCTATGTGGGTTATGTCTATGGCGACTCCACGGCGGGTCAGCGTGGTTTGTACGAGGTGGGGATGACAGGCATTCCCATCGTCAACGTCAACAACAACTGCTCCACGGGGTCGACAGCGTTGTACTTGGCTAGGCAAGCGGTGGAGTCTGGCGCCGTGGATTGCGTGCTGGCCTTGGGCTTTGAGCAGATGAATCCTGGCGCGCTGGGGGCGCAGTTCACCGATCGCCCCACGCCCTTTGACCGCTTTGACGAGGTCACACACGACTTGTTGGGCCCCTCGGAAATTCCCTTGGCCCTGCGCTATTTTGCGGGAGCGGGCTATGCCCACATGCGTGAATTCGGCACGCCCTTGTCCACGTTTGCCAAGATTCGCGCCAAGGCCAGCCGTCATGCGGCGCACAACCCCATGGCCGTGTTTCGCAAAGAAGTCACCACCGAGGAGGTGATGGCCTCACCCACCATTTGGCCGGGCGTGATGACGCGCCTGATGGCCTGTCCGCCCACCTGCGGTGCCGCAGCGGCGGTGGTGTGCTCGGCGACCTTTGCGCGCCAACGTGGATTGAACGCCCAAGTACGCATCCGCGCACAAGCCATGACCACCGACAGGCCGGCGACTTTCGAGGCACGCGACATGCGCGAAGTGGTAGGCATGGGCATGGCCCGCGACGCCGCGAGGCGAGTCTATGAGGCCAGTGGCGTGGGTCCGGATGACCTGGATGTGGTGGAATTGCATGATTGTTTTGCCCAAAACGAATTGCTGACTTACGAAGCGCTGGGTCTTTGCGCACCAGGGGGCGCTGAGAAGTTCGTCGACGATGAAGACAACACCTACGGCGGCCGCGTGGTCACCAACCCATCCGGCGGCTTGCTGAGCAAAGGCCATCCCTTGGGCGCCACAGGCTTGGCGCAGTGCACCGAGCTGGTTCAGCAATTGCGCGGGACTGCAGGTGCACGGCAGGTACCTCAGGCTCGGTTGGCTCTGCAACACAACCTGGGTCTGGGGGGCGCTTGCGTCGTGACCTTGTATGAGCGGGTGTGACCTCAGTCCTTCAGCCGCTCGGTGGCCAGACGGCGCGCCACGCGCAACAACGCGGGTTCTGAGCGCCCGGCCAAGGTCACGAGGGCGAAGCGGGCGGTGGCGTTAAGCGCGGGCCGTACATTGACTTCCACCAGGTCGGGTGCGGCGCTTCGCACGGCCAACAAGATCGCGGTGCTCTCGCGCACCACGGAGATCAACGGTGCGATGTCCTCGCAGCGCAAGGTGATGAGATCGTCCAGGTGGGCCTGCGGCCCATAGCGCTCGAGCAACAGACGCGCGACTTCATCGCTCAAGGGCGTGGAGGCCATGGGGTAGCGCCGCAGGTCGTCAAAGTGCACGGCTGCGCGTTTGCGGGCCAAGGGATGACCTGGCCTGCACATGAAGGCACCGCGAATCTCGGCCAGATGATCCACGCGAAAGTCGGGCGTGGGCACGACGGAGCGCGAATCCACGATCAAGGCATCGAGCCGGCGACTGCGCAAATCCAACTCCAGCTGGTGGGTGGGGCCGCGCGAGACCTCGACGTGTGCGGCCGGGTGGTGGATGGCCATGTGCTGCAGCAGGGGCACCGTCAAAATAGCCCCTGGCCCTGAGCCCAAACCCACCCGCAAGCTGCCCACCCGACCTTTGGACAGGCGGTCGGCCAGGTCTTTGAGGTCCTGCGCCTCAGCGATGAGCTTTCGCGCCTGGGCCAAGACTTCACGTCCGAACGGCGTGAGCTCGGTGCGCCATCCGATGCGGTCAAACAGCGCTTGTCCGAGGTCGTCTTCGAGCGATTGGATGCTGCGGCTGAGGGCGGGCTGGGTGATGAACAAGGC
The DNA here is from genome assembly GCA_964498795.1 of uncultured Rubrivivax sp. Lineage (GTDB taxonomy): Bacteria > Pseudomonadota > Gammaproteobacteria > Burkholderiales > Burkholderiaceae_C > Rubrivivax. The sequence continues at coordinate 2,546 of CAZCJB010000160.1, read as the reverse complement.
CTGGGCCGAGCGGCGGAAGGAGCCGCTCTCGGCAAGGCCAATGAAGTGCCGCAATTGCACCAAGGTCATGGTGAGTTTCCGTGCATCCCACTTAAATGATGAGGCGAAAGCATCATAAAACAAAAAATAATGCATTGGACTTCTCATTTGACCGTTCTTAGGATGCGGCCACGTTGCTGATGAACCGCCCCCAAAGGGCACAGGAGGAGACATGAAGAAGACGAACCAGGGCCTGCGTGGCCTCGTGATGGGTGCGATGTCGGTCCTGATGGCCGCTTCGGTGTGGGCGCAGAACTTTCCGACCAAGCCGGTGAACCTGATGGTGCCTTACCCCGCGGGGGGCTTGTCTGACGTGATCGCCCGTGTGGTGGAACAGCCTTTGGCCAAGGCCGTCGGCCAGATGGTCATCGTGGAAAACCTCGGGGGCGTGGGCGGTGCCATCGCGGCGCAAAAGGTGCTGAACTCACCGTCTGATGGGTACTACTTGTACCAGGGCTCTCCCAACGAGCTCATCTTGGCCCCCTTGGCTTTGCAGGCGGTGAAGTACAAGGCCGAAGATTTCCGCATGGTGCAAATGATTGGCGCCTTCCCCATGGCCGTGTTGGCCCGCAAGGGGCTGCCGGCCAACAACATCGACGAGTTGGTGGCCTTGGCCAAGAAGCAAGCCGCTGCGGGCAAGCCTCTCACGTATGGCAGCGTGGGCATCGGATCGTTCTACCATGTGGTGGGGGCGCATTTTGCGCATCTGATCGGTGCAGAAATGACCCACGTGCCCTACAAGGGCGGCGCTCCGATGTTGCAAGACATGGGCGGAGAGCTGGTGGACCTGGCCTTCTTTGTCGTGGGCGACCAAATCATCGGTTTGGCCGATCAAGGCCGATTGAAGGTCCTGGCCACGATGGCACCTTCGGGCAAGGTGGAGGCCGACTTCCTCAAGAAGTATCCGGCCGTCAACGACAGCAAGTCGGTGAAGGACTTTGCCTTCAACACCTGGACGGGTTACTTTGTGAAGAAGGACACCCCCGAGCCCATCGTGCAAGCCCTGAACAAAGCACTCACGACGGCGATGACCGACCCCAGCGCCAAGGCCCAATTGCAAAAGATTGGGGGCAATGTGCCCGCCATGCTGTCCTTGACGGAAGCGGCCAAGGAGTACGAGGCCCAGACGGCCAAGTTCCGCGCCATCGCCAAGGCCATCAAGCTCGAAGCGCAATAACATGGAAGCAACCACGCTGCTGAACGACACCTCGCACGACGTGCAGGAGTTCATTGCGCTGCGCCGCGAGCTGCACCGGTTTCCGGAGCTGGCCTTCGAGGAGCATCGCACGGCAGGGTTGGTGGCTTCCAAGCTGGAGGCATGGGGCTACGACGTGCATCGAGGGTCGGGCGGCACCGGTGTGGTAGCCACCCTGCGGCGAGGTGATTCGCCCAAGCGCTTGGGGCTGCGCGCTGACATGGACGCGCTGCCCATCACCGAGACCTCGGGGCGCCCTTGGGCCAGCGTGTGTGCGGGTCGCATGCACGCCTGTGGTCACGACGGTCACACGGCCATGCTGTTGGCAGCCGCTCAGCGTTTGGCGCGTCATCCAGGGCTCAACGGGACCTTGCATCTCATCTTTCAGCCGGCCGAAGAGGCGGGCGGCGGTGGCGGCGCGCAGCGCATGATCGATGAGGGGCTGTTCAATCTGTTCCCTTGTGACGCGATCTTTGCCATGCACAACATGCCGGGCATTCCCCAAGGCCATCTGCATTTGCGACCTGGGCCGATGATGGCCTCCGGCGATGAAGTCACTATCGAGCTGCGGGCCTCAGGAGGGCATGGTGCGTTTCCCCACTGCACGGCCGACCCCATCGTGGCGGGCGCTCAATTGGTGAGCGCGCTTCAAACGGTGGTGTCTCGCAATGTGGATCCGCAAAAGACGGCGGTGATCACCGTGGGCAGCTTCCATGCGGGGCAGGCCTACAACGTGATTCCTCCCTTGGCCACTCTTGGGTTGACGGTGCGGGCTGGAGACCGTGACGTGCGCCGCATGCTGCACGAGCGCATCGAAAGCATCGCGCAGACGGTGGCGCAGACTTACGGCGTCACCGCCACGGTCCATTGGAAGCTGGGCTACCCCGTCTTGGTGAACGACGCGGCCCAAACGGCGTTCGCGCACGACACAGCATTGGCCTTGTTGGGCGAAGCGCGCGTGGTGTGCCCCGCCGCAGCCCTCATGGCCAGCGAAGACTTTGCGTTCATGCTCGAGAAGGTGCCAGGCTGCTACCTGTTCATCGGCAATGGCGATGGCTCCGATGGCAACGCTGCCAGTGCTTGCATGGTGCACAACCCAGGGTACGACTTCAATGACGACAACGTGGCCGTGGGTGCGGCGTATTGGGATTTGTTGGCGCAGCGGTTTTTGAGTTGACGACAATGACCGGAGCGGTGGGGGAGATCGCCACGGCGCTGCGCGCCTCGCGATGACGGCGTAGTCATTGCGAGGGCCCACAGGGCCCGCGGCAATCTCCTGCGCGGCGCGCGGTGGCCGTCAGGCCCCGTCCTG
>CAZCJB010000159.1:0-5181 GCA_964498795.1 uncultured Rubrivivax sp. | reverse complement strand
TGTGCAACCCTTATCTGGGCTTCTCGGCCCTCATGATGGCGGGCCTGGATGGTGTGGAAAACAAGATTCACCCCGGAGAGGCGGCCACCAAGGATCTGTACCACCTGCCGCCGGAAGAAGACGCGAAGGTGCCGACCGTGTGTCACAGCCTCGATCAAGCGCTGGACTACCTGGACAAGGACCGCGCGTTCCTGACCAAGGGCGGTGTGTTCACGGACAGCTACATTGACGCGTACATCGATCTCAAGATGCAGGAAGTCACCAAGTTCCGGATGACCACCCACCCGCTTGAGTTCGACATGTACTACAGCCTGTGATCGGACCCCACCGGATCCAAGAGGGCGGCTTCGGGCCGCCCTTTGTCGTCTGGGGAGGCCCGAGTGCATGGGGTCTGGTTTTTCCTCTGGTGTTGACCCTGGCGGCGCACGCCCCGAGTCAAGCTGCAGAGACCGCAACCGTGGTGGTGTACCGGTGCCCGGGCCCACCGGTGTTGTACACCGACGCGATCTCACCCGATCAGGCCAAAGCCCAACAGTGCCGCTCCATTGAGGCCGCACCGCTGAATGCGGGTGAAGCGCCGGGGCGCTCGGCCTTGGGACGCACATCTGCAGCCTCCAGGATCGCGAACTCGTTGAGTGGCACGTCTTCCGATGCCTCCGCTCGCAAGACGGGATCTCTATCGCCTGTAGACGCCGCTGCTCAGCGGGAGCGCGAAGCACAGGCTCGAGGCATCCTCCAGGCGGAGCTCCTTCGTGAGGAGGAGCGTTTGGCGGCCTTACGGCAGGAATTCAACCGAGGCGAGCCTGAGCGCCGGGCCGATGAGAAGAATGCGGCCAAGTACCAGGCGCGCGTGGAGGCTTTGCGTTTGTCGATCAGTCGCAAAGAAGCCGACATCGCGGCGCTCAAAAGAGAAATTTTGTCGCGCACACCCGGATGAACACCAAGCTGAATGAGGTTCCAGCCGGAGATTCGGAGCTGGATCTGCTGGCCACCATGGTGGCCATTGTGCGTCCGGACGGTCAATGCCTCTGGGTGAACACCAGTTTTGAAGGCACGATGGGTTTATCCAGGCGGTCGCTTCAACGGGGCGATTTGTCGGACTGGATGCTTGACCGGACGCCCTTGAACGAAACCTTGCGGGCTGTGGCAGCCAACGAGGTGGCCACGGGGCGATTTGACGGGCAATTGAGACTGGTGGCCTTGGCGCACACCGAGCCTTTGCCCGTGCACGTCATCGTCAACCAAACCGACCGCCCCGATCGGGTGATCGTGGAAATGATCGAAATTCGCCAGCAGATCCGGCTGGATCGAGAGGAGCGGGTGCTGGGGCAGGCTGTGGCCAACAAGGAGTTGGTGCGCAACTTGGCCCATGAGATCAAGAATCCCCTGGGAGGTATCCGCGGTGCGGCGCAATTGCTGGCCATGGACATTGAATCTCGCGAATTGCTCGAGTACACGCAGGTCATCATTCAAGAGGCAGACCGGCTGCAGTCCTTGGTCGACCGCATGCTCGCTCCGCATCGCAGATCGCCCGTCGTGGAGGATCTCAACATCCACGAGGTCTGCGAGCGCGTGCGCGCCTTGGTTCTGGCGGAGTTTCCTCAAGGATTGGTGGTGGAGCGCGACTATGACGCCTCCATCCCGGAGCTTCGAGGTGACCGAGAGCAACTGATTCAGGCGGTTTTGAACATCGTCCACAACGCCACGCAGGCGCTCGCCGACCGAATTTCGATGGGCGATGCCAAGGTGATCATGCGCACCCGAGTGCATCGACAAGTCACGGTGGGGATGCACCGTTATCGCCTGGCATTGGACTTGCATATAGAAGACAACGGTCCAGGGATCCCAGAGCGCATTCGTGACCACATCTTCCACCCCTTGGTGTCGGGGCGGGAAGGGGGCACGGGCCTTGGGCTCACGCTGGCGCAGACGTTCGTGCAGCAGCATCGAGGCACGATCAGCTGCACCAGCGTGCCAGGCCGCACTGTGTTCAAGATTGTCATTCCTCTACCCTAAAGAATGCTCACATGAAACCCATTTGGATCGTTGATGATGACCAATCGATCCGCTTTGTCTTGGAGCGTGCGTTGGCGCGTGAGCAGCTTCAGGTGCGCACCTTCTCCAACCCTAAAGAAGTGCTGGCTGCGCTCGACCACGAAAGTCCCCAGGTCTTGGTGAGCGACATACGCATGCCGGGTGGCTCCGGCATCGACTTGCTGTCGCAGGTCAAGACCCGTCTGCCGGGTTTGCCCGTCATCGTGATGACGGCCTTCTCCGATCTGGACAGCGCCGTGCAGGCCTTTCAAGGCGGTGCCTTTGAATATCTGCCCAAGCCTTTCGATCTGCCTAAAGCGGTGGAGCTGATTCGGCGGGCAGTTGAAGAAGCTGAGCGGGAATTGATCAGCGATTCCGCGCCCGCAGAAGTGCCGGAGATGCTGGGTCAGGCGCCGGCCATGCAAGACGTGTTCAGAGCGATCGGCCGACTGTCGCAAAGCAATGTCACTGTCTTGATCACGGGCGAAAGTGGTGCTGGCAAGGAACTGGTGGCGCGAGCCCTGCATCGCCACAGTCCTCGAGGCGACCTGGGGTCTAAGGGCCCCTTCGTGGCCATCAACACCGCAGCGATTCCAAAAGATTTGTTGGAGTCCGAATTGTTTGGCCACGAGCGTGGAGCGTTTACTGGGGCCCAGACCATGCGTCGTGGCCGTTTCGAGCAGGCCGACGGTGGCACCTTGTTCCTCGATGAAATCGGCGACATGCCGTTTGACTTGCAGACGCGATTGTTGCGGGTGTTGTCCGACGGCCAGTTTTATCGCGTGGGAGGCCATCAAGCCTTGCGCACGCAGGTGCGGGTGATCGCTGCCACTCACCAAAATTTGGAGGAGCGGGTCCGACAAGGTGTGTTTCGCGAAGACTTGTTTCACCGGTTGAACGTCATCCGCCTGCGACTGCCAGCGCTGCGAGAGCGCCGAGAGGACATTCCACAACTTGCTCGCTACTTCTTGTCCAAGAGCGCCAAAGACCTGGGGGTCGAGCCCAAACGCATCACCGATGCAGCCCTGGCGGCACTGGTGAATTTCGACTATCCCGGCAATGTGCGCCAGTTGGAAAACATTTGCCACTGGTTGACCGTGATGGCGCCGGCGCAGGTGATCGAGCCCAAAGACCTGCCGCCAGAGTTGGCCGTGCGCGGCACGACTTCAGCGGCCATGGACGCTGTGGCGCAAGAATCACCGACCCCCATGGCTACCGACGATATTGCCCCCGCTGCGCCCGGTGGATCCATGCTCGGGCAAGCGGTGTCGCACCAATGGTTGGTCGATCTGGAGCGAGAAGCGCGTGGCCTGCTCGAGGCGGGAGACACCCAGGTTTGGGACACCTTGTCGCGAGAGTTTGAGGGCAAACTCATCACCACCGCCCTGGCGGTCACACGAGGCCGGCGCATCGAGGCGGCACAAAAATTGGGCATTGGGCGCAACACCATCACCCGAAAGATTCAGGAACTGAAACTGGACGATTGAACGGTCAATGCAGTGTGACCAGCACAGGCGCGTGGTCGCTGGGGCGTTCGTTCTTGCGCGGGGCTTTGTCGATGGCACAGGCGTCCACCTCGGGGCGAAGTGCCTCGCTGACGAGGATGTGGTCAATGCGCAAGCCTTGATTCTTGCGAAACGCGAGGTTGCGGTAGTCCCACCAAGACCATGACTTGGGTGCTTGCTCAAACAACCGGAAAGCGTCGTGCATCCCCAGGGCCAGCAAACCCTGAAAGTGGGCACGCTCTTCAGGCGTGCAATGGATTTGCCCGGCCCAGGTCACGGGGTCGTACACATCCCGATCTTCCGGCGCAATGTTGAAGTCACCCAGCAGCACCAGCTTGGGGTGTGCTTTCAACTCCACTGCCACCCAGGCGCGCAGCGCGTCCAACCAGCGCATCTTGTAGCCGAACTTGTCGCTGTCCGGAGCTTGCCCGTTCGGAAAGTAAGCACCGATGATGCGAAGCCCCGACACGGTGCCTGCGATGACGCGCGCTTGTTCATCTGCGAAGCCGGGAATGTTGCGTACCACGTCCTGCGCCTTTTGGCGGCTGAGCAAGGCCACACCGTTGTAGGTGCGCTGTCCGAACCATTCGGCGTGGTAGCCGGCGGCGCTCAAGGCCTCATGGGGAAATTTGTCATCGGTGAGCTTGGTTTCTTGCAGCACCAGTGCATCCACCGGATGCTCCGCCAGCCACACCAGCAGCTGGGGCAGCCGCACGCTCAGCGAGTTGACGTTCCAGGTAGCAATCTGCATGGACGAAAGCGCCCATTCAAAGGTGCAAGAACGCCAGCGCGCCCAACACCACGCCCAGGCCCGCCACGCCGAACATGCCGTACTCCAGCCAATGGCGGCGGGTCAACAGGGCGATCGCCGCCAAGGCAATGGCAATTTGAAGTGCCGTGGTGGCTTGGGCCCATCGATGGTGTTGATGCATCTCCTGATCCGACTTTTCGTCCCAACTTTTAGCCTCGGCCTCAAGCTTCTCAGCGGCTAGCTTGATCTCGGCTTTTTCCTTTTTGTAGCGCTCGATTTCTTGTGCGTAGCCATCCTTTTTGGCGTCAGGCACCACTGCCAGCGCCAACTCGGCCATATTTTGCTTGCTGCTCTTGGCCTGGTAGTAATTCCACTGATTGGACGCTTCGGTCTTCTTGATGGCCGCGTTGTTTTTGAACAGCCCCGCTTGCGCTTGAGTGTGGCCGGCCTCATACGCGAACAAGGCGCCAATCGTGGCAATGATGGCGGTGGCCATGGCAATGGTGCCTGCAAATCCATCTTTGCTACCACTGCCGTGGTGGGCTGCGTGTTCTAGCTCGTGGTCATGTGGACCATGGACATGAAAACCTCCTCCAGACATGGGCTATCTCCTGCGGTAAGTGACAAAGGACATGTCGAATTCATTGGGTGGGGTCGCGCGGAGAGTTTCTCGACGGACCTCATGAAACTTGTGTCGATCCCAGGGCGGGAAGACCGTGTCTCCCGCGTAATCACGGTCGATTTCAGTCAACAGCAGTTCGTCGGCTTGCTCCAGCGCCGCGGCGTAGATTTGTGCGCCACCGATGACGAAGACCTTGGCGGCGTCTTGCACAAGGCTTAAAGCGTCGACCACCGAAGAGGCGACCTCGGCGCCCTCGGCTTGAAAGCCCG
>CAZCJB010000158.1:2348-5193 GCA_964498795.1 uncultured Rubrivivax sp. | reverse complement strand
CCGTCTTGCGACTGCGACAACACCGCGAACGCGCTGGAGTACTGCGTCGACTGTGTGAAGTCGATGGACATGGTCAAAGCGCCCTTACCGCCTGCCAAGAACGCCGTTTCGAAAGGCATGGACTTGAGCGGGGATACGGGTTTGCCGGTCAGGTCAAAGCTCAACTCGCCGCGGTCGAGGTACACAGGCCACCATTCGGTTTTGGTGGACAGGTCGCCCGCTTCTTCAGTCTGCGCACCGTTCTTGACGAATTGCAGTGCGCCGTTTTCGGTGTACTGGGTGAGCTTGATCCAGCTGGTGGTTTGACCGAACTTCATTTCGGTGTTGGCCAGGCCCCAGTCGGAGGAGCCCGTCACTTGAATCGAAGCACCGTCGCCCGAGGTGCTGGTGGTGAATACCAGCTGTTTGGTTTTGGCATCGAAAGCGACCTTGACCCCGGTGACCTGTTTCCCAGACTCGGCATCGACGATTTCGTTGATCTTGGTTTGCAGCACGTCAGCCAGCTTTTCCATCGTGTACGAGCCGGTGGGGACGGTGACGTTGGCAGCCGTACCATCGACCGAGACGAAGAAGTTCTGGTTGGACGAGGTGACGTTGACGGCCTTGGTGGTGTTGATGGTGATGATTTCACCGGTGAGGGAAGCGGCCAAACTGGCTTTGCCGCGCACCGCTTCGTCAGGTGAAGAAGCCGTGGACTGCGTGGCTGCCAGCCCCAAGAGGTTTTGAGCCCGCGCACCCGCGGTGGTGGCCGCCGAGGTCGTGATGGAGATGCTCGACGTATCGCCGGTGGTCCCTGATGAAAATGAGAACTTGCCGGCGTCTCCGTCAAAAGTGACGTTGATGCCGTAGCGAGGATCGGTCGCTTGGGTGCCCAAGACGTTGTTGATCTTGACAGCGAGGTTGCGCGCCAAGACCTCAGGATCCACGTCAGTGGCCTTCAAGGTATAGGTGACGTCCGTCGCTGCGGTGGCATTATCGGCGTTGATGGAAAAAGTGAGCGTGTCACCGGCCGTAAACCCCTTCAACACACCGTTGGCGTAGTAGGTGCCGCCGATGGCAGCGCCTGTGACAGACGCCGCACTGGACGAACGCGAGTCGGTTTGTTGGTCGAGCGTGTACATCTCGGTGGTGCCCGAACTTGGGATCACTGACGGATCGCTCTTGGGACGCACATCGCCATACTTGTTGACATACAAGGGGCTGAGCGTTTTGTCAGTGGCCTGTTGCAAGGCAGGTTTGACCTGCGTGTCGCCCACATAGAAGTAGGTTTGCCACTTGGAGAAGGGGCTGGCCTGGCTGGCGTTTTGGGTCTTGACGTAGTACACCGTGGCCAGGTAGCCGTTACCACCGCTGTCGTAAACCGTCAGCGCCGTGCTCTTGTTGTAGGTGGCCGGGTTGGAGCGGTTGAAATCGACGTTGATGACCGAGGAGTCGGCTGGGAGGTTCAAGCCCAGTTGGATCTTGGTGGTCTCCACTGCCTGACCCGAGGTCTTGGGAGGGATGATGAGGGCCGACAGGTTCATCAAGTCGGCCTTGCCGGACGAGTCCACCGACGCGGCCATCAGACGCTGCCCCGTGGAGTTGACCACGTTGTTTTGGTCGTTGAGAGTGAATGAACCGTTTCGGGTGTAGACGTCTTGCAGTCCGTCGGGCGATTTCAATGGGAAGAAGCCGTCACCGGTAATGGCCAGGTCCAGCGAGTTGCCCGACGTGGACACGTTGCCCTGGCTGAATTCTTGGCTCACCTGTTTGAGCGACACACCCTGACCGATGTTGCTCGAAGACTTTTGCAACGGCGAGGTGGAGAAAATGTCACCGAAGTCGGCGCGCGAGCGCTTGAAACCGGCCGTACCCACGTTGGCGATGTTGTTGGCAGTGACGGCCAACTGCGCCGTGGCGGAGTTCAAACCGGTCAGTGAGGTATAGAACGACATGTTTCAGGTCCTTCGCGATGAAGTCAGGGGTTCAATCGGTGATGTGTTTGACGTTGGACAGCAAAATCGTGCCACCCGAGCTCAGCTGCAGCGTGACGGCGCCATTGATGTCACTGGTGGACAGGCCCGTCACACTGACCAGGGTTTCGACCGGCACGGACGTGGTCTTGCCATCGATCACGGCATGAGCTTTGAAGGTGTATTGGCCCGCAGGCAGGCGATTGCCCGCCAGGTCGGTGCCGTCCCAGGTGAGGTCCACATTGCCCGCGGGCGTCTCGCCGGCGATCAGCTCTTGGACCATGTTGCCTTTGGCGTCGTACACGTTGAGTTGCACGCCGCTGGCATCGCCTGACAGGTTGATGGTGGCACCGACGTTTTGACCGTCTCGCAATTGAGCGGGTGCGTCGGCCACCGCCACACGTTTGCCGATGAGTGCCGCGCTGCTGAGCAAGCGCTCGCCCGACAAGCTGTCCACCAACTGCGTCATGGAGTTTTGCATGTTGGTGCTGGCTTCGAGTTGTGAGAACTGCGCCAACTGCGCCACGAAGGCTTCGTTTTTGACAGGATCCAAGGGGTCCTGGTTTTTGAGCTGAGCCGTGAACAGCGTCAAGAAATCGGACTTGCCCATTTCTGCGCCGTTCTTTGACGAGGGCTGATTCTTGACGTCCTCGAAACGCGTCACGTTCTTCAACAGACTGGAGGACGTGAGCGGAATCGCGTTGGCGTTCAAGCTCGATGAAAGGGTGTCGGTGCTCATGGCGGTGAAATCTTTCAGGCCTTGGTGATGTCGAGCGTGCGCATCATGAGTTGACGCGCTGTGTTGATGACTTCAACGTTGTTTTGATAGGAGCGCGCGGCCGCCATCATTTCCACCATTTCGGTGACTTCACTCACGTTGGATTTGTAGACAT
>CAZCJB010000158.1:0-2248 GCA_964498795.1 uncultured Rubrivivax sp. | reverse complement strand
GCCGCCATCATTTCCACCATTTCGGTGACTTCACTCACGTTGGATTTGTAGACATAGCCGTCTTTGTCGGCCAGCGGATTGGTGGGGTCGGAAACGCGTCGCGCAGGGGCGGGGTCGTCTTCGATCCGGTCGACCTTGACGCCACCGACGTAGGGCGCTGCAGCATTCAGTTGTTGCGCATCCATGAGAGCCTTGAACACGGGGCGTTTGGCGCGAAAGGCTTCTTTTTCGGTGCCCGCGACCGAGCCCGCGTTGGCCAGGTTGGAAGCCGTGGCGTTCATGCGGGTGATCTGCGCGTTGAGCGCCGTGCCCGCCACACCGAAGATGTTTTCAAAGGACATGGTCAATCACCTTTGAGGGCTTTGCGGATGCTGCTCACCCGGTTTTCGAGAAAGCTGAGCGTGGCTTGATAGTCGGCCGCGGCGCGACCGTAGTTGGCCTGCTCGACGCTGGTTTCCACCGTGTTGCCGTCGAATGCGGTGTTGAAGGGCACACGGAATTTCATGCCGTCGGGGTGGGTCATGTCGCCACGGGTGAGGTGGTTGGATTGGGTCGCCGCCATGACGTTGTCGGTTTCCATGGTGCGGTTGAGCACGGCACGGAAGTCAATGTCACGGGCCTTGAAGTTGGGCGTGTCGGCATTGGCGATGTTTCGCCCGATGGTTTCCAAGCGGGTCGTGCGTACGCGCAGCGCCTGCTCATGGATACCGAATGCGTTGTCCAACAATTTCATGACTTATATGAAGTGACGGAACTCAAGAAAAAATGACTCGGGTCGATAGGTGCAAGTCGCGTGCCATGAGTGGTTGTCGACTTTTTGGAGGGCCCGACTGGGAAGAGCGGCAAATTTGTGTCGCTGCTCGGGGGTGAGCGGCAAGGTGTTGCCGGTGGGGTGTGGGGGGGGTGGGGATTGCCGCGGGCCTTTCAGGCCCTCGCAATGACACCTTGAGGCTGTGTGGCCCTCGCAATGGCACTCTGGCTTGTCATGACACTCTGGGTTGTCATGAGCCTGTGCGGCTGAAGCGGCCGTTGTTCAGTACCGCGGGGGTCCAGCCTGACAGGCGGGTGCTCAGGGGCTCGAGATCGGCAAAGGCGACCGTGGATTGCGCGTAGGCTCGAGCAGCCACACGCGATGCGCGGTTGATGGGCGCGCGCTCTGCATCTAAAGCCGAGTCCGCATGGTCGCGCAGCCCTGCGATCAAAGAGGCCCGGGTGATGGGCGCGCGTGGATCTTGGCCCACATGCAGCCACGCCGCCTGCGGGCCTGGGATGTTGAGCGGGACGTTTTTGCGGGGCTCAGATTTGGCAGCAGGGTGCAGGACTGTCAAATACAAGTCATCGAGCGACAGCTTGCTGGACCGATCGGCCCGTTGGTCGAGACCGTTGTGTTGAAAGTAGCGGTCGACCAACTCGAGCTGCTGCAGCAGGCCCATGCCCAAAATGGCACGAGGCTGTTGGGCCATGCCCACGGCCGCTGCGCCGCGCTGCGCCCCTTCGCAAAATTGGATGATGCCGTGACAGCGACCGTTGCTGGCCATGGGGTTCATGCCCCCGCTTTCCATCAGGGTGAGGCGCGCAAAGTCGTCAGGATCAAATCCGTAGCGGTTGGCCATGGCCAAGATGCGATCTTTGGCGGCCGGCACCTGGTCGGCCGGCACGAAGCCCTTGTCCGCCGCCCGCTGCAAAGTCTTGTCTAGAAGCTGCGAGGAACCGTCTACTATTGTTTGTGAGCGGTCACTTATTCTTTCGTTGATGACCTGGGATGTGGAGACGGCCGCCGGGGTGCGTTCTAAAGGCGGCAACTGAAGTGCTGAAAAGTCGACCTTCTGGCCTGGCGTGATTTGATCGGGATTTGAGATTTGATTGCGCTCCGCCACCCGCAAGGCCATTCGATAGGCCTGAGACTCAGACACTGAAAGGCCTTGTTGGCGGTGGTGCGCCCTGACCAGGCCCACCAAGGTGTCGCCCGACTGCACCACCACTTCAGACATGACGCGGCTGAAGGATTCGCCCGCAGGCAGGTCTCGTGCAGGCTCCGCCGCTGCCGACGGAACGGCATTTTTCATTGATAAATCAATGACTTGCATGGCTTGCGCAGGCGAGGTCGAGGTTAAAAATTGGCGGTACGTTAATTGCTTGATGAAGTGTTCAAGGTGACCGAAATGTCAAAACTTCCACACTCCAAGCTCGCTAGAAAGCAGATTCCGTACCGCAAGATCATCCGCCGCTGGCTGTGGATGACGCTGGC